>JAEYXX010000113.1 GCA_023431055.1 Pseudomonadota bacterium
ACCTGCGTTGGCAATACTGCGTTAAAAACAGCCTCAAAATGCTCATTTACAGCACGTAAACTGCGCTTTTTCGGCTGTTTTCGCCTTGTCTTGCCTGCCTCGCCTACGTTTTTCAACGGCCTGTTAGAGCGTCAGTGCTGCGGATAGATGTCGTGCGCGGCCTGGCGCACAGCTGCGATCATCGACGGTAAGGCCGGGTTGTCGTTGTCGTCGCGCCAGACCAGATGCAGCTCCCCACTTATGCCTTCGGGTAGCGGCAGCTCGCGGAAACGTACTTGCTCGAAGCGGATGGCACTGGCGCTGCGCGGCACCAGTGCCAGCCCCATGCCGGCATTGACCAGCGACAGGATGGTCAGGGTCGAGCCCAGCGCCTGAACAAACTCCGGCTGGATGCCGCTGGCGCGAAACAGGCCGGTGTGCAGTTCGTTGAAGGGCTGCCAGGCGGTATGTGCATAAAGGATGAAGGGTTGGCCATGGAGCATTTCCAGGGTCGGCCTTTCGTGCTGCGCCAGTGGATGTTCGGCGGGCGCAGCCAGCACGAAGGGTTCGCGCAGCAGGCATTCGCTGACCAGCCCAGGTTGTTGCAAGGGCGCTCGAACGATGGCCAGGTCCACACGCCGGGCGCGCAGTGCCTGCACCTGTTCGAAGGTACTCATCTCCAGCAGGGCGATATCCACCCCAGGGCGTTCGCGCTTGGCGGTGGTGATCGCGCGCGGCAGCACGTCATACACCGCGCTGGCGACGAAGCTGATGTTGAGTGCGCCGCTTTCGCCGATGGCAGCCAGCCTGGCGCTTTGCGCTGCGCGGTGGGCCTGGTCGAGCAGCGCCTGGGCTTCGACGAAGAAGGCGCGGCCAGCTGCCGTCAACGCCACCGAGCGGGTGCTGCGGGTGAACAACGCCACGCCCAACTGGTGTTCGAGCAGCTGGATCTGCCGGCTCAGCGGTGGCTGGGTCATGTTCAGGCGCTCGGCAGCGCGGCGGAAATTCAGCTCGGCGGCCAGGGTGGTGAAGCAGCGCAATTGGGCGAGGTCGAACATTGATCCAATCCGGGTATCAATCAAATGCTTGATTAGATTAGACCTGGATCAATGCGGGCGTCCATTATCGGCTTCAAGGCGCTGCAGACATCGTTCTAGAGCGCTTGAGGGATTACGGGACGGGAAAGAAACCGCCCCCTGAGCAGAGGGGGCGGTGAGTGGATCAGGTACGCAGGATTTCGTTGATCGCGCTGGGTTTCGGGCGCAATGCACTGAACACCTGCCAGAGCACGAACACCAATGCCAGGCCGAGGAAGGTGCCGGCAATCGGATTGGTGAAGAACTCGGCGAAGCTGCCGTCCGAAAGCATCAGACCACGGCGCAGGTTGGTTTCCGCCATTGGCCCGAGGATGAAGCCGATGATGAACGGCGCCGCCGGCATACCGGCCTTGACGAAGGCGTAGCCGAGCAGACCGAACAGCAGGATCGACCAGACGTCGAACAGGCGGCTGGACAGGCCGAAGGCACCGACCACGCACAGCACCAGAATGATCGGCAGCAGGATGTGCTTGGGCACGTCGAGCAGCTTGATGAACAGGCGCAGGCCGTAGAACTCCATGAACAGCATCATGCAGGTGGCGACGATCAGCGCGGCGAAGATGGTGTACACCAGCGGGCCCTGGCTGATGAACAGCAGCGGACCGGGCTGGATGCCGTGGATCAGGAAGCCGCCGAGCATGATCGCGGTGACGGTGTCGCCGGGAATGCCCAGGGTCATCAGCGGCATCATGGCGCCGCCGATACCGGCGTTGTTGGCCGTCTCGCTGGCGACCACGCCGCCGATGTTGCCCTTGCCGTAGGTTTGCCCGTCTTTCGCGCGCTTCTTGGCGATGATGTAGGACACCAGGTTCGAGGTGCCCGCACCGATGCCTGGCAGGATACCGATGCCCAGACCGATCAGGCCGGAGCGACCGGCGTTGGGCAGTTGCTCGCGAAATTCCTTGAGCGAGAAACCGAAGCCCTTGATGTTCTTCATGCTCACCGACCTGGCCTTGCCCTGTACGGCGTGGCGACCTGTTTCGGCCAGCTTGATGATTTCGGCCACGGCGAACATGCCGATCATCACTGTCAGCATCGAGAAGCCGCCATTGAGCTCACTGATGCCGAAGGTGAAGCGGCGCACTGCCTCGACCGGGGCTATGCCGACGGTGGATACCGCGATACCCAGCGCACCCGCGAACAGGCCCTTGACCATGGAACCTGCCGACAGGGTGGCGATCAGGGTCAGGGAAAATACAGCGATGGCGAAGTATTCATGCGGGCCGAAGCTCAGGGCGACCTTGGCCAGCTGCGGAGCGATGAACATCAGCGCGACGATGCTGAAGATGGTGCCGAGGAAGGAGAACACGATGCCGACGCCCAGCGCCTTGACGCCGTGCCCCTGCTCCATCAGCGGGCCACCGTCGAACACCGTGGCGATCGATGAAGGTGTTCCCGGAATCTTCAGCAGGATCGCCGAGATCAGGCCTCCGGATGTGGCGCCAATGAACAGTGCCACCAACAGCGACAGACCCGCTTGCGGGCCCATGGTGAAGGTCAGCGGCAGGCATAGCGCCACGGCCATGGTCGCCGACAGGCCGGGCACGGCGCCGAAGACGATGCCCATGGCCACGCCGACGGCCATCAGCATCATGATGTTCAGTGAAAAGACGGCACCGAAGCCTTGCTGCAGTAATTCGAGCATGGTCGATCCTCAGATGAAATTGTTCAGCAGGCCAGCGGGCAGCAACAGGTCGAAGGCCTCGCGGAACAGCAGGAAAATGAGCGCAGAGCAGATAACGGCGATCAGCAGATAGGTCAGGTGCCTGGCTTTCTGGTTTACCGGCGTCAGCACGAGGAACTGCAGATACAGGTAAACCACGGTCATGATCGGGAAACCCACAGGGCCGAGCAGGGCCATGTAGCCAAGGATCAGGCCGAGTGTCTTGATGACGGTCTTCGGCTCGACAATTTCAACAGTTGGCTCTTCGGCTTCTGCAGGAGCCGGACTGGCGGCGGGTTCGGCAGCAGCCTTGGGTTTGGCAAAGGCGCTGACCAGTTGCATCAGGCCAAGCAGAGACAGGAATCCGGCCAGCAGTTTCGGCACCGTGGCCGCATCGACACCATCATGCCCGGGCAGCTGTTGTGCCAGAACCAGATAGGTAAGGCTGGCGCCGAGCATGACAAGGCCGATGATCAGTTCTTTCTTGTTCAGGGTGTTCATCGTGTACCTCGATGTTCTGAGGTGCAGCGCCGGTCCGAATCGGTCGGGCCGGCGCTGCGGTATGGCTTACTTGGCCTTGCGCAGTTCATCCTTGAACTGCATGAAGTCTTCGCGGGTCTTGGCCAGAATCTGCTTGGCGTCTTCGGTGGCGAAGAACGCGACCGGCTGCTTGAACTTCTTCAGGTCTTCAGCGTAGGCAGGCTGCTCGGTGATCTGCTGCATGATGTCGGACATCTTCTTCACGATCGCCGGGTCGGTGCCTTTCGGGAAGGCCACTACGTAGGGCTTGTCCATGGTGATGTCGAGGCCTTGCTCCTTGAGGGTCGGTACTTCACCCAGCATGGCGTTGCGCTCGGCGTTGGGCTGGCCCAGTGCGACCATCTGACCGCCTTGCACGTAATCCTGTACGGAACCGTAGGTGATGGCGCCCATGTCCAGGCGGCCGCCCAGCATGCCGACCACGCGGTCGGAGACGGTGCCGCCGTCGACCATCTTCAGCTTGGCGCCGGTAAGTTTCTCCAGCATCAGGCCTTGCAGGTGGGAGAAGCTGCCCATCTCGGTGCCGTAGGTGATGCTGCCCGGGTTAGCCTTGGACTTGTCGACCAGGTCTTTCATGCTGGTCACGCCGGACTGCTTGGAGGCGACGAACACGGTGCTCTTGTCGACGCCAGCGATGCAGGAAACGTCGAAGGTCTCGTAGCTGTCTTCGGTCAGGCCGGCCACTTCGTTGACGATCAACTGGCCCGGGTGGGTGAACAGGATGGTGTTGCCATCCGCCGCAGCGCCTTTGACCTGTTCGGCCGCCAGGGTGCCGCCGCCGCCAGCGACGTTGGTCACTACCATGGTCTTGCCGGTGATCTCGTTGAAGTACTTGGCCATCATGCGGGCGTTGAAGTCGGTGTCGCCGCCTGGGTTGGCGATTACCACTACCTGGACGGGGCGGGTCGGCCATTTCACGTCATCGGCGAAGGTGGCGGAATGAGTGGTCAGGACACCCATGCCGACCAGGGCAGAAAGGAGGGAGGCGCGGAATGTTTTTTTCATTGGAATACTCCGGGGTTGGATAAAAGCCGCGTGAGTCAGTCGCGGCCGAGGCTGGGACGTTTCGGGTCGTATTGCCAACCCGGAACTAGGTACTGCATGGCCATGGCGTCGTCACGCGCGCCGTTGGCCACCTTTTTGTAAAGCTCGTGGGCGGCCATGATCCGCTCCATGTCCGGCTCGATACCGAGGCCGGGCTTGTCCGAGACCTGCACCTGGCCGCCGACGATCTGCAGCGGCTCGCGGGTCAGACGTTCCTCGCCTTCCTGCCAGATCCAGTGGGTGTCGATAGCCGTGACGCGGCCGGGCACGGCCGCAGCGGCATGGGTGAACATGGCCAGGGAAATATCGAAGTGGTTGTTCGAATGCGAACCCCAGGTCAAGCCGAACTCTTCACAGACCTGACCGAGGCGCACGGCGCCTTGCATGGTCCAGAAGTGCGGGTCGGCCAGGGGAATGTCCACGGCCTCCAGGCGCAACGAGTGCCCCATCTGCCGCCAGTCGGTGGCGACCATATTGGTGGCGGTGGGGATGCCGGTGGCGCGCTTGAACTCGGCCATGATCTCGCGACCCGAGTAGCCATTCTCCGGGCCGCAAGGGTCTTCGGCATAGGTCAGCACGTGACCTTGTCCTTGGCACAGGGCGATGGCCTCATCCAGTGACCAGGCGCCATTGGGGTCGAGGGTGACGCGGGCATCGGGGAAGCGCGCCTTGATCGCGCGGATTGCGTCCATCTCTTCGGCGCCACGCATCACGCCGCCCTTGAGTTTGAAGTCATTGAAGCCGTAGCGCGCATGCGCCGCTTCGGCCAGGCGGGCGATGGCGTCCGGCGTCAGCGCGGCTTGATGGCGCAGGTGATACCAGTCATCTGCCGAGCCTTTACCTGCAAGATAGGGCAGGTCGGTGCGCTGGCGTTCACCTATATAGAAGAGGTAGGCGAGCATCGGCACGCTATCGCGTTGCTGGCCGCTGCCGAGCAGCTCGGCCACCGGCACGTCGAGATGCTGGCCGAGCAGATCGAGCAGGGCGGCTTCGACCGCGGTGATCACGTTGTCCAGGCGCAGGTTGATCTCGTGCGGTTGCTTGAGTACACGCGCTTCGGATTCGGAGGTGACCTGATGCTGAGTGGTCTGCGGCCCCTTGGCCGGGCCGGCGATGGCCTGGCGCAGGCGATTGAGCACATGGTTGTAACGGCCTACCGATTGGCCGATCACCAGTTCACGGCAGCGCTCCAGCGCCTGGCGGATGCCTTCGCCACCGGGGACCTCGCCACAACCGATGCGCCCGGCATTGTCCTTGAGCAGCACCAGATTGCGGGTGAAATAGGGGGCGTGGGCGCCGCACAGGTTGAGCAGCATGCTGTCATGGCCGGCGACCGGAATGACCTGCATCTCGACGATCTGGGGTGTGCTGCTGCGGGGGGCTTCGTACATCTTGGCTGGGGCTCCGATACTGGTGCGGCCCTCGGCCGCAATGGCGAAGGTACGGTTCAGTCGTGCACCGGGATCAGCAAGCGATCCTCGCTGCAGCAAGCAAGAGCATGGGCAAAGAAGGCAACGAAGCCCGCGCGGAATACGCTGTTCGGGCGGCTGCTGGCATCGGTGCAATGACCAGCGCGATGGCAGGGCAGGGCGGCAGTGAAGGTCTGTGACATGACCTGGGCCTCGTTTGTTTTTATTGGAATGTCATAGGTTGTCGTATGACTTGGTGGAATTAGTACCAGCCTGTTCCAGGCCTGTCAACGTTGCTCATGGCGAATGATGATTGCGCTGCCATTTCTTCTGGCGTGATCATGGAGCCTGCTCTAGTCTCAGCTTTGCGCTTGTGTAGCGGTTTTCCGGCGAGGCGGGCGAGGGCGGGTAAATCTTCGACGAACGGACGATACGAAAACTGGTGTTTTTTTTGTTGTTGTACGATAACGTATCTCTACAGCTGCGGCTGACGTAATTCCTCACAACTCGCTTTACAGGGTGTTCGCATAATGAATCCACAAGAACTTAAGTCCATCCTCTCCTCCGGTCTGCTGTCTTTCCCGGTGACCGACTTCGATGCTGCCGGTGATTTCAACCAGGCTGGCTACATCCGCCGCCTCGAGTGGCTGGCGCCTTACGGTGCTTCCGCTCTGTTCGCTGCCGGCGGTACTGGCGAGTTCTTTTCCCTGGCGCCGGACGAATACAGCGCCGTGATCAAGACTGCCGTAGATACCTGCGAGAAGTCCGTACCGATCCTGGCTGGCGTTGGCGGCCCGACCCGCGTTGCCATCCAGATGGCGCAGGAAGCCGAGCGCCTGGGCGCCAAGGGCCTGCTGCTGCTGCCGCACTATCTGACCGAAGCCTCGCAGGACGGCGTTGCCGCTCACGTCGAGCAGGTGTGCAAGTCGGTGAACATCGGCGTGGTGATCTACAACCGCAACGTCTGCCGCCTCAACGCCAATCTGCTGGAACAACTGGCCGAGCGTTGCCCGAACCTGATCGGCTACAAGGACGGCCTGGGTGACATTGAGCTGATGGTGTCGATCCGTCGTCGCCTGGGCGAGCGCCTGACCTACCTCGGCGGCCTGCCGACCGCTGAAGTCTATGCCGCCGCCTACAGGGCGCTGGGTGTGCCGGTTTATTCCTCGGCCGTGTTCAACTTCATCCCGAAAACCGCGATGGACTTCTACCGCGCCATCGCGGCTGAAGACCACGTCACTGTTGGCAAGCTGATCGACGATTTCTTCCTGCCGTACCTGGACATCCGTAACCGCAAGGCCGGCTATGCCGTGAGCATCGTCAAGGCCGGTGCCAAGATCGTCGGTTACGACGCCGGCCCGGTACGTGCTCCGCTGACCGATCTGCTGCCGGACGAGTACGAAGCCCTGGCCAAGCTGATCGAAGCCCAAGGCGCGCAGTAATAGCGCAGAGGGCCGCTCGCTGCGGCGAGCGGCCCAGTCGCGTTCCGGTAAGCCGGGCGCGAGTACGTTGAAACATTGTCGAACCCGCATAAGAACAACAGGGTAACGCTCATGACTTCACAGATTCCTGCCGCTGTCGGCACTCCGCTGATCACCGAGCTGCAAGTCGTACCGGTCGCCGGTCAAGACAGCATGCTGCTCAATCTGAGCGGTGCCCACGGCCCTTACTTCACCCGCAACATCCTCATTCTCAAGGACAGCGCCGGCCACGTCGGTGTTGGCGAAGTCCCGGGCGGCGAGGGCATTCGCAAGACCCTCGAAGACGCCCGCTCGATCCTCGTCGGCCAGCCGGTCGGCAACTACAATGCGCTGCTCAACCAGGTACGCCGCGCCTTCGCCGACCGCGATTCCGGCGGCCGTGGTCTGCAGACCTTCGACTTGCGCATCACCATCCATGCCGTCACCGCGCTGGAGTCGGCGCTGCTCGACCTGCTTGGCCAGCACCTCGGTGTGCCGGTGGCAGCATTGCTCGGTGAAGGCCAGCAGCGCGATGCGGTGGAAATGCTCGGTTATCTGTTCTTCGTCGGTGACAAGGACAAGACCGATCTCGGTTACCGCGACGAGCGCGATGCCGATGACACCTGGGAGCGCGTGCGCAACCAGACCGCACTGACCCCGGAAACCATCGTCCGCCAAGCCGAGGCCGCGCATGCGCGCTATGGCTTCAACGATTTCAAGCTCAAGGGCGGTGTGCTGCATGGCGAAGCCGAAGTCGAGGCGATTCGTGCCCTGGCCGCACGCTTCCCGAACGCGCGTGTGACCCTCGACCCGAATGGCGGTTGGTCGCTGGACCAGGCCATCGCCCTGTGCCGCGACCTGCATGGTGTGCTGGCCTATGCCGAAGACCCTTGCGGCGCCGAGAACGGTTACTCCGGTCGTGAGGTGATGGCTGAGTTCCGCCGTGCCACCGGCCTGCCCACTGCGACCAACATGATCGCTACCGACTGGCGGCAGATGGGCCACACCATCTCCCTGCAATCGGTGGATATCCCGCTGGCCGACCCGCATTTCTGGACCATGGCCGGTTCCGTACGCGTGGCGCAGATGTGCAACGACTGGGGCCTGACCTGGGGCTCGCACTCCAACAACCACTTCGATATCTCCCTGGCCATGTTCACCCACGTCGCTGCCGCTGCGCCGGGCCGCGTGACCGCCATCGATACCCACTGGATCTGGCAGGACGGCCAGTACCTGACGCGTAACCCGTTGCGCATCGAAGGTGGTCTGGTGCAGGTGCCGAAAACGCCGGGCCTCGGCGTCGAGCTGGATTGGGACGCGCTGGCCAAGGCGCACGAGTTGTACCAGGTCAAGGGCCTGGGCGCGCGTGACGACGCCATCGCCATGCAGTACCTGATCCCGGGCTGGACCTTCAATAACAAGAAGCCCTGCCTGGTGCGTTGAGTCAGGTCCGCAGTCCTGTAGGGTGGACTTCCGTAGGGTGGGCTTCAGCCCACCAATAATGCAGTCGGTGGGCTGAAGCCCACCCTACGGGTTGATGCCCATGGGCCGAAGCGGAGCGCCGCCCGGCCCGCCCTACGGGGATGTTCGCTCCCGCCTACGGGCTCAGCCTTTCCTTCTGTCTCACGAGCCTTGCCGATGCCAGATGCCAAACCGGGTCGTGTGCGCTACAGCATTCTGCTGATGCTGTTTCTGGTCACCACCATCACCTTCGCTGACCGTTCCAGTCTGTCGGTCGCCGGTTCGGCGATGCAGGCCGGTTTGGGCATCGATGCGGTGACGCTCGGCTACATCTTCTCTGCGTTCGGCTGGGCTTACGTGATCGGGCAGATTCCCGGCGGCTGGCTGTTCGACCGCTTCGGCACCAAGCCGGTGTATACCCTGGCGCTGTTCACTTGGTCGGCGCTGACCCTGCTGCAAGGCTTCGTCGGCTGGCTGCCGACCACCTGGGCGGTAACCTCGATGTTTTTGCTGCGGCTGCTGGTGGGCTTTGCCAGTGCGCCGTGCTTTCCGGGCAATGCGCGGATCACCGCTTCCTGGTTTCCCACTGCCGAGCGCGCCACCGCTACGGCCATCTCCAGTTCTGCGCAGTATGCTGCCACTGCGCTGTTCGCTCCCTTGATGGGCTGGGTGGTGCAAACCCTGGGTTGGCAGTCGGTGTTCATCGTGCTCGGTTGTCTCGGTCTGGCGCTGTCGTTCGTCTGGCTCAAACAGCTGCACGCCCCGCGTCAGCATCCGCGCATCGGCGCAGCCGAGCTGGCCCACCTGGAGCAGGGCGGGGCGCTGATCGATCTGGAAGGGCAGCGCGGCGGTAGCGGCGGTTCGCAGTGGCGCTACCTAGGCCTGCTGCTGCGCCAACGCACGATGATTGGCATCTACCTTGGCCAGTATTGCAACAACGCCATTACCTACTTCTTTCTTACCTGGTTTCCGGTCTACCTGGTGCAGGCACGCGGCATGAGCATCCTCGGCGCCGGTTTCGCCGCCGCCTTGCCGGCCATCAGCGGTTGTGTTGGCGGCGTGCTGGGTGGTTTGCTGTCCGACGGCATGCTGCGCCGCGGCCATTCGCTGACTCTGGCGCGCAAGCTGCCGATGGTGCTTGGTCTGCTGCTGTCGAGCGCGGTGGTGCTGTGCATTTACGTCGACAGCGATGCCGCCGTGGTGGCGCTGATGGCCCTGGCCTTCTTCGGCAAGGGCCTCGGCTCGCTGGGCTGGACGCTGGTGGCCGACACTTCGCCTCGGCAGATCCTTGGTTTGTCCGGCGGGCTGTTCAACACCTTCGGTAACCTGGCCGCGATCACCACACCCATCGTCATCGGCTACCTGGTCAGTCATACCGGTTCTTTCGATGGGGCATTGGTCTATGTCGGCCTAAATGCCCTGCTGGCGGTCGTCAGCTTCGGCCTGATCGTCGGCCAAATTCACAGGGTCGAGCTGGACGCCACGTCTGGCTCGACATCCTGAACGCACAACAGGAGCAAGCGTCATGCAGTTGATTCCCCATCAGGATTCGCCTCGTTACATCCGCCTGCACCCGGCCGACAACGTCGGCGTGGTGGTCAATGACCAGGGTGTCGCCGCTGGCGGCCAGTTCGATGATGGCCTGACGGCCATCGAAGGCATCCCGCAGAGCCACAAGGTGGCGCTGGTGGATATCGCCGAGGGCGGCGAGGTGGTGCGTTATGGCGAAGTGATCGGCTATGCGCTCAAATCAATCGCCGCCGGCAGCTGGGTCACCGAGCAGGTGCTGCGCATGCCCGAGCCGCCGGTTCTGGACAACCTGCCCAAGGCGACCATCAAGACCTCGCCCGGCGAGCCGCTGGAAGGCTATACCTTCGAAGGTTTCCGCAACCCGGACGGCAGTGTCGGCACCCGTAACATCCTCGGTGTGACCACCACCGTGCAATGCGTGGTCGGTGTGCTCGATCACGTGGTCGAGCGTGTGCGCAAGGAAGTCCTGCCCAAATACCCCAACGTCGACGACGTGGTGGCGCTGTCGCACAGCTATGGCTGTGGTGTGGCGATCAATGCGCCGGACGCCGTGGTGCCGATCCGCACGCTGTACAACATCAGCCGCAACCCCAACCTGGGTGGCCAGGCGCTGGTGATCAGCCTTGGCTGCGAGAAGCTGCAGGCCAACCAGTTGATGGATGGCGACCAGCTCACCAATGGCATGGACGAAGAGGACTGGCTATTCCGCCTGCAGGATTCTGGCACCGGTTTCACCGGCATGGTCGAGCAGATCATGGGCATGATCGAGGATCGCCTGAAGGTGCTCGACCAGCGTCGTCGCGAGACCGTACCGGCTTCCGAACTGGTGGTCGGTATGCAGTGCGGCGGCAGCGATGCCTTCTCCGGTATCACCGCCAACCCGGCGCTCGGCGTGGCCGCCGACCTGCTGGTGCGCGCCGGCGCCACCGTGATGTTCTCCGAGAACACCGAAGTGCGTGACGGTATTCACCTGCTGACCCCACGTGCCGCCAGTGTCGAGGTGGCCGATGCGCTGATCCGCGAGATGGACTGGTACGACCGCTACCTGCAGCGCGGCATGGCCGACCGCAGCGCCAACACCACACCGGGCAACAAGAAGGGCGGGCTGAACAACATCGTCGAGAAGGCCATGGGCTCCATTGCCAAGTCCGGCAACAGCCCGATTGCCGGCGTGGTCGCGCCGGGCGAGCGCATCCGTGGCAAGGGCCTGTGGTTCTGCGCCACGCCGGCCAGCGACTTCATCTGCGGCACCCTGCAACTGGCGGCGGGCATGAACCTGCACATCTTCACCACCGGTCGCGGCACGCCTTATGGCCTGTCCATGGTGCCGGTGATCAAGGTGGCCACGCGCACGCAACTGGCCGAACGCTGGCCGGACCTGATCGACGTCGACGCTGGGCAGATCGTCTCCGGGCGCATGACGCTGGAGCAAATGGGCTGGCACATCTTCCAGCTCTACCTGGACGTGGCCAGCGGTCGCAAGCAGACCTGCGCCGAGCACCTGCGCCTGCACAACGACCTGGTGCTGTTCAACCCGGCGCCGGTGACCTGAGATGAGTAGCCTGTCCGATAATCTGTTACAGGCATTGCGCGAGGCGGTCGGCGAGGCTGGCCTGATCACTGACGCCGAGCGCATACAGAGCTACCTCAGCGACTGGCGGGGTGCCTACTGCGGCCAGGCGGCTGCGGTACTGCGCCCGGCCTCGACCGAGGAGGTCGCTGCTGTTGTGCGTCTGTGCGCGCAGGCTGGCGTCGCCCTGGTGCCGCAGGGCGGCAACACCGGCCTGTGCGGCGGCTCGATTCCGGACGACAGCGGCGCGCAGGTCGTGCTGTCGCTGACGCGCATGAAGCGTATCCGCGCAGTGGACGTGGGCAATGAAACCATCACTGTCGAAGCGGGGGTGATCCTGCAGCAGCTACAGGACGCCGCCGTCGAAGTCGGACGGTTGTTCCCGCTGTCGCTGGGCGCCGAGGGCAGTTGCACGGTCGGTGGCAACCTGGCGACCAATGCCGGCGGCACCGCGGTGCTGCGTTACGGCAACATGCGCGACCTGACCCTGGGGCTGGAAGTGGTGCTGCCCGATGGGCGTATCTGGGACGGCCTGCGCGGGTTGCGCAAGGACAATACCGGCTACGACCTCAAGCACCTGTTCATCGGCAGCGAGGGCACCCTGGGTATCATCACCGCCGCCGTGCTCAAGTTGTTCCCCGCCGTGCGTAGCCTGACCACCGCCTGGGTGGCGCTGCCCAGTCCGCAGGCAGCGGTCGAGCTGATCGGGCAGATGCGCGGGCTGTGTGGCGACCGCCTGACCGGCTTCGAACTGATGTCGCGGCAAAGCGTCGAGTTCGTCCTGCGCCATGTCGCCGGTGTCAGCGATCCGTTCGCCGACACGCATCCCTGGTATGTGCTGATCGAGCTGAGTGACACCCAGCCCAACGCGCCCTTGAACGAGTTGCTGGAAGAGGGCCTCGGTGCTGCCTTCGAGCAAGGCGTGGCGCTGGATGCCGTGGTCGCCGCCAGCGACGCGCAGGTGCGCGCCTTGTGGGCGTTGCGTGAAGGCATCTCGGAGGCGCAGAACCACGAGGGGCCGAGTCTCAAGCACGATATCAGCGTGCCGGTCAGCCGTATCCCCGACTTTATCGCGCGTACCGATCAGACGTTGCAGCAGATGTTTCCCGGTGTGCGTATCGTGGCCTACGGGCACGTCGGCGACGGCAACCTGCATTACAACGTCAGTAAGCCAATCGGCGCCGACGATGCCGTGTTCAAGGCGCAGGCCGAGGCGATCATGCGCGTGATCTACGACCAGACGCTGCACTATGCCGGTAGCATCAGCGCCGAACATGGCCTGGGACAGTCCAAGCGCCTGGCCGCGCAGCACTACAAGGCGCCGCTGGAACTGGAATTGATGGCTCGGGTCAAGCATGCGCTGGATCCGGCCGGGCTGATGAATCCGGGCAAATTGCTGTAAATCGCAAGATCCAAACAGGAGGAACCATGAGCAAAGCCAAGGTGCTGCAGATCGGCCCGCTGAGCGAGCGCTTCAATCGCGAGCTGGCCGAGCAATACGAGGTCAGCGCGCTGTGGCAACAGGCCGAGCCGCTGGCCTTTCTGCGTGAACAGGGCGAGCAGTTTCTCTACATGGTGTCCTCGGCCCGTTTCGGTTGCACGGCTGATCAGCTCGCGCTGCTACCGAATCTGCGCGCCATCTGCAGTTTCGGCGTGGGCTACGATCCCTATCCGCTGGAGCTGCTGCGCGATCGCGGCATCGTGCTCAGCACCACGCCAGATGTGCTCAACGACTGCGTCGCCGACCTGGCCATGGGCCTGATGATCGACAGCGCGCGGCGTATGTCTGAGGCTGACCGTTTCGTGCGCAGCGGCGCCTGGAACAGCACCACCGGTTTCCCGTTGGCGCGCCGGGTCAGCGGCAAGCGCCTGGGCATCGTCGGCCTCGGTCGCATCGGCGAGGCAGTGGCGCTGCGCGCCTCGGGTTTTTCCATGCCGGTGCGTTATCACAACCGCCGGCCGGTGGAGGGCAGCCCTTATCAGCATGAGCCGGATTTGCTGGCGCTGGCGCGCTGGGCGGATTTCCTGGTGCTGACCTGCCCGGGCGGCAAGGCCACCCATCATCTGATCAATGCCGAGGTGCTCGAGGCGCTAGGGCCGGATGGCTTTCTGGTCAACGTGGCGCGCGGTTCGGTGGTCGATGAGGCGGCGTTGATCAAGGCACTGCAAACGGGTGTGATCGCCGGCGCCGGGCTGGACGTCTACGAGCACGAACCCCAGGTGCCAGCCGCGTTGCGTGAGCTGGACAACGTGGTACTGCTACCGCACGTCGGCAGCGCCAGTGTCGAGACGCGCCAGCAGATGGCCGATCTGGTGCTGGAAAACCTGCGTGCCTTCATCGCTACCGGCGAGTTGCTGACTCCATTGTAGGGCGGGTGCAACCCGCCAACCGAGGCGGCGGGTTTCACGCGCCCTACGGCCATGCGTGCGCTCAGGCGCACGCCACTGAATACGCCTGGTGGCGCTCGCCGCCAGGCCTATCGTTACGGCGCCACAAGCGCCGTGATCGTTTTCTACCTCACCTGCAGCATCCGCGGCGCACCACAAGTGCGCCGTTTTTTCTCGCGCGCGCTGGTGAGGCTGCTCGCGCCCTGTAAACTGTGGCGTTTTCCGCAGGCAAGGGGCCATCCACCGTGCAGTCGGTCATTTCCATCCAGCAACTGAACAAGATCTATGCGTCCGGGCATCCGGCGCTGCAGGGCATCGACCTGGACATTCGCCAGGGCGAGATCTTCGCCTTGCTCGGCCCCAATGGCGCCGGCAAGACCACCCTGATCAGCATCATCTGCGGCATCGTCAATCCGGGCGAGGGCAGGGTGCTGGTCGGCGGCAAGGACATCGTCCGCGACTACCGCGCGGCCCGCTCGCAGATCGGCCTGGTGCCACAGGAGCTGGTCAGCGACGTGTTCGAAACCGTCTGGGCGACTGTCAAGTTCAGCCGCGGCCTGTTCGGCAAGAAGCCCGATCCGGCCTACCTGGAGCAGCTGCTCAAGGATCTGTCGCTGTGGGACAAACGCAATGCCAAGATCATGGAGCTGTCCGGCGGCATGAAGCGCCGGGTGATGATCGCCAAGGCACTTTCGCACGAGCCGCAGATTCTCTTCCTTGACGAGCCCACCGCAGGTGTCGATGTCGAGCTGCGCCGCGACATGTGGAACATGGTCAGGCGTCTGCGCGAGCGCGGCGTGACCATTATCCTCACCACCCACTACATCGAGGAGGCCGAGGAAATGGCCGACCGCATCGGGGTGATCAGCAAGGGGCGGATCATTCTGGTGGAGGACAAGCAGGTGCTGATGCACAAGCTGGGCAAGAAGCAGCTGACCCTGCACCTGCAGCAGCCGCTGTCCTGCGTGCCGGCCGAGCTGGCGCGCTATGGCCTGGAGCTGACCGATCAGGGCCATGCCCTGGTGTTCACCTTCGATGCCCAGCACGAGAACACCGGCATCGCCGAACTGCTGCGTGACCTGGCCCAGCACGGCATCGACTTCAAGGATCTGCAGTCGAGCCAGAGTTCGCTGGAAGAAATCTTCGTCGGTCTGATCAAGGAGTCGCGCACATGAACCTGTACGCCATCAAGGCCATCTACCTGTTCGAGCTGGCGCGCACCTGGCGCACCCTGTTGCAGAGCATCGCCACGCCGGTGATCAGCACTTCGCTGTACTTCGTGGTGTTCGGTTCGGCCATCGGCTCGAGCATGACCCAGGTGCAGGGCGTGAGCTACGGCGCCTTCATCATCCCCGGTCTGATCATGCTGGCGCTGCTGACCGAGAGCATCTCCAATGCCTCGTTCGGCATCTACATGCCCAAGTACTCGGGGAGCATCTACGAGATTCTTTCGGCGCCGGTGTCGTACCTGGAAATTCTGATTGGTTACGTCGGTGCGGCGGCGACCAAGTCGGTGATCCTCGGTCTGATCATCCTGCTCACCGCCAGGCTGTTCGTCGATTTCGAGATTCAGCATCCCGTCTGGATGGCGGCGTTTTTGGTGCTGACGGCGCTGACCTTCAGCCTGTTCGGCTTCATCATCGGCGTCTGGGCCGATGGCTGGGAGAAGCTGCAGATCGTCCCGGCGCTGATCGTCACGCCGCTGACCTTCCTCGGCGGTGCCTTCTATTCCATCAGCATGCTGCCGCCGGCCTGGCAGACGGTGACCCTGTTCAACCCCGTGGTTTACCTGATCAGCGCGTTCCGCTGGAGCTTCTACGGCGTGTCCGACGTCAACGTTGGTGTCAGTCTGGCGATGGTGCTGGGCTTTCTGGCGCTATGCATCCTGCTGGTGGGCTGGATCTTCAAGACCGGTTACCGGCTCAAGAGCTGAGGCCAGTCTAGAGCGCGGCATTCGCGGCTGAAGCCGCTCCTACATAGGTCGCGTACGCCTCTGATTGTAGGAGCGGCTTCAGCCGCGAAACGAGGGAAATTCTCAGCCTGTAGGGCGGGTGAAACCCGCCATGAATAGGTGGCGGGTTGCACCCGCCCTACGAATCCGCCGCTAAAGCCGTTCCCACAGAAGCCGTCGGGTCACTTCACCCGCAGTTCACACTCGAAGGTTTCCGCGGGCGGCACGTTCTGCTCCCACGGCTGCTGGTAGGTCAGCAGCAGGCGGCCTTCGCCGGGCTCGCGCGCCGTGAAACGCCAGGTGGAGATTCCGCCGGCACCGACCACTCCGCTGTCTTCCGGGTTGCTGTACACCTCCGGGCCGAGGCTTTGCAGCACGTTCGCCGCACCATCACGGACTTCCCAGCGAAAACCGGTCGTGGGGTTGCTGGGCAGGCTGAGGATTAGTTGCTGGCCCTTGTTCAGCGTCAGCGGGCACTGCCGATCCTTCTTCAGCTCCAGCGTGCCGGATTGATGAGCACAGGCGCTGAGCAGGGCCAGGGCGGGCAGGGTAAGCAGGCGCAAGGTGGCGTGCATGACGAACTCCAGTCGACGAAACCTGGCCCAGCATAGCCGTACCGGTAAGCTACAGGCTACAAGCTACAGGTGCTTGCCTGCAGCCTGCAGCCTGAAGCCTGCGGCTACTCGAAGAGTACCTTGGCCACGTCGCCATAGCGCTTGGCGAAGTGCACGGTCAGGCCTTCCTTGAGGTAGTCCGGCAATTCCTCATAGCTGCCGCGATTGGCCTCCGGCAGGATCAGCTCATGGATCTTCTGCCGGCGCGCCGCGATCACCTTCTCACGCACGCCGCCGATGGGCAGCACCTGGCCGGTGAGGGTCAGTTCGCCGGTCATGGCCACGCCTTTCTTCGGTGCCTGATTGCGCGCCAGGGAGAGCAGGGCGCTGGCCATGGTGATGCCGGCGCTGGGGCCGTCCTTGGGCGTGGCGCCTTCCGGTACGTGCAGGTGGACGAAGGCCTGGTCGAAGAAGGTCGGGTCTCCGCCGAACTGCTTCAGATGCGAGCTGACGTAGCTGTAGGCGATCTCCGCCGATTCCTTCATCACCTCGCCGAGCTGGCCAGTAAGTTTGAAACCACGGTTGAGCGTATGGATGCGCGTCGCCTCGATCGGCAGAGTAGCGCCGCCCATGCTGGTCCAGGCCAGGCCGGTGATGACGCCGACGCCGGCCAGCACCCGCTCGTTGCGGAACACCGGCATACCGAGGGCTTCCTCGAGATCCTTGGCGCCGATGCGGATTTTCGCCTCGGGATCCTCCAGCAGTTTCACCACCGACTTGCGCACCAGCTTGCCCAGCTGTTTCTCCAACTGACGTACGCCGGCCTCGCGGGCATAGCCTTCGATCACCGCGCGAAGCGCCGCATCGCTGATGGACAGGCGCGCCTTCGGCACGCCGGCCTTTTCCAGTTGCTTGGGCCACAAGTGGCGCTTGGCGATGGCCAGTTTTTCCTCGGTGATATAGCCGGACAGGCGGATCACTTCCATGCGGTCGAGCAGGGGGCCGGGGATGGAGTCGAGGGTGTTGGCGGTGCAGACGAACAGCACCTTGGACAGATCCAGGCGCAGATCCAGGTAGTGGTCGAGGAATTCGACGTTCTGCTCCGGGTCGAGGGTCTCCAGCAGCGCCGAGGCCGGGTCGCCCTGGTAGCTGGTGCCCATCTTGTCGATCTCGTCGAGCATGATCACCGGGTTCATCACCTCGGCTTCCTTCAGCGCCTGCACCAGCTTGCCGGGCATGGCGCCAATGTAGGTGCGGCGGTGGCCCTTGATCTCCGCCTCGTCACGCATGCCGCCCACCGAGAAACGGTAGAACGGCCGGCCGAGGGATTCGGCGATGGACTTGCCAATGCTGGTCTTGCCCACGCCGGGTGGGCCGACCAGCAGCACGATGGAGCCGGCGATTTCACCTTTGAAGGCGCCGACGGCCAGGAACTCGGTGATGCGCTGCTTGATGTCGTCCATGCCGGCGTGATGCTTGTCCAGCACCTTGCGCGCGCGGCCGAGGTCGAGCTTGTCCTGGCCGTGGATACCCCAGGGCAGGGCAGTGGCCCAGTCCAGGTAGTTGCGCGTAACGGCGTACTCCGGCGAGCCGGTCTCGAGGATCGACAGCTTGTTCAGTTCCTCGTCGATACGCTTCTGCGCTTGTGCCGGCAGGGTCTTGCCTTCGAGGCGGGCGAGAAATTCCTCGCGGTCGGCGCTCTTGTCGTCCTTGCTGATGCCCAGCTCCTGCTGGATCAGCTTGAGCTGCTCCTTGAGGAAGAACTCGCGCTGCCGCTCGCCGATCTGTTTGTTCACCTCGGCCGACAATTCTTTCTGCAGGCGGCCTACTTCGACCTCCTTGCGCAGCAGCGGCAGCACCTTTTCCATGCGTTTGAGCATGGGTACGGTGTCGAGCACTTCCTGCAGCTCGCGCCCCGGGGCGGTGGTCAGTGCGGCGGCGAAGTCGGTGAGCGGCGACGGATCGTTGGGGCTGAAGCGATTCAGGTAGTTCTTCAGCTCTTCGCTGTACAGCGGGTTGAGCGGCAGCAGCTCCTTGATCGCGTTGATCAGCGCCATGCCATAGGCCTTGACCTCGTCGCGCGGGTCGTTGGGCGCCTGCGGATATTCGACTTCGGCCAGGTATGGGCCACGGCGGCTGAGCCAGCCGCGAATGCGCACGCGGGTCAGTCCCTGGGCAACAAACTGCAGCTTGCCGCCGTCCTCGCTGACATGATGCACACGCACTAGGGTGCCGTGCTCGGGCAGGCTGTCGAGATCGAATTCGCCGTGCTCGTCCGGTGGCGTGTCGACGAAGAACACCGCCATGCACTTGTGCTCGGTGTTGCCAACACGGGTGAGGGTACGGCCCCAGGGGTGCTGGTTGACGATCACCGGCAACACCTGCGCCGGGAAGAACGGGCGGTTGTGGATGGGAATGATGTAGAGCTTGTCCGGCAACTGCTGCGCGGGCAATACCAGGCCGGTGCTATCGGCCTGGACGTGAACTTCGACGGTTTCCGGGGTGTTGTCCTGATCGTTCATGGAGCACCTTTACGTGTACGTTGGGAGCTACATGGGGCGACCGCGGGGTTATTTCAACGGTTCACTCAAGAGTCAGGCGAATGCCCAGCAGGCGCTGTTCGATCAGCGGAGTGAGCAAGGCGAAGCATTCGCCTGGGGTGAGACAAATTCGCGGTGCCTCGATCAGGTCGCTTTGCAGGCGATCGATCAGGGCCAGCAGCGCTGGGTCCTGCTCCTGGTCGAGCAGACGATTGCAGAGAAAGCGCAGTTGCATCTGCAGACCGGGCGGACAGCGCTCGTAATTGGCTGCACGGACCGTGAGGCCGCGCAGCCTGGCGAGGTCTTCGAGTGAGCGGCAGGCTTTACCAAGGCCGCGAACGCCAGGGTGATGTTGGCGGTAGAGACGATCTTCAAGCTGTTCGATCACCTGTAACAGTGCTTCGATCAGCCGGCAATGCGCATCGAAATCGGCCGGTCTGCGGCGTAACTGCGGCCAGTGCTGCTGCAGCGGTGGCAGTTGCTGGCTGGCGCCGGACCAGTCCAGCCAAAGCCCATCGAGTTGCTGCGCCAGTGCGTGACGTTGGGCGATGCCATCGGCATCCTGCTGCGCGCCCAGGCCACGGTGTTTCTGTAGCGCCTGGAGCAGGTCGAGGCAGCGCTGCACGATCTCGGTGTCGGCCTGCTTGCTGGCGTTGCGCAGACGCTTTTGCGTGCGATGCGCCAGCCCATAGCCCAACGCCAGCAGCGGGACCAGGAGGGACAGGAGAATCAGCGTGGCTTCATTCATCGGGGCTCGCTTGTTGTGCTTGTCGCAGCTTGGAAGCAAATTTCCTGCCAGGCAGCAGGGCTGCGGAACATGGGCGGACAGGATAGTGTGGGGGCACGCTAATGGCACGCGCTGACACGTGATGGTGCGCTCTGGTGGTTTGGTTGCTATAGGTGCAACCTGTTCGTTGATGGGTGGTTGCGGCGTTTTCCTCGGAAAAGGAGTAAAGTGCAACCCCTGTTTCGTGCCGCCAGTCTTTAGCGATGCTGCAAGCCCGTGTGATTCGCCTGGATGAACAGGCTCATGAACATGCCCATGATCATCATCAGTTGGTGATGTCCCTGGTCGGCCGCGCCGAATTCGAGGTCGGTGGCCGCGGCGGGGAAGTCTGCCGGATGCGCGCCTGTCTGGTACCGGGCGATGCGGCTCATCAGTTCGCCGGCATGGGTGACAACCGCATGCTGATCCTTGATCTGGACGAGCAGGATACCCCCAGCGAAGACCTCGAGTTGCTCCATCGCCTGTTCGAAACGCCGCGCTATCCTGCCCTCGATGTCGATTTCCAGCACCTGCTGACCTATGCCGGCGCCGAACTGGAGCGCTATGGCAGCGACTCGATCCTCGCCCGCTCTCTCGGTGGCGTACTGCTGCGTGCTCTGCACCTGCGTCTGTTCGGTGAGCAGCGCAGACAGCCACAGGGCGCCCTGGACCTGCAGCGCCTGGATGACTACATCGGCGAGCATCTGGCGCGACGCATCAGCGTTGCTGAGCTGGCGCACGAGATGTGCCTCAGCCCCAGCCACTTCCACGCTCAGTTCAAGGACAGTGTCGGGCTCACGCCGCACCAGTATCTGCTCAAGACCCGCCTAGACCGCGCCGCGCGCATGCTGCGCGAGAGCAACCTGCCGTTGGTGCGCATCGCCGAGGAGTGTGGTTTCTCCAGCCAGAGCGCCCTGACTACGGCCATGCGCCGCTACATGGGGCTGACCCCGAAGCGCCTGCGCGCCGCATAGCTTTAAGTAGGGTGGGCTTCAGCCCACCAGTCGCGTAGCCCGGATGCAATCCGGGGGCAAAAACTCCCGGATTGCATCCGGGCTACGGTGTTCAGTCGTAATTCTGTGGGCTCAGCTTGCGCTCGATCAGCTCAATCAGAATGTGCAGGGTCTTGATGTGCAACTCCTGCACGCGGTCGGCGAAATCGCCGCCGGGGGCGCAGATGCACACGTCGGCCAGGCTTTCCAGCAGTGAGCCGGGCTTGCCGGTCAGGGCGATCACCTTGACGCCCAGGGTCTTGGCGGCCTCGGCGGCCTTGACCACGTTGGGGCTCTTGCCGCTGGTGCTGATGGCGATCAGCACGTCACCTTCGCGGCCGTGCGACTCGATATAGCGCGAGAAGATGAAGTCGTAGCCGAAATCGTTGGCCACGCAGCTGATGTGGCTGGGGTCGCTGATCGACACGGCGGCGATGCCGGGGCGGTTCTTGCGGTAGCGCCCGGTCAGTTCCTCGGCGAAGTGCATGGCGTCGCACATCGAGCCGCCGTTGCCGCAGGAAAAAGCCTTGCCCTTGTTCTCGAAGCTCTCGACCAGCAGTTCGGCGGCCTTCTGGATATTGCCCAGGGTCTGTTCGTTGGCGAGGAAGGCCTCCAGCGCGCGCTGGGCCTCCAGCAGGCTGTTGCGGATATGTTCGATCATCGCGTCAGAACCTCAGGGGAGCTCAGGGCTGGAATAGAAGGCGGTCAACACTTTCACCAGGTGATCCAGATCGTGGCTGCCGGCCAGTTCACGGATCGAGTGCATGGCGAAGGTGGGCAGGCCGATGTCGACCGTACGCACGCCCAGCTGGCTGGCAGTGATCGGGCCGATGGTGGAGCCGCAGCCCATGTCGCTGCGCACCACAAAGCTCTGCACCGGCACTTCGTTCTCCAGGCACAGGTGGCGGAAGAAGCCGGCGGTTTCGCTGTTGGTGGCGTAGCGCTGGTTGCTGTTGATCTTGATCACCGGGCCGGCGTTGAGCTTGGGCCCGTGGTTGCCGTCGTGCTTGTCGGCATAGTTGGGGTGCACGCCGTGGGCGTTGTCGGCCGATACCAGCAGCGAGCGCTGTATGGTACGGACGAAATCGTCGCCGCCCGGCAGCACGCGGCGCAGTACCTGCTCGAGGAAGGGGCCATCGGCACCGCAGGCCGAGCAGGAGCCGACTTCTTCGTGGTCGGTGCAGACCAGCACACAGGTTTCGTCATCGTCCGAGTCGATCAGCGCCTGCAGGCCGGCGTAGCAGGACAGCAGGTTATCCAGGCGCGCGCTGGCGATGAAGTCCTGATTGAGGCCGACGATGGCGGCGCTCTGGGTGTCGTAAAAGCTCAGCTCGTAATCCAGCACTGCGTCCGGGTTGAAGTCGTGCTCCATGGCCAACTGTTCGGCGAGCAGGGCGCGGAAGTCGGCGGTTTCGCTGCTGGCGAGCTGGGCCAGGATCGGCGGCAGCTCGTTCTGCGGGTTGATCGCCCAGCCCTGATTGGCCTCGCGGTTGAGGTGGATGGCCAGGCTGGGGATCACGGCGATGGGTTGGTAGAAGTCGATCAGCTGGCTTTCGACCTTGCCGTCGCGGCGATAGGTCACGCGGCCGGCCAGCGACAGGTCACGGTCGAACCAGGGCGCGAGCAGGGCGCCGCCATAGACTTCCACGCCGAGCTGGAAATAGCCCTGGCGCTGCAGTTCGGGGCTGGGTTTGACGCGCAGACAGGGGCTGTCGGTATGCGCACCGACCAGGCGAATGCCCCCCTCTACCGCAGGGCGCTTGCCCAACTTGAAGGCGATGATCGAGGAGTCGTTGCGGGTTACGTAATAGCGGCCACCGGCCTCAACGTGCCAGGGCGCGCGTTCGTCGAGGTGACGATAACCGGCGGCTTCCAGGCGCATGGCCAGGCTGGTGGTGGCATGGAAAGGGGTCGGCGAGGCGTTGAGAAAATCGAGCAGGCCTTGGATCAGTTCTTCGCGCATAGGGACTCCGGGCAACGATGGCGCGAGTGTAACCAATTTGCATCGCGCTGTGCCGCTCGCGCACTCGTTTGCAGCGATAGTGAGCTTCTATGCAGCGACTATCTCAAGTGTGATGCCGTCGCGCTACGACCGAGAAGAGATGCCAGTGTTTGGTGTGGTCACGAGCTGTGCTCCCCTGTCGGTCAATTTCTTCAAAATGGAGCAGCTCCCAACCGGCAAAGAGGTTTTCTACGGACTGTCTGTCGAGAATGCTCAGATCTCCGTTTGCCCAGTCGTCGTTAGGGCCGAAGAAATTACCGCAAAACAGCCCGTCAGGCCTTAGGGCGTGACTTATGCGTTGCCAAAAATGGGGAAACTCCATGGGGCGGCAGAAAGGCAGGGCGAAGGCGCTATTGATCAGGTCGGCCGGCGGTAGTTCGCAATGCTCGAAGTGCTCGCAGAGGGTAGTCAGACGTGACGCTTGATCCCCCTGCAACTGCTGACGCAAACGAGCAATGGCTTGCTCCTCGCGATCCACGGCCAGAACTTCCCACCCACGGCGCAGCAGTTCTAGCGTGTCGCGTCCGGCACCGCAGCCCAGGTCTATGGCAAAACCTGCTGTTCGTGGGGCTGCTTCCAGCGCCATCAACAGCGCTGGCCAGGCCGGAGCACCCTGGGTGCGGTCGTAATAGAGTCTGTCGCTCATTCGTCGCTGCCTCAGAACGGCGCCGGGCACTCGAAACGCATGCGCTCGCCTGTTTGCGGGTGGGTGAGGGCAAGCATGCTGGCGTGCAGGCACAGGCGCTCATGGGCGGCCAGCGCCTGTTCATGGGCGTACAGGCGGTCGCCCAGCAGTGGATGACCGATGGACAGCATGTGCACGCGCAACTGGTGCGAACGGCCGGTGATGGGCGTGAGTTCGACCCGGCACCAGTCGCCGCAGCGCTCGATGATGCGCCAGTGGGTCAGGGCGTGCTTGCCCAGTTCGTGATCGACCACGTGGCGCGGCTTGGTCGGCGGGTCGTAGCGCAGCGGCAGGTCGATGCTGCCGCCGTCGGTCTCGGGCTGGCCCCAGCAAAGCGCGGTGTAGGCCTTCTCGGTTTCACGGTCGTGGAACTGCCGGGACAGCTCGCGGTGGCTGTCGGCGTCGCGGGCCAGGACGATGATGCCGGAGGTTTCCCAGTCCAGCCGATGCACGATGCGCGCCTCGGGATAGCCGTTTTCCTGCAGGCGGCTGACCAGGCAATCCTTGTTGTCATCGGCGCGGCCGGGCACCGAGAGCAGCAGGGTGGGCTTGTTGATCACCAGCAGGGCGGCGTCCTGGTGGAGAATTTCGATCTGGCTTAGCGGCATGGGGCGTTCTGGTTGGATTGGGCGATAAAAGCGAATGGCGGCCGTAAGGCCGCCATTCGCATGATCCAGTTAAAAATCTATCTTGGGCGCTGCGAGCTAGAGCCATGCAATACCGATGGCGGCCCCGCAAAAACAGGCGAGGAACGGTCGGAGTCGCGGGCGACTGTACTGTTGTACATGAGCATTACTCGCTTCGCTCGCCCTTCGGGCCGCGCTGAAGCGCGTTAGCCGCAAGCGGCTTGCCGAGCCTGTTTTTAACGCAGCAGGGCCGACGCGCAGCCAGTCCAAATAGATTTTTCAGCGATCCGGCAGGGTAATGTTCAACTCCAGGATCGAGCAACTGCCCTGGTTTTCCAGGGCGACCTGGACCTGATCCGAATCGATGTTGACGTACTTGCGGATCACTTCCACCAGCTCCTGCTGCAGGGCAGGCAGGTAGTCTGGCTGGCTGCGCTGGCCACGTTCGTGGGCGACGATGATCTGCAGGCGCTCTTTGGCGATGGATGCGGTGGTTTCCTTCTTGCGCGAACGCAAGAAGTCAAAAATATTCATTCTCGACCTCCAAACAGGCGCTGCAGGAAGCCCTGCTTCTTCACATCCAGAAAACGGTGCGGCACGTCCTTGCCGAGCAGGCGGTCGACGGCATCGCTGTAGGCCTGGCCGGCGTCGCTCTGATCATCGAGGATGACCGGGATGCCCTGGTTGGATGCCTTGAGCACGGCCTGGGATTCGGGGATCACGCCGAGCAGGCGGATGGCGAGGATTTCCTCAACGTCTTCGACGCCGAGCATTTCGCCCTTGGTGACGCGCTCGGGGTTGTAACGGGTCAGCAGCAGGTGTTCCTTGATCGGCTCTTCGCCTTTCTCGGCGCGGCGCGATTTGCTTGCCAGCAGGCCGAGCATGCGGTCGGAGTCACGTACCGAGGACACTTCCGGGTTGGTCACGACGATGGCCTCGTCGGCGAAGTACATCGCCAGGTGCGCGCCTTTCTCGATGCCGGCCGGCGAATCGCAAACCACGTATTCGAAATTCTGCGACAGCTCGTTGATGACCTTCTCGACGCCTTCGAGGGTCAGCGCGTCCTTGTCACGGGTCTGGCTGGCGGCCAGCACGTAGAGGTTCTCGAGACGCTTGTCCTTGATCAGGGCCTGGGTGAGGGTGGCTTCGCCGTTGACCACGTTGACGAAGTCGTACACCACGCGGCGTTCGCAGCCCATGATCAGATCGAGGTTACGCAGGCCGACGTCGAAGTCGACGATGACGGTCTTGTGCCCGCGCAAGGCGAGGCCGGTACCGATGGCAGCGCTGGTGGTGGTTTTACCGACGCCACCCTTGCCGGAAGTGACTACGAGGATCTTGGCCAAGGTGATTCACCCCAAAAAATGAATAAAACGCGGGAATCCGTCAGCCATTCGAGGCTTCCAGATGCCTTTTTTGTGTCCGTAAAAAGTGGCCGCAGTATCCGTTAAAGGCGGGTGATGTTCAACACGTCACCCGACAGGCTGACGTGCACCGCATCGCCCCAGAGCGGGTCGCGGCGCAGGTCTTCGGCGACCTTGTAATGGCCGGCGATCGACAACATTTCGGCGCCCATTTGCTGACAGAAAATCCGTGCCTTGGTGTTGCCCTTGATCCCAGCCAGGGCGCGACCACGCATGGGCGCGTAAACATGGATGTTGCCATCGGCGAGAAGTTCCGCCCCGGCACTGACCGGCGCCAGCACGATCAGGTCGCCGCCCTGGGCATAGATCTGCTGGCCGCCGCGCACCGGACTGGTGATGATGCGACTGGGTTTGTGCTCGGGTTCGACCGGTTTTTCTTCGATTTTCTTCGGCGCTGGATCGAGGAGGCGTTCGCGGGCACCGGACGGCGGCAGCACCGGCAGATCCATGGCTTCGGCAGCGGCGACGTCGCTTTCCCGCGCGGCGCGGATGGCCAGGGTGCGCAGGCCATGCCGGCGGCACACGGCCATCAGTTCGGCCAGGTCCAGTTCACCTTCGCCTTCCGGCAGTTTGTCCAGGGCCAGCACCAGCGGCGTGTTGCTGAAGAAGGCCGGGGCCTGGGCGACTTTTTCCGTCAGTTGCGCGTCGAGGCGTTCGAGATCGTTGTGCGCCAGTTCCATCACGGTGATGGCGAGCATGCTGCCCTTGAGCTGGAATACGGGGTCTTGGGCGAGGAGGTCGGCTTGGCTCATGGTGGTGCGATGGGCCTTCTGGCGAGTCGAAAGATGCCGGACTTATAACGAGATAGCCCGCATGCCGCAAGCCGCGCGCGTCAGCGAGGCTGGGAAGAGGCAAGGCTTGGCTGTCGATTCGCTGTCGTGACCTGCTCTGGCGGCACTGATGCCAGCGAGCCGGTCGGGAAAACTGCGTTAGAATGCGCGGCTTTGTAAGTGATCGGAAACGTCTAATGGATCGCCCCCGCTTTCGCGCCTATTTTCTTCATCCGCGCTTCTGGCCGTTGTGGCTGGGCTTCGGATTGCTGTGGCTGGTGGTGCAACTGCCTTATGGCCTGCAGCTGAAACTGGGGCGGGCACTGGGCTGGCTGATGTACCGCACGGCAATCTCGCGCCGGCAGATCGCTGCGCGCAATCTGGAACTTTGCTTCCCCGACAAGAGCGCTGCCGAGCGCGAGCGCCTGCTCAAGGAGAATTTCGCCTCCACCGGTATTGCCTTCTTCGAGATGGCCATGAGCTGGTGGTGGCCCAAGGAGCGTCTGGCGCGACTGGCGCATGTCGAAGGCCTCGAGCATCTGCAGCAGGCGCAAGCCGAGGGGCAGGGCGTGATCCTCATGGCGGTGCACTTCACCACCCTGGAGATCGGCGCCGCGCTGCTCGGTCAATTGCACACCATCGACGGCATGTACCGCGAGCATGACAACCCGCTGTTCGACTACATCCAGCGTCGTGGCCGCGAACGCCACAACCTCGATGCCAGTGCCATCGAGCGCGAGGACATTCGCGCGATGCTCAAGGTGCTGCGTGCCGGCCGTGCGATCTGGTACGCGCCGGATCAGGATTACGGCCGCAAGCAGAGCATCTTCGTGCCGCTGTTCGGTATTCAGGCGGCCACGGTTACCGCCACCACCAAGTTCGCCCGCCTGGGCAAGGCGCGCGTGGTGCCTTTCACCCAGCAGCGCCTGGCCGATGGCAGCGGTTATCGTCTGGTGGTCCATCCGCCGCTCGAAGGCTTCCCCGGCGAGAGCGAGGAGGCCGATTGCCTGCGTATCAACCAGTGGATCGAGCAGGTGGTCAGTGCCTGCCCGGAGCAGTACCTGTGGGCGCATCGTCGCTTCAAGACGCGTCCCGAGGGCGAGCCGAAGCTGTACGGAAAGCGCACGTAGCCCATCTATACTGCAACGAAAAACAGGATCGCCTGATGACCGTGATTGCCCGTCCCGATGCGCCCGTTACCGGGTTGATCCTCTCTGGTGGTGGGGCACGGGCGGCCTATCAGGTGGGCGTGCTGTCGGCCATTGCCGACCTGTTGCCGGACGCCTCGCACAACCCCTTTCCGGTGATAGTTGGCACCTCGGCCGGGGCGATCAATGCCGTCAGCCTGGCCTGTGGCGCACTGCAGTTCGGCGAGGCGGTACGGCGCCTGACCACGGTGTGGCAGGGCTTTCATACCCACATGGTGTACCGCAGCGACTGGCCGGGCGTGCTGCGCCAGGCGGCGCGTTTCGTCGGGCACAGCCTGCTCGGCCTGGGCCGCGAGGTGCCGGTGGCGCTGCTCGACAGCTCGCCATTGCGCGAGTTGCTGGAACGCGAGCTGGATTTCTCCGGTATCGCAGCAGCCGTGCGGCATCGTCAGCTGCGGGCCGTGGCGGTGACGGCCTTCGGCTATGAAAGCGGTCAGGCGATGACCTTCTATCAGGGCCGCGCGACCATCGACCCCTGGTTTCGCCACCGTCGTGTCGGGGTGCCGACGCGGCTGCGCCTCGAACACTTGCTGGCCAGTGCGTCGATTCCGCTGATATTCCCGCCGGTGAAGATCAACCGCGAATACTTCGGCGACGGCGCGGTGCGTCAGGCGGCGCCGATCAGCCCCGCCTTACACCTGGGGGCCAGTCGCGTACTGGTGATTGGCGTGAGTGGCAACGCGCAGAGCAATGCCTCGGCCGTTGTGCCGGTCACCCCGGCCAATCGCCCGCCGAGTCTGGCGCAGATTGGCGGGCACATGCTCAACAGTACCTTCATCGATAATCTGGAAACTGACATCGAACTGCTCGAACGACTCAACCAGATGAGTGCGCTGGTGCCGCCTGAGCGGCGACCGCGTGGTTTGGGCCTGAACCCGGTGGATGTGCTGGTGATCGCGCCGAGCCAGCCGCTGGATCAGATTGCCGCGCGTCATCAGCGCGAGCTGCCCAGGGCGCTGCGCCTGTTTCTGCGTGGTCCGGGTGCAACCAAAGCCGGTGGAGCGGGGGTGCTCAGCTACCTGCTGTTCGAGCCCGGTTACTGCAGCGAGTTGATCGAACTGGGTTATCAGGATGCGATGACACGTAAGGCCGACCTCTGCCGTTTTCTCGGGCTGGTCGATGTGGCGCAGCCTGCCTGAGTCGCAGCCCTGGAGGTCAGGTCGAGCGGGCGCATCCTGCATAGCGTCCGGTTTCTGCGCCTCAGGCCAGCACACCATCGCGAAAGTCACGCAGAGCCTGCTCGATTTCCTCACGGCTGTTCATCACGAACGGCCCGTACTGAACGATGGACTCGTTCAGTGGTGTGCCGGCGATCAGCAGCACCCGTGCGCCATGAGCGCTGGACAGGTGCAGTGCGCCCGCGTCAGACAGGCGTACCAGGCGCCCGGCGCTGACCGGTTGTGCGCCGGCCTCGGGTAATTCGAGCAAACCCTGATAGACGTAGAGCATCACCCGCTGACCATCTGCCACACGCGGCGCCACCTGGCTGCCGGCCGGCAGATGCAGGTCGAACAGTTGCGGCTCGGTATGTGGGCGCTGCACGGCGCCGGCCTGACGAATCTCGCCATCGTCGAACTCGCCGGCGATCACCGCCACCTCGACGCCAGATGCCGTACTGATACGCGGAATGTCCGTGGCGGGAATATCGCGATACCTCGCTTCACCCAGCTTGTCCTTGGCCGGCAGGTTCAGCCAGAGCTGGAAGCCGCGCATGGCGCCAGACTCCTGCTCGGGCATCTCGCTATGGATGATGCCGCGCGCGGCGGTCATCCATTGCACGCCGCCGCTGCCGAGCAGGCCGACGTTACCCAGGTGATCCTCATGGCGCATGCGACCTTCGAGCATGTAGGTGATGGTCTCGAAGCCGCGGTGCGGATGCGGCGGGAAGCCGGCGATGTAATCGTCGGGGTTGTCGGTGGAAAACTCGTCGAGCATCAGGAAGGGGTCGAAGCGCTCCAGGCCCGGCCCGCCTATCACGCGGTTGAGGCGCACACCGGCGCCGTCGGACGCAGGTTGGCCAGGCTGGATGCTGATGACGCGGCGGTGCGAAGTCATGGCGGGCTCCTTGATCGAGAGGAATGACGCCATGCTAGTCACATTGAATCGATGTTTGGGTGGAAAATTTCCGAGCCATACATCGATAAAACCGATGCATGGCTCGGAATCAGTCGGCGATCTTCAGCTTGCGCGACTCATGGTAGAAGTAGCGCAGTTTCTCGTACTCGAACGGCGAGTTGAGCTGGCCATAGCGAAAGCCGGTGTTGGCGCGGGTATCGATGGCTTGAAGAACAGGAATGCCGGGATTGCTGCGACTGGCGTCGGCTACGTCGAGGTAATTGACGGCATTCTCCAGGCTGTAATCGGCCACCAGCCCGCCCGTGTCGCGCAGGTTCGATGGGCCGAGCAGCGGCAGCATCAGGTAGGGGCCGGCGGGCACGCCGTAGTAGCCCAGCGTCTGGCCGAAGTCTTCGTTGAATCTCGGCAGGCCCATTTTCGTCGCCGGATCCCAGATGCCACCGACACCGAGAATGGTGTTGAACAGCAGGCGCGCGGTGGCGTTCATCGCCCGCTTGCCCTTGAGCTGCAGCACGCTGTTGGCCAGCGTGGGAATTTCACCAAGGTTGTTGAAGAAATTGTGCACGCCGGTCTGCACCAGGTCAGGCGTCACATAGCGGTAACCGTCGACCACGGGCAGGAACACCCACTGATCGAAACGGTAGTTGAAGTGATAGACGCGGCGGTTCCATGGCTCCAGCGGGTCGTAGACCTGCAGGGCGTCACTGGAAGCACGCTCGAACTCCTGCTGATCCAGCCCCGGGTTGAATTGCAGATTCTGCAGCGGGTTGGTGAAGCCGTCAGGGTCGACCTGGGTCTCGGCCAGTGCCTGCCCGCTGGCCAGCAGCAGGGCGATGATCAGAGTGCTGTGCTTAACCACGGAAGAACTCCAGCATGGCGTCGGCATTGACGCGATAGTTGAGGTTGCCGCAGTGCCCGCCGCGCGGGTAGAGGGTCAGGCGGTCGCCAAAGGTGCGGCGCAGGAAGCCGATATCGCCCTGGCCGAGGATCAGGTCGTCGGCGTTATGCATCACCGCGACCTTGTCGCTGCCCTTGAGGTAGTCCTCCAGTGCGTACAGGCTGCTCTTGTCGATCAGCTGATTGAGGCTGCCGCCGTCATAGCGCGCGCGCCACATGGGCATCAGTTGCTCGGCGATGTAGCAGTCGAAGTCGCAACGCAGGGCCATCTGGAAGAAGGGCGTGAGGCTGGTGCTCTCGGTGATCCGATAGTCGCGCGGAGTGATCAGACCGCGGCGGTTGAGTAGGTCCGAGGTGAAGACGATATCGGCGGAGGAGAAGCGGAACGAGGTGCCGATGAGCATGGCCATCTGTTCGTCCGAGAGGCGCTCGGTAGATTGCTGGAAGTCGTAGAGCATCGCCTCGTTGATATCCAGATAGCCCTTGTCGTTGAAGTAACGCGTCAGCTTGCCCAGCACCAGATCGTAGAAGTTGGTGCTGTTGTCGATGCCCTGCACCTTGGTCTGCACCAGCTTGTCCAGGTTGCTGACGGAGGTGTAGAGGTTGACCGGCGGGTTGAGCAGCAGCACGCGTTTGAAATCGAAGGCGCGGCGGGTTTCGTCGATCTGGCTGACGAAGGCGGCATGCAGTGCGCCGAGGCTGTAACCGGTGAGTAGGAATTCACTGACTTGCAGTCTCGGGTGCTGGGCTCGTACTGCCTGCATGGCGCGGTACAGGTCGTCGGCATCCTCGGGGCTGTAGCCGGGTGTGGCGAAACGCGAGGCGGCAGCCATGAAGTCGTAGCTGGTCGGTGACGACAGCTGCACGACATGGAAGCCGGCGCCGTAGAACAGCTTTTTCAGATATTCGTTGGTGCCGCTGGCGTAGTGCGCGCCTGTACCGGCGATGATGAAGATCAGCGGTGCACGGCCTTTCTGTTCGGCCAGGCGGTAGCGCAGCTTGGTCACCGGCCAGAAATTGTCCAGTAACTCGAATTCGCGGTCAGGACGCAGGCGTACCGAGTAGTCGCGCTGCCTGATATCGCCATCTGCGGGCAGCTCCGGGCGCAGCTCGGGCGGCGTGGTCGCGATGGTCGCCTCGAACGGGTTGGCCAGCGGATAGCCGTAACTTTCGGCATCCACATCGGCGGCCACCGCCGAGGCACAGAAGACCAGGCCACCGAACAAGGCGGCGAGTCGGGCAAGGCTGGGCATGTGCTAAGTCCCTTTGAATAAGAGAACGTCTGGATTGAACAGCTGGCTTATGACAGCAGCAAGCGGGGCAAAGTGCCAGACTATCCTGCCTTATCGCAGTGGAACTTGAGTAGCAGGGCTATGTGGCCAGGCGTGTCAGCCGGGGCGCCGGCTTGTTCAGTCAGGCCTGATGGTGCAACCAGGCGTGCTTGGGACGCTCCGGTGCAGGCTGGCGATTACGTTCGAAACGCTGCCAGATTTTTTCGTGGAAGTAGAAACCCACCGAGTTGCACAGCGGCTCGATCGCGGCCACCAGGCTGCTGGCCGCAACGCTGCCGGTCAGCGCGTAAGTGACACCGAAGGCAATGCAGAAGTGCATGATGGTGAAGGTCAGTGTCTTGAGCATGATGCACCTCGTTGAGAATCATTTCGTCTTGAGTGAAAGGCTAGTCCTGTTCGTTCGGCTCGGGAAATGTGGCGTTTGTATGGTTTCGATAGGAGTGGATAATTAATATTTTTACTTTTTAAGTTTTTCTCTATATCGATTCGGGAAGGACATAAATGGCTTGGCGTATGGCTGCCGATGCTCTGGTGCTGGTGCACCTGAGCTTCATTCTGTTCGTGCTGTTCGGCGGCTTGCTGTTGTTGCGTTGGCCGCGTTTGCTCTGGCTGCACCTGCCAGCGGTTATCTGGGGCATCGTGGTGGAATGCCTGCATCTGGGTTGCCCGCTGACCCCATGGGAAAATCAGTTGCGCCGGATGGCCGGACAGGCGGGCTATGAAGGCGGTTTCATTGAGCATTACCTGATACCGCTGATCTACCCGGCGGGGCTTACGCCGCAGATTCAACTCTGGCTGGGCGGCATCGTCGTGCTGGTCAATCTCACTGTCTATGCCTGGCTGATCTGGCGCTGGCGCGCTGTGGCACGGGCCTGATTTGTCTTGCCTATTCATAAGCCTGATGAAGGCCCGGTGGCTTTGTCGCCTTCGCTACACTGCCGCCATCGCAACCAAACACTGAAGGCAGGCTGCTATGCAAAACCGCATGATGATCACTGGCGCGGGCTCCGGCCTGGGACGCGAAATTGCCCTGCGCTGGGCGCGCGAAGGCTGGCGCCTGGCACTGGCCGATGTCAACGAAGCCGGACTGGCGGAAACCTTGAAAATGGTGCGCGAGGCGGGCGGTGACGGATTCACCCGGCGCTGCGACGTGCGCGACTACAGCCAACTGACCGCCCTGGCGCAGTCCTGCGAAGAGCAGTTCGACGGTATCGATGTCATCGTCAACAACGCGGGGGTCGCCTCCGGTGGCTTCTTCGCCGAGCTGTCGCTGGAGGACTGGGACTGGCAGATCTCGATCAACCTGATGGGGGTGGTCAAGGGCTGCAAGGCATTCCTGCCGCTGCTGGAAAAGAGCAAGGGCAAGATCGTCAACATCGCCTCCATGGCTGCGCTGATGCAGGGTCCGGGCATGAGCAACTACAACGTGGCCAAGGCCGGTGTAGTGGCCTTGTCGGAAAGCCTGCTGGTGGAGTTGCGCCAGCTGGAAATCGGCGTGCATGTGGTCTGCCCGTCCTTCTTTCAGACCAACCTGCTGGACTCCTTCCGTGGTCCGACCCCGGCGATGAAGGCCCAGGTGGGCAAATTGCTGGAAAGCTCGCCGATCAGCGCGGCGGACATCGCCGACTATATCCACGATGAAATGGCCAAGGGCAGCTTCATGATCCTGCCGCACGAGATGGGCCGCATGGCCTGGGCGATCAAGCAGAAGAACCCGCAGGCGCTGTACGACGAGATGGCCAGCATGGCCGAGAAAATGCGCGGCAAGGTCAAATCCGCGAGCTGACCGAAAAGTCAGTTATTCACGCCTGCAGGCTTGCCTGGCGCGGCCTGCAGGGGTAGGGTGGCCGCCCCGGCCTGCCTGCCGTCATGACCATGGAATACCTGTGAAACCAGTCCCTCGGGCCTTGCTGCTAGTGGCCCTGGTGCTGGCGGCGATCAATTTGCGCCCCGGCATCACTTCCCTCGCGCCTTTGATCGAACGCATCGCTGCGGAGCTGTCGCTAAGCCGCAGTTTCATCAGCCTGACCACCGCCCTGCCAGTACTGTGCATGGGGCTGCTGGCGCCACTGGCGCCGCGCCTGGCCATGCGCTGGGGGCTCGAACGCACCATCGTGCTCTGCCTCGGGCTGATCGGCCTGGCGCTGCTGGCGCGTCTGGCTGCCCATCAGAGCGCGGTGCTGATCGGCAGCGCCATTGCGCTGGGTGCTGCCATCGCGGTGGCCGGGCCTTTGCTGTCGGGCTTCATCAAACGCCATTTCGCCAGTCAGATGGGCCGCGTGGTTGGCTGGTACTCGCTGGGCATGGCCATCGGCGGCGCTAGCGGTGCAGTGCTCACGGCGCCGGCCACCGCACTGTTCGGCGACGCCTGGCATCTGGGCCTGGCGGTATGGGCCGTGCCGGCTTTGCTCGGGGTGATGCTCTGGCTGTGGTTACCCAACCAGGCTGGCGCTGCCGAGGCGCAGGAAGGTGGTGGCCTGCCCTGGCGGCAGCCACGCGCCTGGCTGATCAGTTGCTTCTTCGCCATTCAGGCAGGGCTGTTCTACGCCATCGCCACCTGGGCCGTGGCGCGCTACCACGAAGCCGGGCTGAGCATGCTGCGCAGCAATTCGCTGCTCAGCCTGGCCATGCTCATGGGGCTGCCCAGCTCGTTCCTGCTGCCCTGGCTGGTGCAGCGCTACAACGCGCGTTACCCGCTATTGCTGACTTGCGGTGCGGTTACCTGCGGTTGCCTGGCGATGGTCACCTTCATGCCGCGTTTCGTTCCGGAACTCTGGGCGGTGATCCTGGGCTTCTCCCTGGGCGGCTCCTTCGCCCTGTCGCTGGTGCTGCCGCTATACGAAGCCGGCTCTCCCATGGCGGTCAGCCGCTGGACGGCGATGATGCTGTTCACCGGCTACTGCCTCGGCTGCCTGACGCCGATTCTGACCGGCCTGGCGCGCGACCTGTCAGGTAGCTACCGCCTGCCGTTCGCGGTGCTGACAGGCTTGGCCTTGCTGATGACGCTGGTGGCCTGGTTGCTGGGGCGCAGCCGGCATACAGGCTGAAGAATTCGTACCAGTTCCTTTCTTGCTCGAGTGCGCTGTGTTAGAAGGCTTTCTGCTTTTTCAGGAGTGCCGGTGTGGAGTCCGAATCCATCGTCTATGGCTGCATCCGCGACTGGCCCTCGGATGACCCCGAGCTGCGTCGTCTGCGCCGCGAAACCAACCACGGCGTATTGGCCGAATTGCCATCGGGTGATCTCTGGCCCTTTCTTGGCCGTGAGATGTTCTCCTTTTGCGAGCTGCCGGGGGCGGGCCTTTACCAGACTCAGGTGATTCACTTCGGCGCCAGCTACGGCGCAGTGGAGTATGAATGGAACCTGTGGATCGAGGCTTTCGAGACGCTACTCAAACGCCTGTACTGGGCCAGTGCAGTGGTTCACTTGGAAACCGAGCTCAATGGCATGCACACCTTCCGCTGGGAATCCGACAACGGCTTTCACAGCCCGCAGGAGGGTGCGCTGCGTGTGCGCTGCGCCTGGGAGCGCGAGGGCGCCCTGCGTGTTTAGGCCGCAGAGATGATCAACTACCTGTGGTTTCTGCTGGCGGCGCTGTTCGAGATCGCCGGCTGCTATGCGTTCTGGATGTGGTTGCGACTGGATCGCAGCGCGTGGTGGATAGCGCCTGGGCTGCTGAGTCTCGCGCTCTTCGCCCTGATCCTCACCCGGGTCGAGGCCTCCTTCGCCGGGCGCGCCTATGCCGCTTATGGTGGCGTGTACATCGTCGCTTCGCTGGCCTGGCTGGCGCTGATCGAAAAGACCCGACCGATGCTCAGCGACTGGCTGGGTGCTGCACTGTGCCTGGCAGGTGCTGCGATCATCCTGCTGGGACCTCGGCTTCATTCGTCCTGAACCGCTTATAAGCAGTAGAAGTAAAAAGTTCCGCTGTCATCAAATCTTTATATATCGGCAACTGCGCTGAAATAACCCCTCGCCAAGATTCCCCCCAGCACGAACGAGCCCACAGCTCGGGTGTTTTCAACACTAAAAGTCCAACAGGGGAATTTCTCGATGATCCGTAAGCACTTCGCCGGTTTCGTAGCCAGCGCCCTGGCTCTGGCCGTCTCCGCCCAGGCTTTCGCCGGTACCGTCACCACTGACGGCGCCGATATCGTGATCAAGACCAAAGGCGGTTTTGAAGCTTCCACTACCGACAAACAGTTCGGTTTCAAGATCGGTGGTCGTCTGCAGGCTGACTTCGATCAGTTCGACGGCATCTATACCCGTAATGGCAATACCGCCAACGAAGCCTACTTCCGTCGCGCCATCCTGGAAATTTCCGGTGTTGCCTACACCGACTGGAAATACGCCTTCAACGTCGACTTTGGCGAGAGCGGCAGCAGTAAGTGGGACGAGGCCTCGATCACTTATACCGGTTTCAAACCGGTCAATGTGAAGATCGGCCGCTTCGATCCTGACTTCGGCCTCGAAAAAGCCACCAGCTCCAAGTGGATTACTGCCATCGAGCGTTCCGCTGTCTATGACCTGGCCGACTGGGTGAACGACAAGCAGGACGGCATGGGCGTGCAGGTCAGCGGCGTTGCTGGCGACATGTTCTACGGTTCGGCTGGCTTCAACCGTGCCAAGGGCAATGAAGACGTAAACGGCAAGAACAACAACACCTACAACCTGCGTGGTGTGTTCGCCCCCATGGCCGAAGCCGGTAACGTCCTGCACTTCGGGGTCAACTACGCCAAGCGCAGCACCGAAGATTTCGATGGTCGCATCCGTTCGCGCCTCAACGTGCGCGGCACCACTGAAGACGGTGTGAACGGCAACCGTCCTGATTTCGCTCCGGCCGTCGCTGGCCAGTTCGACGGTGATAGTGCTTGGGGCCTGGAGGCAGCTTTCGCTGCAGGTCCGTTCTCGATTCAGAGCGAATACCTGCGTCGTGACATCGACGCCAAGTCTGGCTCTGCACGTGATGACCGCGAAGCCACCGGCTACAACGTTCAGCTCGCCTACACCCTGACCGGTGAAGCACGCGGCTATAAACTCGACGGCGGCAAGTTCGACAGCATCAAGCCGGACAACAAGCAGTTTGGCGCCTGGGAAGTGTTCTACCGCTACGACAACATCAAGGCCGAAGAGTCGAACGTCATCGATACCAAGGCCAAGATCCACACCGTTGGTGTGAACTGGTACGCCAACGAGGCGGTCAAGGTTTCCGCCAACTACCTGAAAGCGTCCGCTGACAACGTGACCAACGCTGCTGGCGACGACGATGGCGATGCCGTAAGCCTGCGCCTGCAGTACGCCTTCTAACGCACCATCGATTCTGCTCCTGATTGAGCCCCGCCTTTTGGCGGGGCTTTTTTTCGTCCGTCGTTTTCGCCAGACTGGCTGCATGCCTTTGCACTCCTTATCCCAGCTGTCCCAGATTCCAGCCGCCAGGTGGGATGCGCTGCTGCCGAGCTCGCAGCCTTTTTTGCGCCATGCCTTTCTTTCCTCACTGGAGGACAGCGGCAGCGTTGGCCGTGGCACCGGCTGGTTGCCTTCGCACCGGCTCTGGTGCGACGAACAGGGCGAAGTACAGGCGGCGTTGCCGGCCTATGTGAAGCAGCACTCTTACGGCGAATACGTGTTCGATCACGCCTGGGCCGATGCCTGTCGGCGCGCCGGCATCGCCTATTACCCCAAGCTGCTGGGGGCGGTGCCGTTCTCTCCGGTGACGGGCGCTCGCTTGCTCGGTGATCCTGTTGCGGCCGCCGAGTTGCTGGATGCGTTGGCAGCCGCTTTGGATGATGAAGGCTTGTCGAGTCTGCATATCAATTTCACCAGCCCGGCTTGTGACGCCGTGACTGCTCAGCGACAGGGCTGGCTGCAACGTCTAGGTTGCCAGTTTCACTGGCACAACCGCGGTTACCGGGATTTCCAGGACTTTCTCGATGCGCTCAGCTCACGCAAACGCAAGCAGATGCGCAAGGAGCGTGAGCAGGTGGCAGGGCAGGGCATCGAGTTCGACTGGCGACATGGCCATGAGTTGAGTGAGGCGGACTGGGACTTCGTCTACCACTGCTACGCCAATACCTACCATGTGCGCGGGCAGGCGCCCTACCTGACTCGGGATTTTTTCAGCCTGTTGGCCGAGCGCATGCCGGAAATGATCCGCGTGGTGTTCGCCCGGCAGCACGGGCGGCCGCTGGCCATGGCCTTCAGTCTGGTCGATGGCGATACCTTCTATGGTCGCTACTGGGGCTGCCTGGCCGAGTTCGACCGGCTGCATTTCGAAACCTGTTTCTATCAGGGCATGGAGCTGGCTATCGCCGAAGGCCTCGCGCGTTTCGACGCCGGAGCGCAGGGGGAGCACAAACTGATTCGCGGTTTCGAACCGGTGATTACTCGTTCGTGGCACTATCTCCGCCACCCGGGGCTGCATGCCGCGGTCGCCGAGTTTCTCGAGCAGGAGCGCTCTGGCGTGCGGGGTTACGCTGAGGAGGCGCGCAGCTATCTGCCTTTTCGTCAGAGCTAAGTTCGCGCTCCCTTGAGCGTGATCTGCAAAAATGGCTACCTGTTGCCCATCTTCCGCAGGCAAGCGGGGCTTAATGGTCGTTCGCCATAAGTTCCCATGCCCGGAGATTTTCGAAAAAACTCCAGAGGTTTCTGTAAGAAGCGCTTGCGCTGTAGCCTCTACATTCCGTACCTCGTCCGTCTCGCGTGCAACAGAATGGATCAGGCCAGGATTGCCTGGCTGGATCGATACTGGCAGTACCCGAAGGAATCTGGGGATCGACTGGCGTGGTGTAAGTCAATATGGCGGGGAGCAGAGATCGGGCGTCGCCATAGCGGCGCGCACTTTGCTCTTGGGGCGTGCCACAGGCACTGAGCATATTGGACTTTGCCCGCCTGACGGGCGTCAGACCTGGCAGCGGTTGCTCCTGCAGTCGCTTGAACCTTAACCACGGCCCCGGCCGTGACAAGAAAGAGAACAACAAAATGAGCGAGCAGAACGTTCTTGTTGTAGGGGTGACCTTCGTGGTCTACCTGGTGCTGATGTTATGGCTGGGCATCGTCGCCTATCGTCGTACCAGCAGCCTGTCCGACTATATTCTCGGTGGCCGTTCCATCGGCCCGACCACCGCCGCCCTATCCGCCGGGGCTTCCGACATGAGCGGCTGGTTGCTCCTGGGTCTGCCGGGCTATGCCCTGGTTGCAGGCTTCGAGGCATCCTGGATCGCCATCGGCCTGCTGGCCGGTACCTGGTTGAACTGGCTGTTCGTTGCGCGTCGTCTGCGTGTCTACTCTCACGCGGCCAGCGATTCCGTGACCATGCCGTCCTACTTCGAGCATCGTTTCAACGACAAGTCTCACGCGCTGCGGGTGATCTCGGCGATCTTCATTCTGTTGTTCTTCCTCTTCTACGCCAGTTCCGGTCTGGTCGCGGCCGGCAAGCTGTTCGAAACCGTATTCGGTTTCGACTACAAGATTGCGGTGATCATCGGCACCCTGGCTGTCGTTTCCTACACCCTGTTCGGTGGCTTCCTCGCCGTAGCCTGGACTGACGTGGTCCAGGGCCTGCTGATGGCTGCCGCGCTGGTGCTGGTACCGGTTTTCGCCCTCAACGCGGTGGGCGGAGTGGATGCAGCACATGCTGCCATCGTGGCCAAGAACCCCGAGTTGCTGACCTTCTTCAATGACGCCAAGGGCCAGCCGCTGGGCATTATCGCCATTCTCTCGCTGCTGGGCTGGGGCCTGGGTTACTTCGGCCAGCCGCACATCCTGGCGCGCTTCAAGGCGATTTCCGATGACAAGGACATGCCTACCGCCCGCCGTATCGCCGTGGGCTGGACCGCGCTGACCCTGTTCGCTGCCCTGGCCATCGGCTGGGTTGCCGTAGGCTACCTCGAGACCGACCTGGCGGATGCCGAGACGGTGTTCATGGTCCTGGTCAACAGCCTGTTCCACCCGGTAGTCGCCGGTATCCTGATGGCCGCCGTACTGGCCGCGATCATGTCCACCGCCGATTCGCAGCTGCTGGTGAGCTCCTCGGCCCTGGCCGAAGACTTCTACAAGGCGATCCTGAAGAAGGATGCTGGTGGTGCCGAGCTGGTATGGATCGGTCGTGGCGCCGTGGTGCTGATCGCCATCATCGCTCTGGTGTTGGCGCTGAACCCGGATACCACCGTACTGGGTCTGGTGTCCTATGCCTGGGCTGGTTTCGGCGCTGCCTTTGGCCCGGCCATCATTCTGTCGCTGTATTGGAAGCGGATGAACCGTAACGGCGCGCTGGCCGGCATCCTGCTGGGCGGTATCACCGTGGTGGTGTGGAAGCAGCTGTCCTCGATGGGCGGTATTTTTGGTCTGTACGAGATCATTCCGGGCTTCGTCCTCGCCACTCTCGCCATCGTCGTGGTCAGCCTGATCACCGAAGAGCCGGAAGCGGCCATCCAGGCGCAGTTCGACGACGTCGAGCGCAAACTGGCGTAAATGCTTCAACCTGGCTGCGGATGATGTCCGCAGCCAGATTGCGAACGGCCTCCACCGTAAGGTGGGGGCCGTTTTGTTTTTGGCTCATGCGAAGTGGCGCGATCTGGCTGCGGCCGGGCTTTCGCCTGGCGGCGTCATTGGCTAAGGTTGCGCTCCCGCCTCACTCATCCGCACAGGCTGTCCATGACCGCTAAAGACCCGCTACACGGCATCACTCTGCAAGCCATACTCACTGCCCTGGTCGAGCGCATCGGTTGGGAGGGGCTGGCCCGTCAGGTCGATGTGCGCTGTTTCAAGCACGAGCCGAGCATCAAGTCGAGCCTGACCTTTCTGCGCAAGACGCCCTGGGCCCGGGCCAAGGTCGAGCAGCTCTACCTGCAGCAGTTCAAATCCTGAGATCGCGCGACTCAGTTGATCTCCAGCCCCAGAGCCTGCAAGGCCTGTCGATAGCTGTTGCCGGCCATGCGCAGGCCATTGTTATGGTTGGCGCCCTCGATCAGCAGCAGCTGCTTGGGTTCGCTGGCCGCTTCGAACAGCGCTTCGCTGAGGCGTGAGGGTACATAGCGGTCGTCACGCCCATGGGCGATCAATACCGGAATGCCCACTTCGCCGATCTTGCTCAGCGAATCGAACTCCTGCGACAACAACCAGCGCACCGGCAGTGAGGTATTGGTCACCGCCGCTGCCACATCGCCCAGATTGGTGAAGCTGGACTCGACGATCAGGCCTGCTGCCTGTGCTCGGTCTTCACCAGCCAGTTCGTGCGCCAGGTTGACCGCCACCGCGCCGCCGAGCGAATGGCCATAGATGAAGCGCTTGTCGGCTTCGGGCTGCAGGCGAGCCAGATGCTCCCAGGCAATCAGCGCATCCTGATAGACGCTGCGCTCGGAGGGCAGGGCCCCTCGGCTCTGGCCGAAGCCGCGATAGTCCACCGCCAGCACCGAAAAGCCCATGGCGTGCAACTGCTCGATGCGAAACAGCTGACCGGTCAGGTTCCAGCGCGAACCATGCAGATAGAGCAGTGCCGGGGCGTCCTGGCGTGCCGCCGGCCACCACCAGGCATGCAGGCTTTCATCGGCGCCAAGCTCCGGCGATTGCAGTTGCACGTCTTCGATGTCGGCGGGTAGCCCGCTGAACCAGCGAGCGGTGCCGGGCTCGATGCGGAACACCAGTTCGCGTTCGGTCTGCTCCAGCTTGGCGCAGCCGATCGGCAGCAATACCAGCAGGCAGGCCATCACGATCAGGCTCAGGCGACGACGACGTAGCAGGGCGAACCAGGAGGAGCGCATCGGCAGTACTCATGAACGGCAACGGATGATGCTGCCATGGACTGCATATCCGATGCCGGGTTTCCCCTGGCGCCGACCGCTGTGGTTACCGGGTATTACCGCCTGCTGATCTGCACCGGACTCAGCGCCGTATCGCAGAGCGTGGCGCTACCCGGGTCGAGATAGGGCGCCAGTATCGGCGCCATGCCCTTGAGCACCTGTACCGGCAACGCCGAGGTGAAGGTGAATCGCTCGGCATCACGCCCCGGTACGAATGCGGTGAGGGTGCCGTAGTGCCGCGGGCCGAGGAAGAATACGAAGGTTGCCGTGCGGTTCATCGCCCTGGAGCTGATCACCCGGCCGCCCGCGCCCACGCTTTCTATGCGGTTGTCACCGGTACCGGTCTTGCCGCCGAGCGTCAGGCTTTGGCCGTCCTGCAGTTGAAAGGTGCCTTGCAGGCGCCGGGCGGTGCCGCCCTCGACGACCTGGGAAAGGGCATTGCGCAGCGCCGCGGCGACTTCGGACTGCATCACCCGCTTGCCGCCATGAATATCGCGCTCGACCCGCGTTTCATAAGGCGTACCGGCGGCGAAATGCAGTTCGTCGATGCGCAGTACCGGCTGCCGGATACCGTCGTTCTGGATGATGCCCATCAGTTCCGCCAGCGCTGCCGGCCGGTCGCCGGAGCTGCCCAGGGCGGTGGCCAGTGACGGAACCAGATGCTGGAAGGGATAGCCGAGGTTCTTCCAGCGGCGATGAATGTCGGAGAAGGCTTCGACCTCCAGCATGATGCGGATGCGGCTGTCACGTGCGCTCTTGTGCCGGCTGCGGAACAGCCAGCCGTAGACTTCCTGGCGCTCGTCGATGCTGGCGGCCACGGCGTCGCTGAAACTCGCCTGCGGATTGTCGATCAGGTAACCCAGCAGCCACAGCTCCAGCGGATGTACGCGTGCGATATAGCCCTGGTCCGGCAGGCTGTAGGCACCGGGGCCGTAATCCTTGTACAGGCGGGAGATTCGTTGGTCGGCGAGCTTTTCCTGCGGCAGTTGCGCCCGCAGGAAGGCGGCGAAGGTCGCTTCGTCGGCCTGCGGCAGCAGGTAACGGTGCACGGCGCCCAGGCGTACCGGTGTCTGACGCAGGCCGCTCATGAAGGTCTCCAGGCGTTGCTGCTCCGCCTGGCCCTGATACTTGCGCCAGAAGCGCAGCAGGAAGGTGCGCCCCTCCTGATCGGCAAAGCGCTGCAGGTACTCCTGGCGGCGCGGGTCCTTGTCGTCCTTGAGCAGCTCGGCGCTGTTCTGGTAGGTGCTGTAGCGCACCAGGTCGCGCATCAGGCGGACGAAGGGCAGATTGATCGATTCGCGCAACGACTCGCGCAGGGTCGGGTTACGGCCATTGTCCTCGCGACGGAAGTTGCCGAAGGTGTGCAATCCGCCGCCGGTGAAGAAGCGCTCATTCGGGCTGGCGGAGTAGCGCCGCTCCAGCGCATCTTCCAGCATGCTGGCCAGGCTGGCTTCGGGATTGGCTTGCAGGTAGCCCACGGCCCAGCGGCTGAGGTAGTCCTGTTCGGCGATATCCACCTGGCGCAGCTCGGCCGGGCTCTTGCCGGCATGGCGCTGATGCAGCTCGGCGATGATTTCCAGGTAGGTGGCCAACACCCGCAGTTTGGCGGTGGAACCGAGCTCCAGCTTGCTGCCCTCGTTGATGTCGAAAGGCTGGTCGGTGCTGTCGGTCTGCACGCGTACCCGGCTGCCGGTCGGGGTGCGCTCGAACAGGGTGAAGCTGTAGCGCACTTCCGCAGTTTTCTCTGGCGATAGCAGGCGCTCACCGAACAGACCGATCTTGCCGGCGAAGTCCGGATCGGCGAGGTTCTGCAGGTAGGTGCTGGCCTGTTGCTGCAGGTCGCGCTGCAGCGTGCTGCGTGCGGAGAGGTCGAGACGATCCAGGTCGTAAAGTGGCATGCCGAGCAGATTGGACAGGCGTGAGCGCGCCACACTGATGCCTTTGTCGCTCTCCACCGCGCGCAGGTTGGGTTCCTGTTGCCAGTCGCGATATTGCAGCTTCTGCGCGAGCGCCGCATCGCGCAGGTCGGCATCGATCAGGCCGGCGCTGGCGAGCAGGCGAATGTGGCTTTCGGTCAGCGCCTCCATGTCGTGCCGCCCCTGTGCGAGGTAATAGGACGGCCGGCGCTGGGCGATCATCAGTGACAACATCTGCCGCAATGCCAGGCCGCGCTCGGCGAGGTTGGCATCCGGCGTGCGGCGTGGATCGAGCAGGGCGTTGCTGCGCTCGAAGTCGGCGCCGTACCAAATGCGCAGGCCATCGGCCAGACCGTGCACCTCGCCATGGCCTGGCGCGGCGGAGAGCGGCACGCTGTTGAGGTAGTCGCGCACGATGCGTTGGCGCGCTTCCAGGGTCTGTGGTCCTTGCTGGTAGGCGCGGACACTGGCGGAGATCATCTGCCGCAGCTTTTCTCCGGCAGACAGCGTCAGCCCGTCAGGGGAGTGGCGGTATTTCTCCAGCTGAGTCGCCAGGGTACTGCCGCCAGCGGATTGATCCTGCACGTCGAGCATCTTGCCCAGCTGCGACAGCGCTGCCATGGCGAAGCGTGGCCAGTCCACCGCCGGGTTGGCCAGCGGTTGCGACGGGTCGAGCAGATTCCGGTTCTCGATGAACAGCAGGCTGTTGACCACCAGTGGCGGAATGCTGGCGAAGTCGGCGTAGCCCTGTTGTGGGTAGCGAAACTCGTAGAAGGGCGTACCGCGGCAGTCGCTGATGCTCAGGCCGCTTTGGCTCTTCTCGATAAAGGGAGGGAACAATCCGCGGCTGCTGTAGGCCATCAGTTCGTCGGAGAAGCGTGATTGCTCGGTAATCTGATAATCGCGCTGCTGGAGGCGTTCCAGCATTAGCGGCAGATAGGCGTAACCCTGGCGTTTGTCGAAGGGGCCGTCGGTTGGGTAAACGATTCGTTCGTTCGGGCCAGGTTCGACCTGGTAGGTGAGGCCCGCAGCGTAGCGGCTCAGCTCGCGCGATTGAAAATGTGCGCTACGCGATTCGAACACCAGCAGCGCAGTGCCGGCCAAGACCAGCATGGCCAGCAGTAGATAGAGAACAAGACGCCAATGATGCCCTGCCGAAGCCGGCTTTCTCTGGTGGGGCGTGCCGGCCGTCGAAGCCAGATCACGCTGCTGCGGGTTCACTTGCCAGGATGCGCCCATAAATCACCAACCTGGTCTGGTCTGCTCAGCATCATGTCTACGCCGCGAATTGCGCCTTGCCGGATGCTGACCCTGGATCGGCTGGGCTGCGGTCGTCTCGTCTGTCTCACTATCAGCTTAGACGCTGGCGCGCTGTCTGGCTGGCGGTTTTTGCCGGTTGCGCGGCGGGTACCTCGACTGCGGGCAGGCCTGCTAGACTCGCGGGATCGCATCGATGCAGGCAATCACCATGCAGCGCGACCATCGAGAACAGCTTCAGCAAAGCTGGCAGGCCAATGCCGATGCCTGGGCCGCTGCGGTGCGCGAGCAGCGCATCGAAAGCCGGCGTCTGGTCACCGATGCCGCCATCATCCAGGCCGTGCTGGCGCTGCAGCCCGAGCGCGTGCTGGATATCGGTTGTGGTGAAGGCTGGTTGTGCCGCGGTCTGGCCGAGCATGGGATCGAGCCTGTCGGGGTGGATGCTTCCGCGCCGCTGATTGAAGCGGCCCGGGCAGCGTGCGATGGGCGCAGTCAATATCGTGTCTGTGGCTATGCCGAACTCGAGGAGCATGCCGAGCAACTTGGGCATTTCGAGGTGCTGGTATGCAATTTCGCCCTGCTCGAAGAGCCGCTGCAGCCGATTTTGCGCAGCCTGCACACCTTGCTTGCGCCTGGTGGCAGCCTGTTGATCCAGACACTGCACCCCTGGCGCGCCAGCCATGGTGAGCCCTATCAGGATGGTTGGCGGGTCGAGGATTTCGTCTGTTTCGGTGAGGGCTTTCAGGCGCCGATGCCCTGGTTCTTCCGCACCCTGCAATCCTGGCTGACGCTGATTGGTGAAACCGGCTGGCGGCTCGAATGGCTGCAGGAGCCGCTGCATCCCGAGAGTGTTCAACCGGTTTCCCTTCTACTGTTGCTCAAGCCGCTCTGACCATGCAGTGGCTGCTCAACCCCGACGTTCCCGATCTTCCGGCCGCGGTGGCCTTCTATCAGCAGGCATTCGGGCTGACAGTCGGGCGCGAGCTGTTCGACGGTACGGTCGTCGAGATGCTTGGCGCAGCCGTACCGCTCTACCTGCTGCACAAGGCGCCCGCCACTCGGCCCTGCCCACGCAGGGGCGTACAGCGCGACTACAGCCGGCACTGGATGCCGCTGCACCTGGACGTGGTCGTTGCTGACCTCGATCTGGCATTGGCTCGGACGCTGGGTGCGGGTGCGCAGCAGGAAGGTGAAATCCATGAATATGACTGGGGGCGTCTGGTCACGTTGAGTGACCCATTCGGCCACGGGCTGTGTCTGCTGCAGTGGCGTGGCGAGGGATATGACCTGGTCGCAAGCCATGGGAGAGCTATCGATGCGCAGAATCGAATTGGCAGGTAAGCAAGTACCGGTGATAGGTCAGGGGACCTGGCGTATGGGGGAGGACGAACGCCTGCGCTCGCGTGAGGTCGCCGCGCTGCGTGAGGGCCTGGATCTGGGCCTGAGTCTGATCGACACCGCCGAGATGTATGGCGAAGGCGGTGCAGAGCAGGTGGTGGGGCAGGCCATCGCCGGGCGCCGGGACGAGGTGTTTCTGGTCAGCAAGGTGTATCCACACAACGCCAGCCTGGATGGGGTCCAGGCGGCCTGTGAGCGCAGCCTGAAACGCCTGGGTTGTGAGCATATCGACCTGTACCTGTTGCACTGGCGCGGCCGCCATCCGCTGGCAGAGACCGTCGAAGGCTTCGAGCGGCTGCGTGAGCAGGGCAAGATTGCCGCTTGGGGCGTCTCCAACTTCGATCTGGACGATCTGCTGGAGCTGGATCAGCCGGCGTGTCGGACCAATCAGGTGTTGTACAACCTGGAGGCGCGTGGCATCGAGTTCGACCTGCTACCCTGGCAACAGCGCGCCGGCATGCCCTTGATGGCCTACTGTCCGCTCAGTCAGGCGGGCGCTTTGCTGCATCAACCGGTACTGCGTCAGGTGGCTGAGCGACATGGGGCTACGCCGGCCCAGATAGCGCTGGCCTGGACGCTCAGGCAGGACGGTGTGATTGCCATTCCCAAGGCCGCGAGTAGTGCGCATCTGCGCGATAACGCTGCGGCGGCAGATATCAGCCTGAATGCGGATGATCTGGGCCTGCTGGATGAGGCCTTTGCACCACCGCGCGGCAAGCGGCCGCTGGAAATGGTCTGAAAGGCCGTCACTGACCCATCGGCAGACGCGCGGCGTTCAGAATCAGTTGGCCGGATCGGCGGCCAGGCGTCCGGCGTCCTTGAGCAGCGCCTTGAGGAAGGCGTCCTGCAATTCGGGATCGTTGCGCGTCAGCTCGATCAGGCTCTGCTCCAACTCGCTGGCTTCCTCCTCCAGACCGAGATCGGACAGGCGCTTGACCCGGTGTACCCACTGGGCGACGTCGTCCCCCTCGAGATCGTCGAAGATCAGGTCATGTGCCTCGTGCAGCTTGCCGCGGAGGGTGTGGCTGACCATCAGCGTCGTTTCGGCGCGAGCGACGTCATCGCCAAGGCGATCCTCCACGCTCAGCTGCAGCATGTTCAGGCGAGTGATGTCCTGCTCGGTGAAGGGGCTGTCCAGTAGATTGAGACGCAGGACCCCGGTGCTGTCGGTGAGCATCTCGAACTGCTGATCACCCGCCCTGACCTGAACCGGGCGTTCGGCCCAGGGCAGGTTGGTGTATTCCATGCGCCGGTCACGCTGAACCTCGTTGATGCTGGCCAGATTCTGCTCGGCACGACCATTGGACTCGACGTTCATGAACGGGTTGAGGCCGGCCATGCCGTAGCTGATCCAGTCGCGGGTCGCGGTTTCCGGCAAGCTGCCGAGCAGCACGACGTTGAGGATATTGGCGCCGACACCGGCAACCAACGCGACCGCACCCATCGGCACCTCATAGATCTCGCGCCAGGCCTGGTAGGGGGTGTAGCGATCGTAGCGGCGGGTTACCTCGAAAGCCGTTACCTCGTAGCTCTTCTGGTCATGCACACGCACACGGCGTTGTGGCAACTCCAACACCTTGGGTTCGCCTGCGTCGATCTGCAGCTGGTGATCCAGCAGTTTGCGTTCGACGCGCTCCTCGTGCTCGCTACGCTGCGGCAGCTGGTTGGCGCAGCCGCTGAGGAAGAGGGCGCCGCACAGGGCGGCGCCGATGAGGCGAAGGTTGCTGCTCGTGTACATGATGTCTCGGTAGGGCGTGATCAGCGTTTGATACGGGCTTGCAGGAAAGACAGGATCTCGGCCAGCGGCACGGCTTGCGCTTCGGTTTCGGCGCGGCTTTTGTACTCCAGGTTGCCCTCGGCCAGGCCACGATCGCTGACCACCACACGGTGCGGGATACCGATCAGCTCCATGTCGGCGAACTTGATGCCGGGGCTGGTCTTCTTGTCGCGGTCATCCAGCAAAACTTCGAAACCAGCGGCAGTGAGTTCGGCGTAGAGTTTGTCGGTGGCCTCGCGGACCTGCTCGGTTTCGTAACGCAGCGGTACCAGCGCGATATGGAAGGGGGCCAGGGCATCGTTCCAGCGAATGCCGCGCTCGTCGAAGTTCTGCTCGATGGCCGCGGCCACCACACGAGAAACACCGATGCCGTAGCAGCCCATGGTCAGGGTGACCGGCTTGCCGTTCTCGCCCAGTACCTGGCAGTTCATCGCCTCGCTGTACTTGGTGCCGAGCTGGAAGATATGCCCAACTTCGATGCCGCGCTTGATGATCAGGGTACCCTGACCATCCGGGCTCGGGTCGCCTTCGACGACGTTGCGCAGGTCGGCCACGGTCGGCACCGGCAGATCGCGCTCCCAGTTGACGCCGAAGTAGTGCTTGTCGTCGATGTTGGCACCGATGACGAAGTCGCTCATCAGCTCCACGGAACGGTCGATGATCACCGGCAGCGGCAGGTTCAGCGGGCCGAGGGAACCAGCGCCGGCACCGATGGCCGCACGCAGCTCGGCGTCGGTGGCCATGGTCAGCGGATTGGCGACCTGCTCCAGGTTGGCGGCCTTGATCTCGTTGAGCTCGTGATCGCCACGTACCACCAGCGCGATCAGCTTGCCTTCTTCGGCAGCATGCACGATCAGGGTCTTGATGGTCTTCTCGATCGGCAGATTGAAGCCTTCGACCAGAGCGGCGATGGTTTTCGCATCGGGAGTGTCGACCAGGCGCAGCTCTTCGGTTGGTGCCGGGCGTACCTTCTCGCGCGGCAGGGCTTCGGCCTTCTCGATGTTGGCGGCGTAATCGGAGGTATCGCTGAAGGCGATATCGTCTTCACCGGAATCGGCCAGTACGTGGAACTCATGCGAGCCGGTGCCACCGATGGAGCCGGTATCGGCCTGCACCGGACGGAAGTTCAGGCCCAGGCGAGTGAATACGTTGCAGTACGCCTGGTGCATGCGGTCGTAGGTTTCCTGCAGGGACGCCTGGTCGGCATGGAAGGAGTAGGCGTCCTTCATGATGAACTCGCGGCCACGCATCAGGCCGAAGCGCGGACGGATCTCGTCGCGGAACTTGGTCTGGATCTGGTAGAAATTGATCGGCAACTGCTTGTAGCTGTTCAGCTCGTTGCGGGCCAGCTCGGTGATCACTTCCTCGTGAGTCGGGCCGACGCAGAACTCGCGATCATGGCGATCCTTGATACGCAGCAGCTCCGGGCCATATTGCACCCAGCGACCGGACTCCTGCCACAGCTCGGCCGGCTGGATGGCGGGCATCAGCACTTCCAGCGCGCCGGCGGCGTTCATTTCCTCGCGCACCACATTCTCGACCTTGCGCAGCACGCGCAGGCCCATCGGCAGCCAGGTGTACAGGCCGGAGGCCAGCTTGCGGATCATGCCGGCACGCAGCATCAGCTGGTGGCTGATCACCACGGCATCGGAAGGGGTTTCTTTCAGGGTCGAGAGCAGGAACTGACTGGTACGCATGTTTGGCCGTTCTGTCGGTTGCTAGGGCGTGAAATAGGTAGGCATTGTACGGTGCCTGTACAGTGGCGTACAGGATGGGGCGTTGCGCCTTGGGCACACGCCGGATCATTGTGAAGACTGGAGACGCAGGATGGGGGAATTGACCGCACTGGAGGTTCAGACGCTGATTCGTGCAGGCCTACCGATGGCTGAAGACCTTGACCTGCGCATCGATCGTCTTGACGAAAGCGGCGTGCTGGCACGGGTGCCCTTTCAAGGTAAGCTGGTTCGCCCGGGCGGTACGCTTTCCGGGCCGACCATCATGGCACTGGCTGACGCGGCAATGTACGCGGTAGTGTTGGGACGGCTCGGGCGGGTGGAAATGGCGGTGACCTCTAATCTCAACATCAACTTCCTGGTCAAGCCCGGGCCAGTTGACCTGCTGGCCGAGGCGAGCATATTGAGGCTGAGTCGGCGGCAGGCCGTCTGTGAAGTTACGCTGTATTCGTATGGGAATGAGAGTGAGCTGGTTGCGCATGTAACCGGAACTTATGCGCTACCTCTTTGAGTGGGCTCTAAATAAAGAAACCCGGTCGAGGCCGGGTTTCTTTTTATTACCGCTATCGAACTTCGCTGAAGTTACAGAACGCTCAGCGGGTATTCGACGATCAGGCGGAAGTCGTTCACGTCGCCTTGAGCGTTGTCGCGGTAGAAGGCGTTGCGGATACGGAAGGACAGATCCTTCGCAGCACCTTCCTGGATCACGTACTTGGCTTCGATGTCCAGTTCGCGCTCGGTGTAGCTATCAGCAGCAGTACCGCGGATGTAACGGGTCATGAAGCTCAGGCCCGGTACGCCGTAGGACGCCATGTTGATGTCGTAGCGAGCTTGCCAGGACTTCTCGTCTTCCTGGTTGAAGTCGGAGTACTGAACCGAGTTGGCCAGCCAGATGGTACCGCCGCCGTCTACGCCGTAGTCGTAGCCACGGTCGCCGCTGGCACGCTGGTGAGCCAGGGTGAAGGTGTGAGCGCCCAGGGAGTAGGCAGCTGCCAGGCTCCAGATGGTGTTGTCTTCGCTCTTGCCAGTACCGGTGTACTTCTTGTCGTAGTCGGTCTTGTAGATGTTGAAGTCGAAGTTCAGCGCCTGCTCTTCAGCCAGTGCCAGGTTGTAGTTCAGGTTGCCGTAATACTTCTTCCAGACATCGTCGACGTCGGAAGCAAACAGGGCGCCGCTGAAGTCGTCGGTGAAGCTGTAGCTGGCCCCAGCGAAGTTGATTTCCTTCAGTTCGAGGCTGTCGCGGCCAGTCTGGGCTTGATCGTTCAGGGCGGTGAAGCGACCAGCGGTCAGCTCCAAGCCTTCGATTTCATTGCTGGTCAGCAGGGTACCGGTAGCAACTTCCGGCAGGATGCGGCTGTCGTCGGTGGAGAACACCGGGTTGGCCACGAACTGGTTACCGTATTTGAGTACGGTGTCCGAGATACGGAACTTGATGGCGCCGCCAACTTCGCTCTGGGTGTCATCACCACGACCGTCGTCAGTCTGAGCGAACTGGCCAGTGCCGTAGCGACCACGACCGCTGTCGATCTTGATGCTGCTCAGCGAGTGAGCGTCCACGCCGACGCCTACGGTGCCTTGGGTGAAGCCGGACTCGTACAGCAGGCGGATGCCCAGGCCGGTTTCTTCACGGTAGCCAGCCGGGTTGGCGGAGGTGCTTGCGCCGTTCGGACCATTACGGAAATCGCGGTTCATGTACAGAACGCGATTGAAGATGTTGAAACTGCTGTCTTCGATAAAGCCGTTGGACTCGGACTGGCTGGACGCCACGGCCATTTGGCTGGTGCCCGCGGCTACTGCCAGGGCGATTACGCTCCACTTCATCACTTGCATCGTGATTGCTCCTTGGGTTTAGAAGAGTTGCGCTGCCCACTGTTTTGTTATATGGGCGGCTCTTTCTTTTTGTGTCGGCGATAACTTATAGCACGCAGCCAATATTGGCGATAGTTGCAGTCTATTCATTACGACTTCGTTCATGCTGGTGTCGCATCGGATTAGGAGGAATGTCGCAAATCTATAGCTCTGTCCTTGCGTTTCGTTATACCAACGCTTTCGCGGCTCTGAGGTGCCTGGGGCCACTGTTATTGATCGACTGCACGGCTCGCCGAGCATTGCTCTGGTACTTAGCAAAAGTCATGCTCAAAACCGCTTTCTCGCGCTAAAACCTTGATTTTGGGCGTTGATAAGCTCCGCGGGGCCGCGCATATGCGGCCTCCGGCGTGGTTCTGCGAGGGCTTGATCGGTGTGCGCGCTCGGCTGTCAGCAAGGGCATTGGCTGAGCGTCAGTGACCTTGGCGGTAACGCTTGGGGCGGTCCATTACGGGAAGAAACAAAATGGTGCACGCCTGGGTGCGTATGGGGCTGGCCTGCCTTGGCTTGGTGCGTGGCGCCGGGTGAATTGTCCGTTGCGCCGGCGTATGCTGCGCGCCATCACGTTCGCCCTCATGGCGCTACGCTTTAACGATCTGTATTTGAAGGAGGAGCGCAATGTTCACCCTGGATTCACGGCTGCAGCAGGATTGCCTGCTGGTCGGGGACTTTCCCCTCTGCCACCTGTTGCTGATGAACGATGCCAGCTATCCCTGGTTTATCCTCGTGCCCCGGCGTGAAGAGGTCAGCGAAGTGTTCCAGCTCGACGCGGGCGACCAGCGCCAGCTCTGGCACGAAACCACCTTGCTGGCCGAAACCCTCAAGGACACCTTCACCGCCGACAAGATGAACGTGGCCACGCTCGGCAATGTCGTCAGCCAACTGCATATGCATGTGATCGTACGGCGTCGCGGAGATATCGCCTGGCCCGCGCCGGTGTGGGGGCGTCACCCAGCTCAGCCATATTCCCCGCAGCAGGTGAGCCAGATCATCGACAAGCTGCGGTTGGTGCTGACTGAAGATTTTCAGTTCGCTGGAGACTTTGCATGAGCCTCGAGACTCGGATCATGGAACTGGAAAGCCGCCTGGCCTTTCAGGACGACACCATTCAGGCCTTGAGCGATGAGCTGGTTGAACAGAACCGCCGCATCGAGCGGATGCAGTTGCAATTGACTGCGTTGGCACGCCGTCAGGAAGAGTTGAATGGGCTTGCGGGTATCGCCGAAGACGAAGCGCCGCCACCGCACTATTGAAATGAAAAAGCCCGGTTTCCCGGGCTTTTCTTCGTATGCAGTCAGCGCCGCGAGGGGGCTGCCGCGATCACATCTTCCGCCTGCAGACCCTTGTCGCGTTGCATGACCGAGAACTCTACGCGCTGGCCCTCGACCAGTACGCGATGGCCCTCGCCGCGAATGGCGCGGAAGTGAACGAAGATGTCTTCGCCCGAGTCGCGGGAAATGAAGCCGAACCCCTTGGAAGTATTGAACCACTTGACCGTTCCCGTCTCGCGATCTTCCTGAGGTGCGCTGGGAGCTTGAGTCGAGGTTTGGTGCTGTTTGGCGCTTGGTTGCTTGCCCAGTTGCGCGGCAAGGCTCAGCGCCACAGCCACGACCAGGGTCAGCAGTGGCAGCCAGATGGCCGGCTGGCCGCCGATGCTGGGTAGCGGCGCAAGCAGAAGCAGGCTCTGAACGACGGCAGCCAGGATCAGCAGGGCGGAGGCCAGGCCCAGCAACTGTTGGTGTGCAGTTGGAAGGTTGGGCTGTTGCGCTGCGGCAAGCAGGTTGAGCAAGCCGGTCAGGGCCAGATAGATGGCATCCGGGGTGTTCAGAAAGGAAGTGGAAAAACCAGGTACGGCAGACAGCAGCAGGGCGGCAAACCCCGTCACGAGATGGGCAATCTTAAACATCTTCGATGAACTCACTGATTATGAAGACTCAAGGTGTCGCGGAGGGAGCGCGCTTTGCTGGTGACCAGGTGAACGGCCATGGCGCGCGCCGGTATACAGGGTTAGCGACGCCGCGGGATGGTAACGCGGCGCGCGATCCTATTTAACAGCAAAGGCGAGGGCTTCTCAAATCAAGCGGTTAGCATCTTTTCGCTGTGCTGCGGGTGAACCTGATTGCGGCCACTGCGTTTGGCCTGGTAGAGCGCATCATCGGCGCGGGTCAGCAGCGATTCGAGGCTGTCACCGGTTTCGGCTATGGCGCAACCGAAGGAGGCGGTGATGCTGTCCAGAACCTGGTCGGTACGACGTACCTTGACTCTCAGTGACTGGATCTTGTGGCGCAGTTGTTCGGCGAAATCGAGCACCTGGCTGAGATTGGCGCAGTTGCGCAGCACCACGCAGAACTCCTCGCCGCCGTAGCGTGCGGCAAAGGCTTCTGGTGGCAGCAGGTCGCGCAACAGCTGTCCGACATGCTGCAGCACCCGGTCGCCCAGTGGATGGCCATACTGGTCGTTGAACTGCTTGAAATGATCGATATCCAGAATCACCAGGGCCAGGCCCTCTTGTGACTCGCTCAGGGCGCGTTCCAGCAGGCGGGTGAAGGCATGGCGATTGAATACGCGGGTCAGGCTGTCGAGCGTGGCTGCCAGGTGGGCGCGCTCCAGCTGGCCGCGCAGATGAGTGATCTCATCTTGTGCTGCGCGTAGGCGGTAGAGGAATTTCTCCTGCTGGTCCTGCATCAGCTGGGTGCTTTCCTGTAGGTCGCTGAGTACGCCGGGCAGATCGTCGATGATCGGCTCCTGCAGAGCGCTGAGACCCTGGCTCAGGCTCTCCTGGTAGTGCTGGCTGCCAATCACGCTGCGCGAAACGTCGCCTTCGATATCGTCGACCAGTTCGATGACCTGCTGCTGACCGGCGCGCGCCTCATCCAGCTCGCCACGGATGATGTAGTCGCGAAACAGCCTGCTGGCGGTTTCTGGCGGAAATACGTCGAAGTCATCCACCACCTTGTCCATGCGGCGATTGAGTTCTGGCTCGCTGCCTCGGCTGTAGGTGTACCACAGGGCGTAATGCACGGGGTTGGGCGGGATGTCATGGCGCATCATCAACGGTACAGCCTGTTTCAGGAGTTCCGCCGCCTCGCGGGTTTCCTCCGGATACAGATCGATGATGCTGGACGGTTTGCTGGATTGACTCATGGACTTGGAGACTCGATGGCGAATGGCCAGAGCATAGATCAGGGCCGGGTGGCCTGCCTAATGAAAAGGCCCGGATAACCGGGCCTCTGAGCGTCTCAGGCAGCAAGCAGGCTGCGCAGCATCCAGGCGGTTTTTTCATGCACCTGCATGCGTTGGGTCAGCAGGTCGGCAGTCGGCTCGTCGCTGACCTTGTCCAGCAGCGGGAAAATACCGCGAGCGGTGCGTACGACCGCTTCCTGACCTTGTACCAGTTGCTTGATCATTTCCTCGGCGCTGGGTACGCCTTCCTCTTCCTTGATCGAAGACAGGCGGGCGTAGGCAGCGTAGGTGCCGGGAGCCGGGAAGCCCAGGGCGCGGATACGCTCGGCGATCGCGTCGACTGCCAGCGCCAGTTCGGTGTACTGGCCCTCGAACATCAGGTGCAGGGTGTTGAACATCGGACCGGTAACGTTCCAGTGGAAGTTGTGAGTCTTCAGGTACAGGGTGTAGGTGTCGGCCAGCAGGCGCGAGAGGCCTTCGGCGATGGCGGCGCGATCCTGTTCGGCGATTCCGATATTGATTTCCATGGTTTGTCTCCTTTCAGGTGGGCCAGGGTTTCTATACCGCAGTGTTAGCCAGAGCGTATCACGCGGGCCGTCGAGATGATCCTGGCTTAGATCAATGAAAGCGATGTTTAGAGGCTATCGATAACCTGTGGTTCATTTTTAGCCCGGCGCGCAGTGTTTCCTACCATGCCCATCGCTTGGAAGCATGCGCTCAGCCGTGGGCCAGCTCGGGATTTTGCTGCAGAGTGCGGTTGAATACTTCTACCCAGTGAGCGCTGAACTGCTGGCCGGCCAGGTTGTTGATTTCGAGAATGGCGCGAAGCAGCGGGCGCTTGCTCAGCGTCTGGTGTGCGCGTTCGTGGGTTCTGGCCTCGAAGGTGTCGACGATGTGCAGGATCAGTGCACCCGGGGCGATCTCGTTTTCACGCAGTCCCTTGGGGTAGCCGCTACCATCGGCATGCTCCTGATGCTGCAGAATGATTTCCATTGCCGGTGCCCAGTCAGGCATGCGTTTTAACAGGTCACTGGCCAGGCGCGGGTGGCCCTGCATCAGGCGTCGCTCTTCACGGCTGAAGTGGCTTTGCTTGTGCAGAACCTCAAGCGGCAGAAAGGCCATGCCGAGGTCGTGCAGGCAGACGGCTGCTGCCAGTTGCCGCGGCTGTTCGGCGAATCCACCTGCTGCATTGATGCTTAGCGCGAGCTCCAGCAGGCGCAGGTTGCGGCCTCTCCAATAGGGAGAGCGCTGTTCGGCGGCTTCGGCCAGCGCGCAGAAAAATTGCAGATCGGCTTGCGGTGCGATGGCGTGGCGCGCCAACAGCGCTTCGGTGCAGCTGGCTGCTGCTTCAGTGGGCTGCAGGCGAGTGCTGGGATCCATCTGTTGCAGCAGGGTGATGCGGGCTTCAACCTGCTGTTCGGAGGGTGCCGCGGCCAGGGCCTGCAAGTCACTGCATAGCTGTCTGGTTCGCGCGCTGTCGGTGGTCGAATTCGCCTCGCTCTGTGATTGATTCACCAGGACGCGCAGATGGTCGAGGCTCAGCAGCAGGACGTCCCCAAGCAGGCTGTCGAACGACAGGAGCCCCGAGCGTAGGGCATCGAGTACATCCTCCATGGCTTGCGGCAGTGCCATCAGCTCATTGAGCCCGACATAGCCAAGGTTGCCCTTGAGCGTGTGGATCAGCCGGAACAGCTCGCGTAGCCGTTCACTGCTCTTCGGCGCGCGCTCCAGCTCGATCAGCAATTGTTCGCACCGCGAAAACTGTTCGGCGGTATCCAGGCGAAAGTCTTCCAGCAGATCGTCGGACAGGTCACTGCGATGGGGTAGGGCCATGGTCTTTCTCCAGGCAGGAGGCGCTCTTCATTATAGAAGCCTTCTGCCGGGCGGCTGCGTCACGGCGATTTACGCTATATAATCCCGCTCTTTATCGAAGCGCGGCGTGCTGTTGGGCGTTTGCCGCGGCGTGGCTCCTGCCCAGGGCGTTGGGGGCTGCCTGACCTATCCAAGACCTTAGAGAAGCGAAACACGATCATGATGCGCAGCCACTATTGCGGCCAGTTGAACGAGAGCCTGGATGGCCAGGAAATCACCCTTTGCGGCTGGGTACACCGTCGCCGTGACCATGGCGGGGTGATCTTCCTCGATATTCGTGATCGTGAAGGCCTGGCTCAGGTGGTGTTCGACCCTGATCGCGCCGAGACCTTCGCCAAAGCCGACCGCGTGCGCAGCGAGTACGTAGTGAAGATCACCGGCAAGGTGCGTCTGCGTCCGGCCGGTGCGGTCAATCCGAACATGGCTTCCGGCGCCATCGAAGTGCTGGGCTACGAGCTGGAAGTGCTCAACGAGGCCGAAACCCCGCCGTTCCCGCTCAACGAATACACCGATGTGGGCGAGGAAACCCGCCTGCGCTACCGCTTCATCGACCTGCGTCGCCCTGAGATGGCCGAGAAGCTCAAGCTGCGCTCGCGCATCACCTCAAGCATCCGTCGCTACCTGGACGACAACGGCTTCCTCGACGTCGAGACGCCGATCCTGACCCGGGCCACCCCGGAAGGCGCGCGTGACTATCTGGTGCCGAGCCGCACCCACGCCGGCAGCTTCTTCGCCCTACCGCAGTCGCCGCAGCTGTTCAAGCAACTGCTGATGGTGGCCGGCTTCGACCGCTACTACCAGATCGCCAAGTGCTTCCGCGACGAGGATCTGCGTGCCGACCGTCAGCCGGAATTCACCCAGATCGACATCGAGACCAGCTTCCTCGATGAAAAGGACATCATGGGCATCACCGAGACCATGGTGCGCAACCTGTTCAAGGAAGTGCTGGGTGTCGAGTTCGGCGAACTGCCGCACATGACCCTGGACGAAGCCATGCGCCGCTTCGGTTCGGACAAGCCGGACCTGCGCATTCCGCTGGAGCTGGTCGATGTCGAGGACCAGCTCAAGGACGTCGAATTCAAGGTTTTCGCCGGCCCGGCCAACGATCCGAAATGCCGCGTCACTGCGCTGCGTGTCCCGGGCGGGGCGAGCATGCCGCGCAAGCAGATCGACGACTACACCAAGTTCGTTGGCATCTACGGTGCCAAGGGCCTGGCCTACATCAAGGTCAACGAGCGTGCGGCTGGTGTCGAAGGTCTGCAGTCGCCGATCGTCAAGAACATCCCGCTGGACAACATCAATGTCATCCTCGACCGCGTTGGTGCGGTCGATGGCGATATCGTGTTCTTCGGTGCCGACAAGGCCAAGATCGTCAGCGAAGCCCTGGGCGCGCTGCGCATCAAGCTGGGTCATGATCTGAACCTGTTCACTTGCGAATGGGCGCCGCTGTGGGTCGTCGACTTCCCGATGTTCGAAGAGAACGACGACGGCAGCCTGACCGCCATGCACCACCCGTTTACCTCGCCCAAGTGCACCCCCGAGGAGCTGGAGGCCAACCCGGCGGCTGCACTGTCGCGTGCCTACGACATGGTACTCAACGGCACCGAGCTGGGTGGCGGTTCGATCCGTATCCACGACAAGGCCATGCAGCAGACCGTGTTCCGTGTGCTGGGCATCAGCGAAGACGAGCAGCAGGAGAAGTTCGGCTTCCTGCTCGACGCGCTGAAGTACGGTGCGCCGCCCCATGGTGGCCTGGCCTTCGGCCTGGATCGCCTGGTGATGCTGATGACTGGCGCGCAGTCGATCCGCGAAGTGATCGCCTTCCCGAAAACCCAGAGCGCGGCCTGCGTCATGACTCAGGCGCCGGGCATCGTCGACAACAAGTCGCTGCGCGAGCTGCATATCCGCCTGCGTGAGCAACCCAAAGCCGAGTGATAACCTGCTGCGCTTGGTCATGCTGCGTTGGAAAGAGGTTCGAAATGCTCATTTGCTTCAGCAAACTGCGCTTTCTCACCTCTTTCCGCCTTGCCTGACCTGCGCTCGCGACGGTTCTCATCTCGGCTTGCGCCGGTTGTAACCTGTTTTGAAAAAGATGGAGTGAGTTATGGCTGGTCATTCCAAATGGGCCAATATCAAGCACCGCAAGGGGCGTCAGGACGCCAAGCGGGGCAAGATCTTCACCAAGCTGATTCGTGAACTGACGGTCGCGGCCAAGCACGGCGGCCCGGTTCCGGCGGACAACCCGCGTCTGCGTCTGGCCGTGGACAAGGCGCTGACCAACAACATGTCGCGTGAAGTCATCGATCGCGCCATCGCCCGCGGCGCCGGCAATAACGAAGCCGACAACGTCGTCGAGTTCAGCTACGAAGGCTATGCGCCGAGCGGTGTGGCGATCATCGTCGAAGTGATGACCGACAACCGCAACCGCACTGCCGCCGAAGTGCGTCATGCCTTTACCAAGTGCGGCGGCAACCTGGGTACTGATGGTTCGGTCGCTTACATGTTCGACCGCAAGGGCCAGATCAGCTTCGCGCCGGGTGTCGATGAAGATGCCCTGATGGAAGCTGCCTTGGAGGCTGGTGCAGATGACGTGGAAATGGGCGAAGACGGTTCGGCCCTGGTGTCGACTAGCTTCACCGAGTTTCATGCCGTCAACGAAGCGCTGAGCGCGGCTGGCTTCAAGGCCGAGGAAGCAGAGATCGCCATGATCCCCTCGATCAGTGCGCCGATCGCCGATCTGGAAACTGCGCAGAAGGTGTTCAAGCTGATCGACATGCTCGAAGATCTGGATGACGTGCAGAACGTCTACCACAACGCCGAAGTCGCCGACGAGATCATGGAGCAGCTCGGCTGAGGTTGTAGCCCGGATGCAATCCGGGACACATTCCCCGGATTGCATCCGGGCTACGAATGAAAAGCCGGAAGCGCCGCATGGTCCTTCCGGCTTTTTTCGTCAGGCCGGCCGGTTGGCGGATGACGTCGTCGAGGGCGCCCCGTATACTCGCCAACTGGATAAATAGACAGTTGCCGACATGACCCTCATCCTAGGAATCGATCCCGGTTCGCGCATCACCGGCTATGGCGTGGTACGCGATACCGGGCGTGGCTGCGAGTACGTGGCCTCGGGCTGCATTCGTACCGGCAATGGTCCCTTGGCCGAGCGTCTGCAGATCGTCTTTCGCGGCGTCAGCGAGGTGATTCGCACTCATGGTCCGGTGACCATGGGTATCGAGCAGGTGTTCATGGCGCGCAATGCCGATTCGGCGCTCAAGCTGGGGCAGGCGCGTGGCGCAGCCATCGTCGCGGCGGTGGAGGCGGGGCTGGAGGTGAGCGAGTACACCGCGACCCAGGTCAAGCAGGCCGTGGTCGGCACCGGCGCAGCGGACAAGCAGCAGGTGCAGATGATGGTCATGCACCTGCTGGGGCTGGTGCAGAAGCCGCAGATCGACGCCTCCGATGCCTTGGGCATCGCCCTGTGCCATGCCCATCATCGGCAGAGTCTCATTCCCCATGGGCTGGCCGGCGCCAAGCGCCGCGGCGGCCGTCTTCGTTTGTAATCGGATCAAAGGAAAGCAGCGGTGATCGGACGTTTGCGCGGCACCCTGGCGGAGAAACAGCCGCCGCATTTGCTTCTGGATGTGAATGGCGTCGGTTATGAGCTGGAAGTGCCGATGACGACCCTATATCGTCTGCCTGCGGTGGGTGAGCCGGTGACCCTGCACACTCATCTGGTGGTGCGTGAGGATGCGCATCTGCTCTATGGCTTTTTCGAGAAGCGCGAGCGTGAGCTGTTTCGCGAGCTGATCCGCCTCAATGGCGTCGGCCCCAAGCTGGCGCTGGCCCTGATGTCCGGGCTCGAAGTCGACGAATTGGTGCGTTGCGTGCAGGCGCAGGACACGGCCGCCCTGGTCAAGGTGCCGGGTGTCGGCAAGAAAACCGCCGAGCGTCTGCTGGTCGAACTCAAGGACCGCTTCAAGGCCTGGGAGTCGATACCGTCCATCGCGCCCCTGGTGGTTGAACCTCAACTGGCGCAGGCAGTCTCAAGCGCGGAGAACGACGCCGTCAGTGCGTTGATCTCCCTCGGGTACAAGCCGCAGGAGGCCAGCCGAGCCGTTGCCGCCGTCAAGGAGGATGGGATGAGCAGCGAAGATTTGATTCGTCGCGCATTGCGCGGCATGGCGTAGGGTGGATTACGCCTTTTTCATCCACCGGCTTTGTGGTGGAAAACGCTGCGCGGTTGCCACCCTGCATTGCAATTCAACGGACTCTTAGTGGAACCCCTCGATGATCGAAGCCGATCGCCTGATTACCGCCAGTCCACGTGAGCGCGAAGAGCAGCAGGATCGTGCCATACGCCCGTTGCGCCTGGCTGACTACATCGGCCAGCCCGTGGTGCGTGAGCAGATGGCGCTGTTCATCCAGGCCGCGCGGGGCAGGGCGGAAGCGCTCGACCACACGCTGATCTTCGGTCCGCCGGGCCTGGGCAAGACCACTCTGGCCAATATCATCGCCGAGGAAATGGGCAGCTCGATCAAGAGCACCTCCGGCCCCGTGCTCGAGCGTCCGGGCGATCTGGCAGCGCTGCTGACCAACCTGGAAAGTGGCGATGTGCTGTTCATCGACGAAATTCATCGTCTTTCTCCGGTGGTCGAGGAAGTGCTGTACCCGGCCATGGAGGATTTTCAGCTCGACATCATGATCGGCGAAGGCCCGGCAGCACGCTCGATCAAGCTGGATCTGCCGCCCTTCACCCTGGTCGGCGCCACTACCCGTGCCGGCATGCTGACCAACCCGCTGCGTGACCGTTTCGGTATCGTCCAGCGCCTGGAGTTCTACGGCATCGAGGACCTCGCCACCATCGTTTCGCGCTCGGCCGGGATTCTCGGTTTGCCCATCGAGGCCAAGGGGGCTTATGAAATCGCTCGTCGCGCGCGCGGTACGCCGCGTATCGCCAACCGCCTGCTACGCCGCGTGCGTGATTTCGCCGAGGTGCGCGGTACGGGCCATATCTCCCAGTCCATCGCCGATCAGGCGTTGAATCTGCTGGATGTCGACGAGCGTGGCTTCGATCATTCCGACCGACGTCTTCTGCTGGCCATGATCGAGAAGTTCGACGGCGGGCCGGTGGGGCTGGACAGCCTGGCTGCGGCCATCGGCGAGGAGCGCCATACCATCGAGGACGTGCTCGAGCCTTACCTGATTCAGCAGGGTTACATGATGCGCACTCCACGTGGGCGTGTGGTCACCCGGCATGCCTATCTGCACTTCGGGCTGAACATCCCCAAGCGCTCGGGTGATTCGCCCAGTGGTGATCTTTTCAGTGCGGGTGACGAATGACGAAAAAATTGTTACCAGGCCGGATTGGCAAGCAGCAGGCCGGGGACTAGAGTATGCGCGCGCAAAACGGAGTCCAGCCGTTCAGCCACCATTGCCGGGTCTATTACGAAGATACCGATGCGGGCGGCATCGTCTACTACGTCAACTACCTCAAATTCATGGAGCGGGCTCGCACCGAGCGCCTGCGTGAGCTGGGTTATGCCCAGTCGACGCTTGCCGGTGAGGGCCTGTTGTTCGTCGTGCATTCGGCCGAGGCGCGTTATCACGCGCCGGCACGCCTGGATGACGAGCTGGTGATCAGCGCCGATGTGATCGAATTGAACCGTGCAAGCCTGCGCTTTCGTCAACAGGTCAGGCGGGCTGCGGATGATGTGCTGCTCTGCGAAGGGCAGTTTCTGGTGGCCTGTGTGCGCGCCGACAACTTGAAACCCCGGGCTATCCCCGAATCCCTGCGACATGCGTTCGCCGGGACGCAGGCGCCGGGTCCAATTGCAGCAGGAGAGTAAGCGTGGAAGCTAACGCCGTTGACCATATGTCGATGTGGAGTCTGATCAGTAACGCCAGTCTGTTGGTTCAGCTGGTGATGCTGACCCTGGTGGGCGCATCGGTCATTTCCTGGGTGATGATCTTCCAGCGTAGCAATGCGCTGCGTGCCGCCAGGCGTGCTCTGGACAACTTCGAGGATCGTTTCTGGTCCGGCATCGACCTGTCCAAGCTGTATCGCCAGGCTGGCAGCAACCCCGATCCGGATTCCGGTCTGGAGCAGATCTTCCGTGCCGGCTTCAAGGAATTTTCCCGTCTGCGTCAGCAGCAGGGCGTCGACCCTGATGCGGTGATGGACGGCGTGGCGCGTGCCATGCGCGTTGCCATCTCCCGCGAGGAAGAGAAGCTGGAAACCGCACTGCCGTTTCTTGCCACCGTGGGTTCCACCAGCCCGTACATCGGCCTGTTCGGTACCGTATGGGGCATCATGAACTCCTTCCGCGGCCTGGCCCAGGTGCAGCAGGCCACCCTGGCCACCGTCGCCCCGGGTATTGCCGAAGCGCTGATCGCCACCGCCATCGGCCTGTTCGCCGCGATTCCGGCGGTCATCGCCTACAACCGCTTCTCTGCCCGCGGCGAAATGCTGATTGGCCGCTACTACACCTTCGCCGACGAGTTCCAGGCCATCCTGCACCGCAAGGTGCACACCTCGGAAGACTAAGACGCGCGCACAGGATAGGTTCTAGCCATGGCGAGAATTCGCAACAGACGCAAACCGGTCGCCGAGATGAACGTGGTGCCCTACATCGACGTGATGCTGGTGCTGCTGGTCATCTTCATGGT
>JAEYXX010000164.1 GCA_023431055.1 Pseudomonadota bacterium
GAGGTCTTCCATGCGCAGCAGCCAACGACCGCCAACGGCGCGGGCATCGAGGTAGGAGGCGAGAGCGGCGACCAGCGAGCCGAAGTGCAGATAGCCGCTGGGCGTGGGGGCGAAGCGCCCGATATAGGCTGTGTTCATGGAACTAGGGCCAGAAACAGAGCGGGGCGCCTAAGCGCCCCGTTGTCAGATCAGGAACCGACCTGCTTTTCCTTGATTTCCGCCAGCGTCTTGCAGTCGATGCACAGAGTCGCGGTCGGGCGGGCTTCGAGGCGGCGAATGCCGATTTCGACGCCGCAGGAGTCGCACCAGCCGTACTCATTGTCTTCGATCAGCTGCAGGGTTTCGTCGATCTTCTTGATCAGCTTGCGCTCGCGATCACGGGCACGCAGTTCCAGGCTGAACTCTTCTTCCTGGCTGGCGCGGTCGGCCGGGTCGGGGAAGTTGGCCGCTTCGTCCTGCATGTGGTGCACGGTACGGTCGACTTCCTGCATCAGCTCCAGCTTCCACTTATTGAGGATGCTGGTGAAGTGAGCGCGCATCGGCTCGCTCATGTATTCCTCGCCTTTCTTTTCCGGATAAGGCTCGAAACCACGCATCAGCTGGCTGGTGCTTTTGGCTTTTTCTTTTGTGGGCATGGATGACGCCTCTCACTCTTTCGAATCCATCGCGCAGGTTATTCCATTGCCAGGCGTTTGTCCGGCCCTGCGACTGCAAGCCGGCGAACTTACCAGATCGAATCGGGGCGCGCTACTCCCGGTTGTCTCCGCCTGGTCCGGGCTGTGAACGAAATCTGCATGGCACCGGCTAGCAAGCGTAGCGGCGCTTTCGCGTCCTTGCCGAGGCCTCAAGCTGCCCTGCTAGAATCCGCGCCTCGCAACCCTGAAGGCGGACCCATGGCTCAGCTCTACAGCGCGCGCAGTCGCGCCATCGAACCCTTCCATGTGATGGCCTTGCTGGCGCGTGCCAACGAGCTGCAGGCGGCCGGTCACGATGTCATTCACCTGGAGATCGGCGAACCGGACTTCACCACTGCCGAGCCGATCATCCGTGCCGGTCAGGCCGCGCTGGCCGCCGGACACACGCGCTACACCGCAGCGCGCGGCCTGCCGCAGCTGCGCGAGGCGATCGCCGGCTTCTACGCCGAGCGTTATCGCCTGAACATCGATCCGCAGCGCATCCTGGTCACGCCAGGCGGCTCCGGCGCGCTGCTGCTGGCCGCCAGTCTGCTGGTCGATCCCGGCAAGCACTGGCTGCTGGCCGACCCGGGCTATCCGTGTAACCGTCACTTCCTGCGCCTGGTCGAAGGCGCTGCGCAGCTGGTGCCGGTCGGCCCGGACGTGCGTTACCAGCTGACTCCGCAACTGGTGGAGCGGCACTGGGATCCCGACAGCGTCGGCGCCTTGGTCGCCTCGCCGGCCAATCCGACTGGAACGCTACTGCACAAGGATGAGCTGGCGGCGCTGTCGACCTGCCTCAAGCAGCGTGGCGGTCATCTGGTGGTGGACGAGATCTACCATGGCCTGACCTACGGCTGCGATGCGCCGAGCGTGCTGGAAGTGGACGACGATGCCTTCGTCCTCAATAGTTTCTCCAAATATTTCGGCATGACCGGCTGGCGCCTGGGTTGGCTGGTGGCACCCGAGACGGCTGTGCCTGAGCTGGAAAAGCTGGCGCAGAACCTCTACATCAGCGCATCGAGCATGGCCCAGCATGCCGCGCTGGCCTGCTTCGAGCCCGCCACCCTGGCGATCCTCGAAGAGCGCCGTCACGAGTTTCAACGCCGCCGTGACTATCTGCTGCCGGCGCTGCGCGAGCTGGGCTTCGCTATCGCCGTGGAGCCCGAAGGCGCCTTCTATCTATATGCAGACATCAGCGCCTTCGGTGGTGATGCCTTCGCCTTCTGCCGCCACTTCATCGAAACCGAGCATGTGGCCTTCACCCCGGGCCTGGATTTCGGTCGTCACCAGGCCGGGCACCATGTGCGCTTCGCCTACACGCAGAATGTCGAGCGCCTGCAGCAGGCAGTCGAGCGCATCGCCCGCGGTTTGAAGAGCTGGAAGCCCGATGCGCTTTGATCCGCCACTGGAAGAGGGGCGCCTGCTGCGTCGCTACAAGCGCTTTCTCGCCGATATCGAGACCGCCAGCGGCGAGCAGATGACCATCCACTGCGCCAACACCGGCTCGATGCTCAATTGCATGAGCGAAGGTTGCCGGGTCTGGTTCAGCCGCAGCAAGGATCCCAAGCGCAAGCTGCCGGGCAGTTGGGAAATCAGCGAAACGCCGCAAGGGCGCCTGGCCTGCATCAATACCGCGCGGGCCAATGCGCTGGTGGAAGAGGCGCTGCGCGCCGGGCTGATCAGCGAACTGGCTGGCTTTACCGCGCTCAAGCGCGAGGTGGCCTACGGGGTGGAGAACAGTCGCGCCGACTTTCGTCTGGATTACCCGGACGGGCCGGCCTATGTCGAGGTCAAGAGCGTGACGCTGGGCTTCGATGGCAGCGATGTGGCGGCCTTTCCCGATGCAGTGACGCAGCGCGGCGCCAGGCACCTGCGCGAGCTGGCCGCGTTGTCACGCGTCGGTGTACGTACCGTGCAGCTGTACTGCGTGAACCTCTCCGGTATTCGAGCCGTGCGGGCGGCGGAGGAGATCGACCCGGCATACGCGGCGGGATTGCGTGATGCCAAGGCTGCCGGGGTCGAGGTGCTGGCATGCGGCGCCGAGCTGAGTCCCGAGGGCATCGCCCTGGTTCGCCGGCTGGAGGTATTGACGTAGCGCGTGCTGCGCGCACCAGCTCTGTTTCGGTAGCACGGTGGGCGCGATGTTGGCGTAGCCCGGATGCAATCCGGGAATCCGGTTTTCGCCCATCCCCGGATTGCATCCGGGCTACCTGGCTGCAGCGCCTTCGATCCAGATCCCGTACGCGTCTTCCCTGCATTCCAGTGCCTGCAGCGCCTGCCCTTCGCAGGGGCCGGCCACGCATTCGCCGCTCTCGATGAGAAACAGCGCGCCGTGCGTCGAGCAGCGGATCAGGCTGCCGCTGTCGTCGAGAAAGCGGTCCTTCTGCCACTCCAGGGCGATGCCGCGGTGCGGGCAGCGATTGCGGTAGGCATGCACCTGGCCGTTTCGGCGTACGGCGAACAGGTTCAACTGCTCGATCAGAAACCCCCGGCTCTGGCCTTCGGCCAGCTCGCTCGGGGCGCATAGGCGGATCATCCGGCTCTCCCGTGATAAGGAGGTGGATTATCGCGCAGGAAATAGGAGGGCGCATCCATGCGCCAAGTGGAACTCAGAACTGCCAGGATGCGGCTACGCGGAAGCTGCGGCCGGCTTCGCTGTAGTAGTCGTCCGGCTGGCGCGGAGTACGGATGCTGGTCAGCGGAATGTCCAGCGCGGTCCAGTACTTCTTGTCGAACAGGTTGAAGACCCCGGCCTGGAGCTTCACGCCTTCCAGGGCGGCCGGCTGCCAGTAGCCGGTCAGGTCGACCACGCCATAGCCGGGGGCCTTGAAGTAGTCGTCGCTCTGTACCTTGTCGCGCTGCTTGGCCGCGCTGAGGATCAGTTCGGCGCCGTGGTTCTGGCGGTCGTAGCTCAGGCCGAAGGCGCCGCGCAGCGGGGCGACCGAGTTGATGTACTGGTCGGTGGTGCGATCCTCGCCTTCGGCCCAGGAGATGCTGCTCCACAGTTTCCAGTCGCGGGCGAAGGCCCAGTGGGCGGTGGCCTCGGCGCCATGGATGCGTACCTTGTCGCGGTTGCCGGTGCCCATCACCAGGCTGATCTGCGCCGGGTCGAAGCCGTAGTCCGCCGCGTTGCCGCTGATGTCGTCGATGAAGTTCTTGTAGTAGTTGTCGAACAGGCTGATGGAGCCGCCCAGGGTCTCGTTGCCCAGGCGTGCGCCGACTTCGTAGCCGGTGCTTTCCTCGGGCTTGAGGTTGGGATCGCCGATGCGCACGTAGCGCGAGCCGTAGTTGACCAGGGTGCTGTACAGCTCGTCCGGATCGGGGGCGCGGAAGCCCTGCGCCCACTGCGCATAGAGTGTGGCCAGCTCGTGCGCCTGCCAAGTCAGCAGCAGGCTGCCCGACCACTTGGCGTCCTTGTTGTCCTTGATCAGCCTGGTGTTGTCGTTCTGCTCGAAACCGCTGGTGCTCTTCGGTTTGTAGGCGTAGCGATCGTAACGAATGCCGGGGGTCAGGGTCAGGCTGTCGCTCAGGCCGATGTCGTCCTTCAGGTAGAAGGCATAGGCCGTGCCCGGGGTCTTGGGCATGTTCGCGGCGTTGGTGTGCAGGTTGGTGCAGGCCCGGTAGGTCGCCATGTCGGTGGCCGGCGGCGGCAGCAGCGGGTTGGGGCAGCCATCGTAGCCGGCCGAGTACTGCTCGGTGGTGATGCGGCTCAGTTCGCCGCCCACGCTCAGGTTGTGGCGGCCGAGTTGCTTGCCGGCGCTGCTGTTGAGGCCGTACTGGGTCTTCTCGATTTGATTGTTGCGACCGTAGCCGCCGATGGGCGCGGTGGCACGGGTGGCGCGCACTTCGTTCTCGCGCTGGGACTTCTGCCAGTAGAGGACGCTGTCGGCCCAGTCGAGCAGGCCATCGGTCGCGGCGGCGCGGTACTGGTGCTCGACGGACAGGCGCTTGCGCTCGTTGCTTTCGGCGGTGTCGTAGTGATTGGGGTAGGTGGCGTTGCGTCCGCTGCGGGCATCGATGTCCTGGTGGTTGTCGAAATACTCGCCGGTCAGCCCCAGGCGGTGTTCGCCGAACTGTTGCTGGAGTTTCAGCAACAGGCTGTCCTGCCGGGTGTCCCTGGGGTTGGCTTCGCTGCGCAGGGTGCCGAGGAGATCGGCGCTGCCCTGGTTCTCCAGCTCGTGACCCCGGCGGTGGCCGAGCTGCAGCAGCCAGGAGGTGTCGTGCAGGCGGCCGGCCAGGGCGGCATTCAGGCCCCAGCTATCTTCGGCGCTGTCGTAGTCGCTCTTGACCAGGCTGCCGAAGTCCTTGTTCTTGCCCAGCAGGTCCTCGGGGTCCAGGGTGCGCAGTCGCAGGGCGCCACCCAGAGCGCCGGAGCCGGCCTGGCTGGAGTTGGCGCCACGTACCACGTCGATGCTCGAGAGGCTCTGGAAATCGATGCTGTCCAGGCCGCCGGCCGTGCCCCAGATGTTGTCGTTGAGGAAGGGCTGGCGAATGCCGTCGATGCTGGTCTTCACCCGGTTGCCGTCCAGGCCGCGGATGTTGATGCTCTTGTCGTTGCGGTTGTAGTTGACCCCCGGTTCGCCACGTCGCGACAGATCGTCGAAGCTGCGGATGAAGCGCTTGTCCAGCGTTCCGGCATCGGTGCTGGTCGTGGTCGGCAGGGGCTCCTGGGCCGCAGTGGCGGTCACTTCCACATCCGGCAGCTGTGCCGGGGTATCGGCCAGCGCCAGCGAAGGACTGAGCAACAGCAGGGCCAGCCAGGGACGGCGGGCGAACGGAGGACGCATGGGCATTAGGGATACTCCTGATAACGTACGATGCGGCTCTGATGGCCGCTGGTTGGCGACGGCGCAAGACGTTAACCAGATTATTTATCTGATGCAAATAATTCTCAGATAGATTATCGTTCTTCCGGATTGCACTGCCGTGTCGGCACGCGTTCGTGCCGACGGCGGTGGTAACCGCCCGTGAGAGAGGAGATTCCGATGAGTAGCGCAAACACGTTGGCCGCGCCGACTGCCGATCTTTACCAGTCCTGGCAGACGCTGCGTCATGAGCAGCCCCGCCTGCGCGCCCGCGAGGCGGCGGCGCAGCTAGGTGTCAGCGAGGCCGAGCTGACCGCCAGCCGCCTGGGCATCGATGCACTGCGCCTGCGCCCGGACTGGGCCGAGCTGCTGCCGGCTCTTGGCAGCCTGGGGCAGGTAATGGTGCTGACCCGCAACGAGCATTGCGTGCATGAGCGCAAGGGGCTGTACCGCGAAGTGAGCGTCGCCGCCTCCGGGCAGATGGGCCTGGTGGTGTCTGCCGATATCGATCTGCGTCTGTTTCTCGGTGGCTGGGCCAGCGTGTTCGCCGTCGCCGAGGAAGCCGCCAAGGGCACTCAGCGCAGCATCCAGGTGTTCGACCAGCAAGGCGTTGCCGTGCACAAGGTCTACCTGACTGAGCGCAGTGAGCTGAGCGCCTGGCAGCCACTGATCGAGCGCTTCGCCGGCGAGCAGCGCGCCGAGTTGCAGTTGTTGCCGCCGCCCGTGGCGCCAGCGCGCAAGGCCGACGCCGAGATCGACAGTCAGGCGCTGCGCGATGGCTGGGCGAAGTTGCAGGACACCCACCATTTCTTCGCCCTGCTGAAGAAGCATGAGGTTGCCCGCACCCAGGCGTTGCGCCTGGCCGGCGAGCAGTGGGCGCAGCCGTTGGCGACCTCCGAGCTGACGGTGCTGATGGAACAGGCCGCTGCCCGCGAAGTGCCGATCATGGTGTTCGTCGGCAACCGTCACTGCATCCAGATTCACACCGGCCCGGTGAACAACCTGCGCTGGATGGATAGCTGGTTCAACGTGCTCGATCCCGACTTCAACCTGCACCTGCAGACCCGCGGCGTGGTCGAGCTGTGGCGTGTGCGCAAGCCCAGTGTCGATGGCGTGATCACCAGCCTGGAGGCCTTCGATGCCGATGGCGAACTGGTGATACAGCTGTTCGGCGCGCGCAAGCCCGGTATGGCCGAGCGCGACGATTGGCGCGAGCTGGCCGAGTCGCTGCCAGTACTGGCCTGAGCAGGGAGCCCTGACCATGCGTCTTGCCAATATCCTGGGCGGCCTGGCGGCCGTCCTGTTGTTTCCCAATATGGTGCTGGCTGCCGAGCCGTTGCCGCAGCGCTGGGTGAGTTCAGGCGGTGCCCTGAGCGAGTGGGTGGTGGTGCTGGGCGGCGAGAGCAAGCTGGTCGGTGTCGATACCACCAGCCGTCATCCGGCGTCGCTGACCAGGTTGCCCAGCGTCGGTTATCAGCGTCAGCTGGCGGCCGAGGGCATTCTCGCGCTGCGCCCGGACCTGCTGCTCGGCAGCGAGGAAATGGGCCCGCCGCCGGTGCTCGAGCAACTGGCGGCGGCTGGCGTGCGCATCGAGCGCCTTACCGCGCGGGCAGAGCTGGACAGCCTGCAGGCCAACCTGCAGCGCCTGGGCCAATTGCTCGGTAATGAGGCAGCAGGGCAACGCGCCTTCGCCGATTACCAGGCGCGCCTGCAGACCCAGCAGCAGTGGGTCGAGCAGGCGCAGCGCAGTCAGGAGGCACCTGGTGTTTTGCTGTTGCTTGGGCATGCCGGCGGCAGCCCGCTGGTTGGCGGCGTCGATACGGCGGCGGACTGGCTGATCAGCCGTGCCGGTGGACGAAATCTGGCCAGTCACAATGGCTACAAGGCGCTTTCCAGCGAGGCGCTGCTGGCGCTCGATCCGCAAGTGGTGGTGGTCGCTGATCGTGCCCTGGAAGGCGATGCCGCGAGGCAGGCCCTGCTGCAGCAGAACCCGGCCCTGGTCGGCACCCGCGCTGCGCGCGAGGGGCGTTTGCTGGCGCTGGACCCGACCCTGCTGGTCGGTGGCCTTGGGCCGCGCGTGCCGGATGGGCTGGCGATGCTCGCCGCAGGCTTTTATCCTGCCAGCCAACCCCTTACTGCCGAAGCCAAGCGCGAGCCATGACCTCACCTTTTTCGACGCGCCCATTGTTCATTGCACTGGGCCTGCTGCTGGTGCTCCTGTTGTGGCTTTCGCTGGCGCTCGGACCGGTCAGTCTGCCGCTGGGCGATACCTTGCGTGCGGCTCTGCGCCTGCTGGGTCTGCCCTTCGCCGCGGATGCGTCGGTTCAGCAGGCCGAACTGATCCTGTCGCAGATACGCATGCCGCGTACCCTGCTCGGGCTAGCTGTGGGTATGGTGCTGGCCCTGTGCGGTGTGGCAATGCAGGGGCTGTTTCGCAATCCACTGGCCGATCCCGGCCTGGTTGGCGTTTCCAGCGGCGCCGCGCTGGGCGCAGCGGTGGCCATCGTCGGCGGTGCTGCCTTCGGCGGTTTGCCGGAAGCTTTCGCGCCTTATCTGCTCTCAGCCTGTGCCTTCGTGGGCGGCTTGCTGGTGACCGCGCTGGTCTACCGTCTGGGGCGGCGCGACGGGCAGACCAATGTGGCGACCATGCTACTGGCCGGCATTGCGCTGACCGCACTGGCCGGTGCGGCCATCGGTTTGTTCACCTACCTGGCGGACGATGCGACGTTGCGCACCCTGACGTTCTGGAACCTGGGCAGCCTCAACGGTGCCAGCTATGCGCGGTTCTGGCCGCTGCTGCTGGCCACGCTGGCCGTGGCGCTGTGGTTGCCGCGACGGGCACGGGCGCTGAACGCCCTGCTGCTCGGCGAGTCGGAGGCACGCCACCTCGGTTTTGATGTCGAGCGACTCAAGCGCGAGCTGGTGTTCTGCACGGCGCTGGGTGTAGGCGCTGCGGTGGCCGCCGCCGGCCTGATCGGTTTCATCGGCCTGGTGGTGCCGCACCTGATGCGTCTGCTGGTCGGCCCCGATCATCGCTTGCTGTTACCAGCCTCCGCACTGGCTGGTGCCAGTCTGTTGCTGCTGGCCGATCTGGTCGCGCGCCTGGCCCTGGCGCCGGCCGAATTGCCGATCGGTATTGTCACGGCGCTGATCGGCGCGCCTTTCTTTCTCTATCTGCTGGTGCGGGGGCGGAGCTGATGTTGCGGGTCGAACAGCTGGAAATTCGCCGCGGGCAGCAAGTGGTGCTCAGTGGCATCGATCTGCTACTGCAACCAGGCGAAGTGCTCGGCGTGCTGGGGCCCAACGGTGCGGGCAAGAGCACGTTGCTGGCGGCGATGACCGGCGAGCTGGCGGCCAGTGCCGGGCAGGTGACGCTGGATCAACGTGCGCTCGATGCCTGGTCCGGGCCGGAGCGGGCCAGGCGCCTGGCCGTGCTGCCGCAGAGCTCGAGTCTGAATTTCGCCTTCCGCGTTGAAGAGGTGGTCGCCATGGGGCGGCTGCCGCATGACAGCGGACGCGTGCGTGATGCGCAGATCATCATGGAGGCGCTGCATGCGGCCGATGCCGCGCATCTGGCGGGGCGCAGCTACCTGGCCCTGTCTGGCGGTGAGCGCCAACGCGTGCATCTGGCGCGGGTGCTGGCGCAACTATGTCCAGGCGGTGAGGGGCAGATTCTGCTGTTAGACGAGCCGACCTCGATGCTCGATCCGCTGCATCAGCACACCTGCCTGCAGGCGGTTCGCCGTCTGGCCGAATCAGGCGCGGCGGTGCTGGTGATTCTGCATGACCTCAATCTGGCCGCGCGTTACTGTGATCGCCTGCTGTTGCTGGATCAGGGCAGGGCACACGCCTTGGGCACGCCTGCCGAGGTGTTGCGTGCCGAGCCTCTGCAGGCCGTGTTCGGTCTGGAAGTGCTGGTGCAGACTCATCCCGAACGTGGCCATCCGCTGATCGTCGCGCGCTGAATGTCGGAGCCTTCGATGCGAGCCTTACTGCTGAGTTGTCTGATGCTGCTGTGTGCCTGCCAGGCTCAAAAGGCCTTACCGCCACCGGCCCCGCTCGCCCCGGAAGGACGTGAGCATGCCGATCTGGGTCGCATCGTCGAGCTGGCCAGCGGACGCACCATCAGCCCTGAGCAACTGCTTGAGCATTTGGCCCGGGGCGAGCGGGTACTGGTCGGCGAGCAGCACGACAACCCCGATCATCATGCACTGCAGCTGTGGCTGTTGCGCGAGCTGGCCAGGCAGCGGCCGCAGGGTAGTGTGCTGATGGAGATGCTCAATCCGGATCAGCAATCCAAGGTCGATCAGGCGCAGGTGGCGGCACGTGAGGGGCGATCGCTCGGAGATCCGTTCGGCGCCCTGGCCTGGCAGCCCGGTTGGGACTGGTCGCTTTATGGGCCGCTGGTTCTGCATCAGTTGCGCCAGCCTTATCCCTTGCTCGCGGCCAATCTGGATCGCGCCGAGATCATGCAGATCTATCGCCAGCGTCCAGCTCTGAAAGGTGAGCGCTCCATTGCCGCCGACGTGCAGGCACGTCTGCTGGAAGATATCCGCGAGTCGCATTGTGGTCTGCTGCCCGACAGCCAGTTGCCGGCCATGCTTGCCGTGCAGCATCAGCGCGACCGACGCATGGCCGAGGCGCTACTGGCGGCGCCGCAACCAGCCATGTTGCTGGCTGGTGCCTTCCACGTGCGCAAGGATCTTGGTGTGCCGCTGCACCTCGCTGACCTCGGCGCGCCAGCGGGCAGCACGATACTGATATTGGCCGAGGTCGGCCGTGCGGTAGACGCGTCCATGGCTGACTACGTCTGGTTCACTGCTGCGCAACCGGCGCAGGATCACTGCGCCAAACTGCGACCCTAGCCGCCTTTCGTCTGCGGGCAGCAGGGTATCCTCGGCGTTTTGCCGATGTGGAGCCTGCGCCATGACCGTCGACGTTCGCGACCTGCTGCAACGCTATTTCAACGCCCTCAATGATCGCGACATCCGCGCCTGCCTGGCATTGGTCAGCGACGAGCTGGTCCTTGAGCCCAATCAGGGTTTTGCCGAGCAGGGGCGCGATGCCTTCGCCGGATTTCTCGAGCGGCAACTGCATTGCTATCGTGAGGTGATCGAGCCGCTGGTGATGCTGGTTGCGCCAGAAGGGCGGCATGCCGCCTGCGAGTACCGCGTCACTGGCGAATATCTCGCCACCGACGATGGCCTGCCGGAGGCCTGTGGGCAGCGTTATGAGATGCGCGTGGGCGCCTTCTTCGAAATTCACGACGGGCTGATCAGTCGCATCAGCCTGCACTTCAACCTGCCGGACTGGCTGGCTCAGGTCGACGACTGATAGCTGTCGGCTAATCGCTGCTGCCGCGCCAAGGTAAAACTGCAGGCAAAAAAAGACCCGGCAAGAGCCGGGTCAATAACCGTGATTAGCCTGATGAGGAGATAATCTGAAGAGTCCGACTGAAATGGTCTCTTTAGCTTATCGGCTGATCTCGCGACCAGTTGAGATAATAATAACAATTCTCATTTCATAGTCAACGCCCTTTTGAGAATTTTTCTCAGAAAAATTCGCCTGCTTCAGAAATGCAAAACCCCGGTACTTGCCGGGGTTTGTAGATGCAGCAAAGCGACTCAGGATTCTGGCAGGCGCAACTGAGTGACTTCCTTGTTCAGCAGGTCGATGCGTCGGGCCATGCTCTCGATCAGGCTGTGCGCGATACGAGGATTGCTTTGCATCAGGCTGAGGAATTGCTCCTTGGGGATCACCATCACTGTGCATGGCTCGCTGGCGATCACCGTGGCGCTGCGTTTCTCTCGAGTGAAAACGGCCATGGCACCGAAAATCTCGTCCTTCTGCACGTCGCCGACCTTCTGGCCGTCGACATGGGCTTCGGCGTGACCCTCGATGATGATGAAGACGTGATCGGCGTCGTCACCCTGGTGGATCAGCTCTTCGCCAGCGGCAAAATGCTGAAAGCCGGTTGCCGGGCGAATCTCCGGTTGCTTGAGCCGCGCCAATGCATCGGACAGCAGAGCGGTATGTCCGATCAGGTACTGGATGAACAGCTCCTGACGCTGTTCGCTGGCATAGATGTGCTGGAACACTTCACTGCGCGAGTAGGGCACCAGGCTGATGGGCTCTTCGCTGCTGTAGCGGCAGGAGGGCAGGTCGATGCCCTGGCGCAGGCCCACCAGATCGCCTTCCTGCAGATAGAAAAGCGGACGCTCGTCGACCAGCGCATGCAGCAGTCCATTCTCGATGATGAACAGCTGGTTGCCAGGCAACACCTGAGCCAGGTCATCGACACGCTCGAGACGCAGCGGCTCACCCGCGGGTTGCAGCCCTTCCAGCAGTTGAGTGGGGATGCTCTGCAGACGGTTGATCAACTGATCGGCGTAGGCCGGTTGCTCCCCGAGTAAATACATAACCGTAATTCCTTGAACTGGCTGGGCTGGCTGACCGCACGAAGGTCCCTGAAACAATAGGCTGCGCGGCCTTGCGAGTAAATCACCTTGCGCTGGTGTTGTGAGCTAGCTCTTGTTGTGGGCCTGCGCTGCGTCCAACTGGCCGTTCAATTCTGCCTTGTGGGCAGGGGGGAGTTCGCTCCAGTGCACATTGAGCAGGGCGCCCTCGATGGCGTAAAGCAGGACCTTTGAAGCGCGAAAACCGCGCGCCCTGACCGCCCGATAGGCGCCAACGGCGCCATAGCGACGCAGATCGTTGGCGCTGTGGATGCCGACGGCGTGTAGCCATTGCGCCGAGGTCTTACCGAGGTTCTTCAGATGTTGCAGTTCGTCGTTCATCGGGCCTCCATGCGTGTGGGGGAAGATTCACGTTGGCGTGCCTGCCAAGAGTGTAGCGGCCAATTGCCTGAATGCTCGTGCAGAAGGGGCTGCGCTACTTGGTGCGATAGCGCAGACGAGTGCCGAAATTCACCGACATGAGAATCTCGTCCGCGGTCAGTTCGACAGGAAAATAGGCACCGGAAATCTGTGCATGAGCCAGGCTGGCCCCTTCGATTCGTGCGTTGCGAAAGTCCAGGCCACGAAGGTCGGCTCCGCGAAAATAGGCGTCCGTGAAATTGACGGCGTCGGTGTCCATGTTGCGCAGGTCGAGACCGCGGAAGTCACCGCCGGAAAGATCGACCTCGACACCTTTCGGCTTCTGTGCGTTGAAGCCTTTCACGTCGTCATTGTGCAGGAGGTGGTAGAGCGGATGATCGAGCTGGCGCGGCTGGCTCATGGCAGGTACCGGTGATGGTTACACCGGCAGTATAGAAGTCCTGCCGGGGTTTGCCCGGCAGGAGGGAGGATAGCGGCGCAGAGTCAGGTTCAAATCCCCGGCAGGCGCTGGCGAATGCGTTCTACCAGGCTGTCCAGGCTGGCGCTGTCATGCGTGTCGACGCGCTTGCTATGGCTCTGCTCCTCGGCATCGAGTGGTTCGCGACTGGCCTGTTGGCTCTGAACCACTTCCAGCGTCGCATCCGAAGGGTCCCGGCCTTCAAGCTGGCGCTGCTCCAGCCAGCTGGCAATCACGGCTTCCGGAGCCTGACAGTCCAGGATCAGGAAGGGGGCGCCGGTCTGTTCGGCGACTTCGCTGGCGGCCTGACGCTGCGCGGTCTTCAAATAAGTCGCATCGATCACCACCGGGAAACCGGCCTGCAGAACCTCACGCGCCAGTTGATGCAGGCGCTGATAGGTCGCCTGGCTGGCATCGGCACTGTAGATGCCGGCAGCCAGTTGGGCCTTGGCGTCGGCGCTCTGCTCGCCGAACAGGCGCTTGCGTTCGATATCGGAACGCAGGCGGATGGCGCCCAACGCTTCCACCAGGCGCAAGGCAACGTGGCTCTTGCCGACTGCCGAGACACCATGGGTGATGGCCAGAAAGGGCGAGGGAATAGCGCTGTAGCTTTCCGCCAGGGCGGCATAGCCACGGTACTGGCGCAGAATCACCGCACGTTGCACCGGGTCCTGCTCCTGGCCCAGACGGAACAGGGCGACCTTGCCGCGGACCATGGCGCGATAGGCCTTGTAGAAGTTCAGCAGCTGCAGGGCCGCGTAGTCGCCGGTGCGTTCCAGCCAGCCGCTGATGAAACGACGCGCCAGGCACTTGAGGCCGCGATCTTCGAGATCCATGGCCAGAAAGGCGATATCCGCGGTCACGTCAGTCATGCGGAACGGCTCGTTGAATTCGATGCAGTCGAACAGCACCACCTTGCCGTCGATCTGCGCCGCATTGCCCAGATGAATGTCGCCGTGGCATTCACGGATGAACCCCTGTGCCTTGCGCTCACTCAGCAGCGGCTGCAGGCGTTCGTAGCTGGACTGGGCCCAGGCTTCCAGGGCGTCGAGCTGTTGCAGGTCCGCCTGCTCGCTGAGCATCGGGCGAATCTGGTCGAAGTTCTGCTGTACCGGAGCCATCGCCGCTTCGGCGCTACCCAGCGGATTCTCGAGGGGTACCTTCGGTGCGCTCAGATGGAAGGTGGCGATCTGCTCCGCCAGCGCGTCGATATGAGCGTCGTTCAGTTCGCCGCGGGCCTGAATGGCGCTGAGCAGTTGTTCCTGAGGGAACTGGCGCATTCTCAGTGCGTATTCGATGGCCGGTGTGCTGCCGTCGAGGCTCGGTGCGTCCTCACTGCCACCGATCGGCAACACGTCCAGATACAAATCCTGGGTCAGGCGCTGATTGAGGCGCAGCTCTTCTTCGCAGAAATGACGGCGTGCGTCGAGCTCGGTGAAATCGAGAAAGCCGAAATTGACCGGTTTTTTGATCTTGTAGGCATAGGGGCCAGTGAGCAAAACCCAGGAAATGTGGGTCTCAATCACCTGAAATCCATCCACAGGATGCGGATACAGGGCCGGGTTCTGCAATGCGGCAATCAGGGCTTGGCTCACGTTCGATCCTTGTTCTAGACGCTGTTCGAGCTGGGCATTATGGCCGCTGTGAGCTGCTCTGCAAACCATCC
>JAEYXX010000049.1 GCA_023431055.1 Pseudomonadota bacterium
AGGCCGAAGCGGTGATGCCCCACTGGCCGAGCCAGTAGGTGAGGATGATGGCGTAAGGCGCGGCGTCGAAGCTGGCGACGAAGCGGTCGATGCCGATCAGGCTGTCGGACAGCACGAAGAGCGCCGCACCGCCGGCGGCCATCCAGGTGGAGCGCGGCTGCAGCTGCGGATGACCAAGGCGGGCCAGAGCGCGCCACAGCATCAGGCTGATCGCCGTGGCATAGCAGGCCACCGGGATCAGCAGCTCGCCCAGGCCGCTGCTGGCCAGTATGGCGAACATCGCGCCACCAGCGATCAGCGCCAGCAGCAGGGCGGGCAGGGCCGGTTGCCGGCTGTCGGAGCAGTAGGCGCGCAGGTAAGCCAGGTGGCCGAGCAGGAAGGCGCCAAGGCCGAACACGAACAGATCGCCAGGCCAGTCCAGCAGGATGTCGCCGGCAAGGGAGAACACCAGGCCCACGACGATCCAGCGGCGGTAGGTGCCGGCTGGCGCCTGGCGCAGCCAAAGCAGCAGGGCGATCACCGGGATGCCCTTGGTCAGCAGGCTGAGCTGTGCATCACCGGTGATCCGGCCGTAGAGAAATACCGCAGCACCCGCCAGACCGAGCAGCAACCAACGCATAGCAAGACTCCCTTCATCATTGGAATGGCGCGACTATGCCCAGCGACCGAACGGCTGCCAATGCGAGGGATGCCAAATCGAGGGGCGGATCGTGCCGCTACTCGACGCCGCCGGCAGTATTGGGCAACGTATGCGTTCGTTCAGGAGAAGCGCATGTCGATATCGCCACCTGTCACCGATCAGATCGCGCGGCTGTACCGCGAGGAGTCGCGTCGGGTGCTCGCCACCCTGATTCTCCTGCTCGGCGATTTCGACCTGGCCGAAGAGGCGCTGCATGAGGCCTTTCGCAGTGCGGTCGAGCAGTGACTGCACTGCGGTGTACCGGACAACCCGCGCGCCTGGCTGGTCTCTGCCGGGCGCTTCAAGGCCATCGACAACCTGCGTAGGCAGCGCCGCTTTCAGCCGCTGGACGAACAGACCGAGCCGCCAGATGAGAGCGTCGCCGAGGAGAGCGAGCTGCTCGAAGACGACCGCCTGTGCCTGATCTTCACCTGCTGCCACCCGGCGCTGGCCAGCGATGCCCAGGTGGCGTTGACCCTGCGCGAGGTGTGCGACCTGACCACCGAGGAGATCGCCCGCGCTTTCCTCTCCAGCCCTGCGACCCTGGCCCAGCGCATCGTGCGGGCCAAGGCGAAGATTCGCGACGCGCGCATCCCTTACGAGGTGCCGGGACGTAGCGAACTGCCCGAGCGTCTGGAGGCGGTGTTGCGGGTGATCTATCTGGTGTTCAACGAAGGCTACTTCGCCAGCTCGGGCGATTCGCTGACCCGCAGCTAGCTGTCTGACGATGCGATTCGCCTGGGTCGTTTGCTGCAGGAGTTGCTGCCCGAGCCGGAAGTGCAGGGGCTGTTGGAGCTGATGCTGCTGTATGAATCGCGTCGCGCGACACGCAGCGGGGTCGATGGCGAGGTGATTTTGCTGGAGGCGCAGGATCGCAGTGTGTGGGGCCGCGAACTGATCGCCGAAGGCGGGGCCCTGGTCCTGCAGGCTCTGCATTCACGGCGTTTCGGCCCTTACAGCCTGCAGGCGGCGATTGCCTCAGTGCATGCCGAGGCGGCCAGTCTGGAAGATACCGATTGGGTGCAAATCGTCGGCCTGTACGACGAGCTGCTGCGCCTGAATCCGTCGCTGGTGATCGAGCTCAACCGCGCCGTGGCGCTGGCCATGCGTGATGGGCTTGAGACCGGGCTGCAGCAGATCGATCGTCTGCTGGCCATGGGCGAGTTGGACGGTTACCACCTGGCCCATGCGGCGCGGGCCGATCTGCTGCGCAGGCTGGGCCGCCGAGAGCAGGCGATTGCAGCCTACCGTCAGGCCCTGGCGCTGGCGCAACAGGGCCCGGATCGACAGTTTCTGCAGAGGAGGCTGGAGGAGCTAGGCGATACAAGGGTGCGCTGTATGCACCGAGATTCTTCGGTGCATACGCTCGGTGCGCATGGCGCACCCTACGGAGCGGGCGTGCTTAGCCCGCCACCAATACGCGAATCGCTTCCAGGCGCAGGGCAGCCTTGTCGAACATCGCCAGGCTCTGTTCGCGCTGCTCGCGCAGGGCGTTGATCTCGCTGTCGCGCACGCTTGGGTTGACCGCACGCAGGGCGACCAGGCGCGCCAGTTCCTCGTCCAGTTCGGCGATCAGGCGGCGCTTGGCCTCGGCCACGCGCTCGACATGGCGCGGCATGACCTTGGCTTCGGCGTCATTGATCTGCTTGGCCAGCACATCGCGCTGGGCCTGGACGAACTTGTTGGCGCTGGCCCGCGGTACGCTCTCCAGCTGATCGTTGAGGGTCTCGAAGCCGACCTTCGGTGCCAGGTCGTTGCCATTGGCGTCGAGCAGGCAGCGCAACGCCGCCGGCGGCAGGAATCGGCCGAGCTGCAGCTTGCGCGGGCCGACCACTTCGCTGACGTAAAGCAGCTCCAGCAGCACGGTGCCGGGCTTGAGCGCCTTGTTCTTGATCAGCGCCACTGCGGTGTTGCCCATTGAGCCGGACAACACCAGGTCCATGCCGCCCTGCACCATGGGGTGTTCCCAGGTGAGGAACTGCATGTCCTCGCGGGCCAGGGCCTGCTCGCGGTCGTAGGTGATGGTTACCGCCTCGTCGTCGCCCAGGGGGAAGCTGGCATCCAGCATCTTCTCGCTGGGGCGCAGGATCAGGGCGTTGTCGGAGTGGTCTTCGCTGTCGATACCGAAGGCGTTGAACAGCTCTTCCATGTAGATCGGCAGGGTGAACTGATCGTCCTGCTCGAGGATCGCCTCGACCAGCGCTTCACCTTCGCCGGCGCCGCCGGAATTCAGCTCCAGCAGGCGGTCGCGGCCGCTGTGCAGTTCGCCTTCCAGGCGAATGCGTTCGGCGGTGGCTTCGTCCACCAGTTGCTGCCACTGGCCGTCGTCGGCATTTTCCAGCATCGGCAGCAGGCGTGGGCCGAACTGGTGCTGCAGGGCGTTGCCGGTGGGGCAGGTGGCGAGGAAGGCATTGAGCGCCTGGTGGTACCACTGGAACAGGCGCTCCTGCGGGCTGTTTTCCAGGTACGGCACGTGCAGCTGAATGCGATGCTTCTGGCCGATCCGGTCGAGACGGCCAATGCGCTGTTCGAGCAGGTCCGGGTGGGCCGGCAGGTCGAACAGCACCAGATGATGGGCGAACTGGAAGTTGCGGCCTTCGGAGCCGATTTCCGAGCAGATCAGCACCTGCGCGCCGAATTCCTCATCGGCGAAGTAGGCGGCGGCGCGGTCGCGCTCGAGGATGCTCATGCCTTCGTGGAACACCGTGGCCGGGATGCCGGAACGCACGCGCAGGGCGTCTTCCAGATCCAGTGCGGTTTCGGCGTGGGCACAGATCACCAGTACCTTGAATTTCTTCAGCATCTTCAGGGTGTCGATCAACCATTCGACGCGCGGGTCGATGCGCCACCAGCGTTGCTCGTCGTCGATCTCTTCCTGTGCCTGGTAGCTGACCTCCGGGTACAGCTCGGCGTGCTCGCCGACCGGCAGCTCCAGGTATTCGTCCGGACTTGGCAGCGGATAGGGGTGCAGCTCGCGCTCTGGGAAGCCCTGCACCGCGGCGCGGGTGTTGCGGAACAGCAGGCGGCCGGTGCCGTGGCGATCCAGCAGTTCGCGCACCAGGCGGGCGCGGGCGTCGTCATCGCCACTGTCGACGGCGTCGAGCAGCTCGCGGCCTTCATCGCCAAGGAAGCCGCCAATGGCATCGCGTGCCTGGGCGCTGAGCTTGCCCTGATCGAGCAACTCCTGCACGGCTTCGGCCACCGGGCGGTACTGGCTGCTTTCGGCACGGAAGGCTTCAAGGTCATGGAAACGGGCCGGGTCGAGCAGGCGCAGGCGGGCGAAGTGGCTGTCCTGGCCGAGCTGTTCCGGGGTGGCGGTGAGCAGCAGCACGCCGGGGATGACCTCGGCCAGTTGCTCGACCAGCGAGTATTCGGCGCTGGCCTGCTCCGGGTGCCAGACCAGGTGGTGGGCTTCGTCGACCACCAGCAGGTCCCAGCCGGCAGCGAACAGTGCGTCCTGAGCCTTTTCGTCGTCCTTCAGCCACTCCAGGGCGACCAGCGCCAGCTGGCAATCCGCGAAGGGGTTGCTGGCGTCGCTTTCCATGAAACGCTCGGCGTCGAACAGGGCGACGTCGAGGTTGAAACGCCGGCGCATTTCCACCAGCCACTGGTGCTGCAGGTTTTCCGGCACCAGGATCAGCACGCGGCTGGCGCGACCGGAGAGCAGCTGGCGATGAATCACCAGGCCGGCTTCGATGGTCTTGCCCAGACCCACTTCGTCGGCCAGCAGTACGCGCGGGGCGATACGGTCAGCCACTTCACGGGCGATGTGCAGTTGGTGTGCAATCGGTTGCGCGCGCGCGCCGCCCAGGCCCCAGAGGGACGACTGCAGCAGGCGGCTGTTGTGTTCGAGGCTGTGGTAACGCAGGGCGAACCAGGCCAGCGGGTCGATCTGGCCGGCGAACAGGCGGTCGCTGGCCAGGCGGAACTGGATGAAGTTCGACAGCTGGGTTTCCGGCATGGTCACCGGTTTATGCTGGGCATCGAGGCCGTGGTAGACCAGCAGGCCGTCGACGTCCTCGACTTCCTGCACGGTGAGCTTCCAGCCCTCGAAGTGGGTGATTTCGTCACCCGGGGCGAAGCGCACACGGGTCAGCGGGGCATTGCGCGTGGCGTACTGGCGGGTTTCGCCGGTGGCCGGGTAGAGCACGGTGAGCAGGCGGCCGTCCTCGGCGAGGATGGTTCCCAGACCCAATTCCGCTTCGCTGTCACTGATCCAGCGTTGCCCCGGTTGATACTGCGCCATGCCTGTCTCCCGCGTGAAAAAGCCGGCTATGGTAACGGATGCCGAGCCGCGACCAAAGCGGTCGTGGCACTATTGCCGTTCGGCTTAGTCGAAAGTGTAGCGAGCACCGGCTAACAGGCTGTTAAAGTCGCGGATGACGGGGCCGACAACCCGACCAAAGGAGGTGCTGAAACGTGCTACCGCCTATCCCCCATAGCCTGGTGCCGGTCACTGCCACGCAGGACGTGATCAAGCCCAAGCCCGAGATTCCTCCGGTGACCCCGGCCGAGGGCAGCGCCAAGGAAAGTGCGCTGAGCCTCGACAAGCGTCATCCACAGGAAACCGAGGAGCTGCTGCGCGATGAGCAGCGCCGTCGCCAGCGGCGTGGCTATACCCCCGAGCAACTGGCCGAGGCCGAGCCGGAAGAGGTCGAGCAGGCTCTGGGTGATTTGCCACGGCAGGGGCTGTGGGTAGACGTTGAAGTTTAAGGCACTCCTTTCATTCTCGTTCATGTAGATCGTCATGCTATTCGCCGACCCCTTGCCCGCACTTGCCGATGCCGAGCTGGACTACCTGCCCGGCTGGGTCGACGCCACTCTTGCCGACAGCTGGTTCCAGGCCCTGATCGAGCAAACCCCTTGGCAACAGCCAGAACTCTTCATTCACGGGCGCTATCACCGCACGCCACGGCTGACCGCCTGGTATGGCGAGCCGCAGGCGCGTTATCGCTATTCCGGCAAGCTGCATGAGCCGTTGCCCTGGACGCCCCTGCTGGACGAGATGCGTCAGCGGGTCGCGAAAGAGGTCGGTCAATCGTTCAACGCCGTACTGCTCAACTATTACCGCGACGGCCAGGACTCCATGGGCTGGCACAGTGATGCCGAGCCTGAGCTGGGGCGCGATCCATTGATCGCCTCGTTCAATCTGGGCGGCAGCCGACGTTTCGACCTGCGCCGGGTTGGCAGCACGCGCATCGAACATTCGCTGAGGTTGGAGCATGCTTCGCTACTGGTCATGCGCGGGCCGACCCAGCATCATTGGCAACATCAAGTGGCGAAGACGCGCCAAGCCTGCGCGCCGCGCCTGAACCTGACCTTTCGCCTGATTCGGTTTCCGCTATGAGCAATGACGACAAGCTGATCGATTTCGCCGCCGAGCGCGACAAGCGTATCCACGATCTCAACGACAAGCGCCTCAACGAGATGCGCCAGGTCTTCGAGCAGGTACTGCCGCTGGGCAAGGCCAAGAAGAAGTCCAAGAGCAAGCCCAAGAAGCGCTGAAAGCGCCCCGATCTTCCCGCTGCGCACACCGTTGTGCAGCGTTCCCCGCCTCGAACCCCCTCGATTTCTTGACCTGGGTCAGTATTCCTCCAGGCCCGGCCACACCTGCTCTGTGGCCATTGACCCAGATCAATTTTCCCACCGCCAGCGCTGATAACGTGAAGCCATCCCAGACAGACAGGCACAACAGGAGGCAGCCATGTTCGTCGATACAGTGGTTCTCGCCGGAGTCGGCACCGTACTTCTGATGGTCGCGTTCTTCGGGGGCGTTGGTTACTTCATCTGGAAGGATGCGCACAAGCGCAAGCAGAGCTGATCCTTCCAGTTCACAGGGCACGCAAGGCAATTCGGGCGACTTCGGTCGCCCTTTTTTTATTTGCGCGCTGCCCACATGAGATCACGGCACCTTCTGGACATAGATTGTTAGCTAGCTAATAATTGAGTTTCGCACGGAGGCGGAACCCAATCGCTACAACTATGTTCTTCAGAGCTGAGATTTCTTCAGGTAGCCATCGTGCGTGACTCCTTGCTGGTGTTCCTTGCACCCAGCCCGCAAGCCGTTCAATTCGCCATCAAGACCCTGCTCGGCGGTGGTCTGGCGTTGTGGTGCGCGCTGCGTTTTGGCCTGGAGCAGCCGCAGTGGGCGCTGATGACCGCATTCATCGTTGCCCAGCCGCTGTCCGGCATGGTGGTGCAAAAGGGCCTGGCTCGACTGCTCGGCACGCTGGTTGGCACCTTCATGGCGGTGGTGATGATGGGGCTGTTCGCCCAGGCGCCGCTGCTGTTCGTGCTGGCATTCGCCCTCTGGTTGGCGCTGTGCACGGCATCCTCGACCATGTTGCGCAGTGCCTGGTCATATTCCTTCGTACTGGCCGGCTACACGGTCGCGATCATCGCCTTGCCGGCCATCGGCAAGCCGCAGGTGGTGTTCGACGAGGCCATCGCCCGTTGCACGGAAATCTGTCTGGGCATCATCTGCGCCACCCTGAGCAGCGCCTTGCTCTGGCCGCAGCGCGTCGAGCGGCAACTGGCGCAACAGGCGCGAGACACGTGGCAGGCCGGCGTCGCTGCATCGCGCCAGGCGCTGGCTGGTGAGACTGGCTCGCGGCAGGGATTGCTGGAAGTTCTGGCGCGTATCGTCGCCGTGGATGCCCAGCGTGAACATGCCTGGTTCGAGGGCGCGCGTGGTCGCCAGCGTGCCGTGGCGCTGCGCGTGCTGAGCCGTGATCTGCTCGGCATGCTCCGTCTGGCCCGCGGTGTAGCGCGGCAGTGGCGACAACTGAGCAGCAGCGAGGCGCAGGCTGTCGCGCCCTGGCTGCAGGTGGTGGATGAGCGCCTGCAGCAGGGGCAACCGTCAGGTTTGCCGGAGTTGGTCGAGCAACTGCGCCAGGCAGCGCAGGACGAAGAGCTGAGCAGTGGTCAGCAACTCTGTCTGGAGCGCTTGATGGTGCTGCTGCTGCGTGTCGAGGACGCGAGCCATGCCTTGCGCGCCGTCGAGGAGGGCAGGGCACCGACCGATGCGCCGCGCGCCCTGTCCTGGCATTACGACTGGCAGAGCGCACTGGTGTATGGCTCGCGCAGCGCCTTGACCTTTCTGATCCTGGCAGCCTTCTGGCTGGCCACCGGCTGGACCCATGCCATCGGCGCGCTGCTCCTGGCCTGCGTCGTGTGCAGTTTGTTCGCCCGGCTCGAAGCCGCGCCGCAGATCGGCATGATGTTTCTGCGTGGCATCTTCTACGCGCTGCCGGTGGCGTTCTTCGTCGGGCAGATTCTGATGCCGCAGATCGATGGCTTCGTGATGCTCTGCATGGTGCTGGGCGTGCCACTGTTCTTCGGCGTGCTGGGTATGGCCAGGCCGACGACGGCCGCGACCTCGACCTCGTTCTGCCTGCACTTCATCGTTCTGTGCCTGCCGGCGCCGGGGGTTGGCTACGACGTTGCCTATTTTCTCAATGAGGCGCCGGGCATGGTAATTGGCGTGGGCTGCGCGGTGATGGCCTTCAAGCTGGTGGTGCTGCGCAATCCGGTCTGGCATGGGCGGCGCCTGATGCAGGCGATCCTGACCGATCTCGGGCGTCTGACTCGTCGCGACCTGGGCCGTGCCGAAAACTGGTTCGGCGGGCGCATGGCCGACCGGCTGATCCAGCTGGCACGGCACTATCCGGCGCGGCCGGATCAAACGCGCAGCGGTTGGGACGATGGCGTCGCCGGTCTCGATCTTGGCGACGAACTGCTGCACCTGCGCAAGTGCCTGGCCAATGCCGATATCGGTTTGGCTCGTTCGCAGCAGCGCTTTCTGGAACGCCTGGAGGACGCGCTGGAGCGTGGTCCTGCAGCGGGCCGTGAAGACGATCTGAATGCAGCGGTGGCTGAACTGCAGGAGGCCTTGCGCGCCTGCACGCCGAGCATCGACAAGCGCCTGGCCGAGGCGGCGCTGTTGCAGCTACAGAATGGCTGGCGCTCCTGGTGCCAGCTCAGAGGAGAGACTAATGGGCTTGCATGAGTGGTCGCTGGGCGGTGTGTTGCTAAGCCCGATGGCGGCCTACGCGGTATTGGCGCTGCTGCTGACCGGCATGTTGCGCCTGGGGTTGCAGCGCATCGAGCTGTCGCGCTGGATCTGGCACGAAGCCCTGTTCGATTGTGCCCTGTATGTCTGTGTCCTGGCGGCGGTAATCGCCGCGCTGGGGCGGTAAGGAGAAAAGCATGCGTTCGACCATTCGAGTCGGCATAACCCTGGCCATGGTGCTGGTGGCGATCTTCGCCGGCTCCTGGATCTGGCAGCACTACATGTATTCGCCCTGGACGCGCGACGCCCGCGTGCGCGCCGATGTGGTGACCATCGCCCCGGATGTGTCCGGCTGGGTGGTTGAGCTCAAGGTGCGCGACAACCAGCAGGTCAAGGCGGGGGATCTGCTGATGACCATAGATCGCGACCGCTATCAGGCGGCGGTGGAGAAAGCCAGGGCGGTGGTGGACATTCGCCGCCAGCAGCTGAGCCTGCGTGAACACGAGGCCTCGCGCCGCTCGCGCCTGGGCGCCCAGGCGATCAGCGCCGAACTGCTGGAAAACTCGCAGATCAACGCCGAGATGGCGCGCAGCGAATACCACGAAGCGCAGGCCGATCTGCGTGTCGCCGAGCTGAACCTGGCGCGAAGTGAAGTACGTGCGCCGCGTGATGGGCAAATCACCAATCTGGTGCTGGCGCAGGGCAACTACGTGAATGCCGGGCAGGCCGTAATGGCACTGGTCGATACCAACTCTTTCTACGTGCAGGCGTACTTCGAGGAAACCAAACTGCCACGCATTCAGGTCGGCGCGCCGGTGGAGGTTTGGCTGATGGGCGGGGATCAGCAGCTTCGCGGCGAGGTGGACAGCATCAGCCGCGGCATCACCGACCGCAACGCCAGCCCGGACGGGCAGTTGCTGGCCGATGTCGAGCCGACCTTCAACTGGGTACGCCTGGCGCAGCGTATTCCGGTGCGCATCAAGCTCGATCAGGTGCCGGATGGCATGGTGCTAAGTGCCGGCATGACCGCCAGCGTGCGGGTGGAGTAGGGCGGTTTCGCAGTTGTAGGAGCGGCTTCAGCCGCGAGCTCTTCAAGGGTAATCGCGGCTGAAGCCGCTCCCACGGTCGCTGTTCGCATGAGTTCGTAGGGTGGACAACGCGAAGCTTGTCCACCGCTAAGTGCCGGTATGACCGCCAGCGTGCGGGTGGAGTAGAGCTATTTCGCAGTTGTAGGAGCGGCTTCAGCCGCGAGTTCTTCAAGGGGAATCGCGGCTGAAGCCGCTCCCACGGTCGCTGCTCGCATGAGTTCGTAGGGTGGACAACGCGAAGCTTGTCCACCGCTAAGCGCCGGCATGACTGCCAACGTGCGGGTGGAGTAGAGCTGTTTCGCAGTTGTAGGAGCGGCTTCAGCCGCGAGCTCCTCAGGGGAATCGCGGCTGAAGCCGCTCCTACGGTCACTGTTCGAATGAGCTCGTAGGGTGGACAACGCGAAGCTTGTCCACCGCTTGGACTGACGCAATGGTGGATGAAAGAAGCGTCATCCACCCTACGATTAAATGAGCTTGATCAGGCGCGCTCGATCTGTGCCGGCGTGCGGCGCATCAGCACCTTGCCGTGGCGGATGGATACCAGCGCATGGCCCTGGCTGCGCACCATCTCGTAATCGTCAGGCGCCGAGAGGATCAGCAGGTTGGCCGGGCGATTCACTTCCAACCCATAACGATCACCCAATGCCAGCGCGCGCGCCGAGTTGTCGGTGATCAGGTCCAGGCTGCGCTTGAGGTCTTCGTAACCGAGCATATGGCAGATGTGCAGGCCGGCTTCGAGGATGCGCAGGATGTTGCCGTTGCCCAGCGGATACCAAGGGTCGACGATGGAATCCTGGCCGAAGCAGACGTTCATCCCGGCGCGGTCGATCTCCGCCACGCGGGTCAAACCACGGCGTTTCGGGTAGGTGTCGAAGCGGCCCTGCAGGTGGATGCTCTCGGTGGGGCAGGAGATGAAGCTGATGCCGCTCATCTTCAGCAGGCGGAACAGCTTGGAGCAGTAGGCGTTGTCGTAGGAGCCCATGGCGGTGGTGTGGCTGGCGGTGACCCGCGCGCCCATGCCACGCACGCGGGCTTCCTCGGCCAGGACTTCGAGAAAGCGCGACTGCGGGTCGTCGGTTTCGTCGCAGTGCACGTCCACCAGGCAGCCCGTGCGCTCGGCCAGATCCATGAGGAACTTGATCGACGACACACCCTGGTCACGGGTGTTCTCGAAGTGGGGGATGCCACCAACCACGTCGGCGCCCAGTTCCACCGCCTGTTCCATCAGCGTGCGGCCGTTGGCATAAGACTCGATGCCCTCCTGGGGAAAGGCGACGATCTGCAGGTCGATCAGGTGGCGGGTTTCCTCGCGCACTTCGAGCATGGCCTTGAGCGCGGCGAGGGTTGGGTCGGTGACGTCGACATGGGTGCGCACGTGCTGGATGCCGTGGTCGACCAGCATGTCGATGGTCTTCTTGGCGCGGGTCTTGGTGTCTTCATGGGTGACCAGCGCCTTGCGCTCGGCCCAGCGTTCGATGCCCTCGAACAGCGTACCGCTCATGTTCCAGGCCGGCTCGCCGGCGGTAAGGGTGGCGTCGAGGTGGATGTGTGGCTCGACGAAGGGCGGCACGACGAGATTGCCAGCGGCGTCCAGATCGCCCTCGGCGATGGAGTGCAGGGCGTGCTGGGCCTCGACGGCGGCGATGCGCGCGCCGTCCAGGGTGATGCGGTGCAGGCCGTCGCGGCCGCGCAGGCGGGCATTGTGGATGATCATCAGGTTTCCTCTCAGGCAGGCGACGACAGGCGCCGGATCAACAGCGCAACGCTGATGTTCAGGCGGTCGTGCGGATCTTCGAACGAGCAGCCGGTCAGCGCTTCGATGCGCTGTAGACGGTAGCTCAGGGTGTTGCGGTGAACGTTGAGGCGCTGTGCGGCCAGGGCCAGGTTGCCGTTCTCGGCGAACCAGGCTTCCAGCGTCGGCATCAGCACCGGCTGGTGGCGCGAGTCGTCGCCGATCAGCGGGCCGACCACGCGCTCGACGAAGCGGTCGAGCAGGCTGCGGTCGCGGATCGCGCCGAGCAGCTCCAGCACGCCCAGCTCATTGAAACTGCACAAGCCCAGGCGCTCGGGAAAGCGCTGCGCCACGCTCAAGGCCTGGCGCGCCTCACCCAGGCCCTGGGCGAAACGCGGTGCATCGCAACCGGCGCTGCCTAGGCCAAGGAACAGCCGTAGTGGGCCGAGTTGCGGGCGCAGTTCATCGAGCAGCGTGGTCATTGCCTGACGATTACGCGCTTCGGCGTGGGCATCGGGGCAGGGCAGCAGGGCGATCCAGTGACGGCCCTGGCTGACCAGCGGCAGCGCATTACCGAGTTCGCCGAGGCTCTGCTCCAGGCGCCGTTGCAGCAGTTGCTGGCGGCTTTGTAGCTGGCGCTCTGCATCTTCGTCGGGCAGGTCGCCGAACAGTTGCTCGCTGCCGTCGAGGCGCAGCAGCGCTACCTGGCGCGGCACATGCAGGGCCAGGCCGAGGTTGTCGCCGCGTTGGAGCAGCACCTCGAGTGACTGGTAATCGCCGTCGAGCACCTGTTCCAGCACATGCTGGCGCGAGCGACCGAGCTGCTGCGCCTGCACCAGTGCGGTGCCGATGGCCTGGGTGACCACCACCATCTTCAGCGCGTAGGGCTGCTCGATCAGCGGCAGGTTCAGGCGCTCGGCCTCGGCGATGACGCTGGGCGGGATGGCCTGGATGAACTCGGCGCCAGTCAGGATGACCATGCCGGCCACCACGCGCTCATGGCCCTCGCGCACCAGGCGTAGCAGGTTGGCTTCGTCACGCGGGTGGTTGATGCCGGTGACGAAGATCAGCTCGCCGCCCATCACCCAGTCGGCGATGCCTTCGTTTTCGGCCACGTAGGGCCAGCGCACGGCATTGTCGCGCCCGGCCTGGCCGGCACGCAGGCGCATGCTGGCCAGATCGGGCAGGGCGAGTACATCGGCGACGGTCAGGCTCACGCGCCGGCGACCTGCTGACGGCCGACCAGGGCCTTGTTCAGTTCGAACAGCACGACGTAGGCCAGGGCAGCCACGGCGATACCCACCAGCGGCGCGACCCAGGGCGAGAAGTAGGCGCTCAGCGTACCAATGAGGTAGGCGCCCAGGCCGACCCAGTTGAATGCAGGCAGTCGCACATCGGCCAGTTTCGGATAGCGCGCGCGGTGGCCGTAGAAGAAGTCAGCCATGATCACACCGCCAATCGGCGGGATGATCGAACCGAGCAGAATCAGGAAGGGGATCAGCATCTCGTACATGCCGCCGATGGCCAGCAGCGTGCCGATTCCGGCGCCGACCAGGGTCACGGTCTTGCGCTTGCTGGTGCGCAGCAGGTTGCAGCCGGCGGCGGCGAAGTTGTAGATGGTGTTGTCCTGGGTCGTCCACAGGTTGAGGAACAGCATGACCACGGCGGCCATGGACAGCCCCTGCAGCACCAGCACTTCGACCACGTCCGGTTGCTGGTAGACGATGGCGCCGTAGGCTCCGGCAATGATCATCAGGCCGTTGCCGATGAAGAAGCCGAACAGGCTGGCCAGCACCGCGACCCGGCCGCTCTTGGCGAAGCGCGTCCAGTTGGTGGCCTGGGTGGCGCCGCTGACGAAGGTGCCGAACACCAGGGTGATGGCCACGCTCAGACTCATGCTCTCCTTGGGCTCGACCGCCAGCAGGCCGGCCAGACCGCCGATATCACGGGTAGCGATCCACAGCGACACCACCAGCAGCACCAGCATGGCCGGCACGGCGACTCGCGAGAGCAGATCCAGGCCCTTGTAGCCGACGAAGGCGGTGAGGCAGAAACCGAAGCCGAACAGCACCATCAGCGGGATGGTGAGGCCTTCGGGCAGACCAAGGATCTTCACCAGGACGATGGCGATGGTCGCCGTGCCCCAGGCGTACCAGCCGATCTGGGTGAAGCCGAGGAGCATGTCGGAAAGCTTGCTGCCTACCTCGCCGAAGCAGAAACGGCCCATCAGCACCGAGTTCAGCCCGCTGCGACAGGCGATCAGGCCGAGCACGGCGGCGTACAGGCCGAGCAGCAGGTTACCGATCACTGCAGCCCAGAGCAGAGTGGTGAAGTCGAAGGCCATGCCGATCTTGCCGCCGGCGAACATGGTGGCGGTGAAGAAGGTGAAACCGAACAACAGGATGGCGGTGGAGAACAGCCCTTTGCGTGCGCCGTTGGGCACCTCGCTCAGAGGGTAATCGCTATCGGCGGGGGTGGCGTTGCTCATGGACCTGGCTCCGGTAAGGGTGTGAAGC
>JAEYXX010000160.1 GCA_023431055.1 Pseudomonadota bacterium
CGGTTGCCTGTGCTGCACCGTGCAGGAAGAGTTCTTCCCGGTGATGCGCGAGCTGGTGGCGCGCCGTGGTGACCTAGACCATATCCTCATCGAGACCAGCGGCCTGGCGTTGCCCAAACCGCTGGTACAGGCCTTCAACTGGCCAGAAATCCGCAACGCCTGCACCGTCGATGCGGTGATCACCGTGGTCGACAGCCCGGCGGTGCTCGCCGGCACCTTCGCTGCCTTCCCCGACCAAGTGGACGAACAGCGCAAGCTCGACCCCAACCTCGACCACGAATCGCTGCTGCATGAACTGTTCGCCGACCAGTTGGCCAGCGCCGACCTGGTGATCCTCAACAAGGCCGACCTGCTCGATGCCGAGGCACTGGCCGCCGTGCGTGCGGAAGTTGCCGAAGAACTGCCGCCCGCGGTGAAAGTCATCGAAGCACACGGCGGCGAGCTGCCGCTGGACGTGCTGCTGGGCCTGAACAGCGAGACCGAGCTGCATATCGACAGCCGCCGCACCCATCACGACGATGAAGACGAAGACCACGACCACGAGGAATTCGACTCGTTCCACGTGGAACTACCGGAAACCGAGGAGGCGCGCCTGTTGGCCGCGTTGAAGGACGCCGTAGCCAAGTACGGCATCCTGCGGGTGAAGGGCTTCGCAGCGATCCCCGGCAAGCCGATGCGCCTGCTGGTGCAGGGTGTCGGCCAGCGCTTCGACCGCCACTTCGACCGCGCCTGGCAGGCCGATGAGCCGCGCCTGAGTCGCCTGGTGGTGATCGGCCAGCAGCTCGACCGCGCGGCTATCGAGACCGAGCTGAAAGTGGCGCTGGCTTGATACGGAGCGTAGGGCGTACTCGATCGTAGGGCGGACTCAGGAGCGAAGCGAACAGTCCGCCAGATAACATAGGTGTACTGCTTCGCGAGTACACCCTACGGCGCTAAGACCAATCGCGGCTAAAGCCCCTCCCACAGAACGACTATGCACTTACTGCGCACCCAACCCGGCGCCCAATTGCCGGCCGACAGCATCGCCGACCTCGGCCAGACGCCTGCCGAGCTGGTACTTCTGTGCACGGGTGATTCGCACCTGTCGCTGTTGGCCGAAGCCGCCCGGCAGCTGCCGGACGACTACCCCAGTCTGCGTCTGGCCAGCCCGGCGCAGTTGAGCAACAACGCCTCGGTGGATTATTACGTCGAGCAGGTGCTGCAGCATGCCAAGGTCATCCTGATCTCGGTGCATGGCGGCGTGAGCTACTGGCGTTATGGCGTTGAGCGCCTGGTGGAGCTGGGCGCGCGCGGCGCCACGGTGATCATGGTGCCCGGTGACGACAAGCCCGACCCGGAGCTGAATGCCCTCGGCAACGTTGCCGAAGAAGACAGCCAGCGCCTCTGGCAGTACCTGCGCCAGGGCGGCTTGAACAATGCCCACCAGTTGTTCCGCTGCATCGGCAGCCGCTGGTTGGGGCGTGACGACCCTTGGCAGGAGCCGCAACCGCTGCCACGCGTCGGCCTCTATCACCCGCAGCGTAGCTCTGCTCAGTTGGCTGACTGGCAGACGCTGTGGCAGCCGGAGGCGCCCGTGGTGGCGTTGCTGTTCTACCGCAATCATGTCCAGTCGGCGAACACCGCCTTCGTCGATACCTTCTGCCAGCACCTTATCGCGCAGGGGCTCAACCCGCTGCCGATTGCCGTGGCCAGCCTCAAGGAGGCGGCCTGCCTGGATCAGGTGCAGGCCTGGCTGGACGAGACGAGCACCGCGCTGATCATCAATACCACCGGCTTCGCCCTGTCCAATCCCGAGGCGCCGCAGGCGCGGGTGTTTCGCCGGGATATCCCGGTGCTGCAGGCCATCTGCTCTCTGGACAACTATGCGCAATGGCTGGCCAGCGCCCAAGGTTTGGGGTCGCGTGACCTGGCCATGCATGTGGTGCTGCCCGAGTTGGATGGCCGGCTGATCGGCACCGCCATCAGCTTCAAGGGGCTGGCCTGGCGCAGCGAGCGCAGCCAGAGCGATGTGGTGTGCTACCAGGCGCACGAGCCGGGTATGGCCTACGTCGCCGAACTGGCGCGCAACTGGTGCCGGTTGGCGATCAAAAGCAACGATCAGAAGCGAATCGGTCTAATCCTGGCCAACTACCCGACCCGCGATGGGCGTATCGGCAATGGCGTCGGCCTGGATACGCCGGCTGCCGCGCTGAATATTCTCCGCGCGCTGCAGGCGCAGGGCTATCCGGTGGATAACCTGCCGGACAGCGGTACCGCACTTGTCCATAGCCTGCTCGGCGGCGTCACCAACGATCTGGATGGCCTGGATACGCGGCCCTGCGCGCAGAGCCTGGCGCTGGACGATTACCTGGCGTTTTTCCACAGCCTGCCTGAGCAGAATCAGCAGGCGGTGCGCGAGCGCTGGGGCGAGCCCCAGCAGGATCCGATGTTCCGCAGCGGGCGGATGATGGTTGCTGGCCTGCGTTTCGGTCTGTGCTTCGTCGGCATCCAGCCGGCACGCGGCTACCAGCTCGACCCAGCAGCGGTCTACCACGACCCCGATCTGGTGCCGCCGCACGGCTATATCGCCTTCTACGCCTGGCTGCGCACGGCGTTCGCTGCCGATGCGCTGATCCACGTCGGCAAGCACGGCAACCTGGAGTGGCTGCCGGGCAAAAGCGTCGGCCTCTCCGAGGGCTGCTGGCCGCAGGCGCTGATTGGGCCGTTGCCGAATATCTACCCCTTTATCGTCAACGACCCGGGCGAGGGCGCGCAGGCCAAGCGGCGTACTCAGGCGGTAATCATCGACCACCTGATGCCGCCGCTGACCCGCGCGGAAAGCTACGGCCCGCTGCGCGATCTGGAGCGCCTGGCCGACGAGTATTACGACGCCAGCCAGCTCGACCAGCGCCGCGCCGTCGAGCTGCGCGGCGAGATTCTCACCAAGGTGCGCGAAGCCAGCCTCGACCGCGAATTGGGTCTGCAACTCAACGACGACGCCGATAGCTGGTTGCCGCAGCTAGACGCCTACCTGTGCGACCTCAAGGAATCGCAGATCCGCGATGGCCTGCATGTGTTCGGCGAGTCGCCGGCCGGGCAACTGCGCCGCGATACGCTGCTGGCGCTGCTGCGCATTCCCCGTGGCGATGGTCAGGGCGCCAATGCCAGCCTGCTGCGCGCGCTGGCCCGTGGCCTGGAACTGGGCCTCGATCCGCTGGACTGTGATATGGGCCAGCCCTGGGATGGGCTGCGTCCACAGGCGTTGCAGGCTGTGGATAACAGCCTGTGGCGTACCGTCGGCGATACTCGCGAGCGCTTGGAGCTGTTGGCGCTGAGGTTGATCGAGCAGCGTCTGGCGGGTGAGCGCATTGACGCTTTCGGTGCCGAGGTGGCGCTGATCCTCGACGACCTGGCCAAGCATATCGCGCCGTTGCTGGATGCCTGCGGCGACGCCGAAATGGGCGGTCTGCTGGCCGCGCTGGAGGGGCGTTTCGTCCCTGCCGGACCCAGTGGCGCGCCCAGTCGCGGGCGTCTGGATGTGCTACCCACCGGGCGCAACTTCTTTACCGTCGATGTGCGCCACCTGCCCACGCCGACTGCCTGGCGCCTCGGCGTGCAGGCGGCGGATCGTCTGCTGGAGCGCCATCTGCAAGACGAAGGCGACCACCTGCGCCAGCTCGGCCTGTCGGTATGGGGTACGGCGACCATGCGCACCGGCGGCGATGATGTCGCCCAGGCCCTGGCGCTGATGGGTGTGCGCCCGGTATGGCAGCCGGGCAGCCAGCGCGTCGAGCGTTTCGAGGTGCTGCCGCTGGAACAGCTCGGTCGGCCACGGGTGGACGTCACCCTGCGCGTCTCGGGTTTCTTCCGCGATGCCTTCAGCAACCTGATCCGCCTGTTCGACGAGGCCGTGCAGGCGGTGATCGAGCTGGACGAGCCGGAAGACATGAACCCGCTGTCGGCGCGGGTCTGGCGTGAGTCGCTGGCACTCAAGGACAGCGGCCTGGATGAAGCCGAAGCGCGGCGCCAGGCCGGCTGGCGGGTGTTCGGCGCCAAGCCGGGCGCCTATGGCGCCGGGGTGCAGAACGCCATCGAGGAACGCCTGTGGCAGAGCCGTGCGGACCTGGCCGAGGTCTACCTCAACTGGGGCGGTTACGCCTACGGCAGCGGCGCCGAGGGTGCGCCGGCCATAGAGCGCTTCGTCGAGCGCCTGGAGCAGATGCAGGCAGTGCTGCACAACCAGGACAACCGCGAGCACGACATCCTCGATTCCAACGACTACTACCAGTTCCAGGGCGGCATGCTGGCAGCGGTGGAAACCCTGCGCGGGCTCAAGGTGGCCAGCTACTTCGGCGACAACAGTCAGCCGGACACCCCGCGTATTCTCACCTTAAAGGAAGAGCTTAACCGCGTGGTACGTGCCCGTGCTGCCAATCCCAAGTGGATCGAGGGCATGAAGCGCCATGGCTACAAGGGTGCTTTCGAGCTAGCCGCGACCATCGACTACCTGTTCGCCTTCGACGCCACTAGCGAGCTGGTCGATGACCACCAGTACGCGCTGCTGACCGATGCCTACCTGCTAGACAAAGACACTCGCGACTTTATCCAGCAGCACAACCCGGGGGCGCTCAACGATATCCTCGAGCGTCTGCTGGAAGCCCAGCAACGCGGCCTGTGGGAGAATCCCGGTGAGTACCGCGAGGCGCTGGAAAACCTGCTGCTCGATAGCGAGGAGTCATGAAGCGACACTTTCCCGTAGGGTGGGTTAGCCGCCTGTCATGGTTGCTGGCCAACTCGCTGAAGCGGGTGCGGCGTAACCCACCATCGGTGTCACGCCTGGCATCGCCCGGTGGGTTACGCGGCGCGCTACTCTCCTACGCGGCTGCACGATCAGCACTTTGCGCCGCTAACCCACCCTACGGGTGCAGCGTGCCCATTGTGGGAGGCGCTTCAGCGGCGACATGCTCGCGGCTAAAGCCCCTCCCACAAAAGCCAGGTGCGACCGCTCACCTCCACGGATCACTGCCATGACCGAACATCACTTCCCCCTTGCCGCCGTGGTCGGCGCCGATTCGCTGAAGCTGGCGCTGTGCCTGGCGGCCATCGATCCGGCCATCGGCGGCGTGCTGATCGAGGGCCCGCGCGGCATGGCCAAGTCCACCCTGGCCCGTGGCCTGGCCGATCTGCTGGAGGGCGGGCGCTTCGTCACCCTGCCGCTGGGGGCGAGCGAGGAGCGCATCGTCGGCACGCTGGATCTGGACGCGGCGCTGGGCGAGGGCCGCGCGCAGTTTTCCCCCGGGCTGCTGGCCCGCGCCGACGGCGGCGTGTTGTATGTCGATGAGGTCAACCTGCTGCCCGATCATCTGGTCGACCTGCTGCTCGATGCCGCCGCCAGCGGGGTCAACCATGTCGAGCGTGACGGCATCTCCCATCGGCATGCCGCGCGCTTCGTGCTGATCGGCACCATGAACGTCGAGGAAGGCGAACTGCGCCCGCAACTGCTCGACCGCTTCGGCCTCAATCTGGCCCTAGATGGCCAGCCGCAGCCGGCCGAGCGCGCCGAGATCGTGCGTCGCCGTCTGGCCTTCGATGCCGACCCCGCCGCCTTCCTGCAACGCTGGCAGGACGAGCAGGATGCCCTGGCGATGCGTTGCCAGAATGCCCGCCAGCGCCTGGCGGATATTCCGCTGGATGACGGGGCGCTGGGCGAGATCAGCCAGCGCTGCTTCACTGCCGGCGTCGACGGTCTGCGCGCCGATCTGGTCTGGCTGCGCGCCGCCCGTGCCCATGCCGCCTGGCGTGGCGCGACGGGTATCGAGCCTGTGGATATCGATGCGGTGGAGGACTTTGTCCTGCGCCATCGCCGTCGCCAGCAACAACCGCCGGCTGCCACGCCGCCCGACGAGCAGCGCCAGGCGCCGCAGTTGGCGCGAGAACAGAGCCAGGGTGAAGGTCAGTGGGGCGAGCTGCCGGCTCAGTCACAGGCCATGGGCGAGCGGCGTGTGCCGCCGCGTTGGCCAAAAAAGCTCTGAGCATCCGCCCGCGTACAGCCACTGGCGCGGATGCCCGTAACCGGCCCGGACGACTCGGCGGCGGCCTGCGGGGTGCTGCGCGTAGCGGCGTGGCCGGTCGTATCGACTGGGCGGCGACCCTGCGCCAGGGCCGGCCGCAACGCCGCGAACAGTTGGTGCTGCGCCCGCGCAGCCAGCAGGCTGAGGAACTCTGGCTGGTGCTGGTCGATGCCTCTGCCTCGACCCGGCGCCATGGTGCGCTGAGCCTGGCTAAGGGCGTGCTAGCGGAGGTGTTCGACAGCGCCTATCGCCAGCGTGCGCGCCTGGCCGTGCTGCAGGCCGGTGGTCGTGAGGCGCAATGGCTATGGCAGGGGCGCAAGGCCAGTGCTGAACTGCATCGATGGCTTCACGAACTGGGCGCCGGTGGCGGCACGCCGCTGCTCGATGCGCTGCAACAGGCGGGTGACTGGCTGCTACGTCGCCAGCGACTGAAGCCGCACGAACGCCAGCGCCTGCTGATCCTGACCGATGGCCGTTTGCGTGATCTTCCAGCGTTGGCGCCGCTGCCGTGCCCGACCCTGCTGCTCGACACTGAGCGCGCGCCCATCCGCCTGGGCCGCGCCCGCCAGCTGGCGCAGGCGCTACAGGCCGAGTATCACCATATCGACGACCTGGCACCCGGCGTGCCAGGGCGCACCTGGAGAACCCCATGAAAACCCTGCTGCTGGTCGGCATCGGCGCCGGCGACCCGGACTACATCACCTACCAGGCGATCAAGGCGCTGCGCCGCAGCGACGTGATCTTCCTGATGGACAAGGGCGCGGCCAAGCACAAGCTCAACGCCCTGCGCCGCGAGATCTGCGCACGCTTTCTCGACGGCCACACACCGCGTTTCGCCGAAGGTCAGCAGCCGGAGCGCGAGCGCGAAGCGGCTGACTACCGCGCCAGCGTCGACGAACTCAACCGCGACAAGCAGGCGGTGTTCGAGCAGCTTATTGACGAGCAGATGGCCGATGGCGAAACGGCGGCCTTTATGGTCTGGGGCGACCCGTCGCTGTACGACAGCAGCATCCGCATCATCGAAGCCATCGCCGCGCGGCGCAGCGATTTCGTCTATGACGTGATCCCCGGCATTACCAGCCTGCAGGCGCTGACCGCGCGCCACCGCATCCCGCTCAACAGCATCGGTCGCGCCGTGGAAATCACCACCGGCCGCCTGCTCGCCGAAGGCTGGCCGCAGGGCGTAGACAGCGCGGCGGTGATGCTCGATGCCAAGGATACCTACCGCCGCTTCGTCGGCCAGGGCCTGCATATCTACTGGGGCGCATACGTGGGTACTGCTGACGAAATCCTCATTGCCGGCCCGCTGGACGAAGTGGCCGAACGCATCGCCACCACCCGTGCCGAAGCACGGGAGCGCAATGGATGGATCATGGATAGTTATCTGCTGCGTAAGGAAGGTATGGCGTAGGGCCGAGGGCAGAAGCGGTGGACAAGAAGAGCGTTGTCCACCCTACGCGTCACGGACGATAAGTCTCGAACCGAATGGGCGCTTCGCGTTTTCCGCTAATGACTTTGTGTACGTTGCGAACCAGTGCATCGGCATCCGGATTCTGGCTCTCATTCAGAACCCAGTTTTCGAAGATTCGTTTGTGAAATACCCAGTCCTTCAAGGCCGGGTCGTAGCGGAAGGTGATGTAGTCCGTCCAGTGCTGACCGCAGGCAACACCATTTTCGATGGTGAAGTACCGATGTTTGATGGCTAGCCCCTGGGTATCGGCGTCAAACGGGTCGCATTGACCGCCCTCATTGATCTTGAACACCACTTGGTCATTGCGAGCACGCAGCGCGTAAGCGCCATCGACAGTTTGGGTGAAGATCAGCAGAGGCCGTGGTGGTGCTTCCTGCTCGCTGGCCAGAGTCGTTTCTTCAGGCTTATGCAGAACGACGAGGTAATCGGTCAGCGTGTCGCCATCCAATTCGCCAGACTCGTAAACCCATACCGAATAATCGGCAGGAATACTCTCGATAATGCCTGCTGGCAGTTCGTTGCCAGCCGCCAATGAAGAAAAAGCCAGTGCTGCATACAGTAGCTTCTTCATCGGTTTTCTCCCTACCTTACAACCAACTCCAAGAAACCCCTGTATACACCCCAAACCCTTCCCCAGGTGTGGAGCGCGCCGCGTCTGCGCCCTTGTCGTCATAGCCCGGCGTAACGGTGGCGGCGTAGCGTTTGTCGGTCAGGTTGCGCAGGTCGAGCCAGGCTTGCCAGTCGTCTTTCGGCGAGGCGTAGCCGAGGGTGGCGCCGAAGATGGCGTAGGCATCGGCGTAGTAGCTGTTGGCGTAGTCCACGGCGACCTTGGAGGCGTACTGGGTGTTGAGGCCGGCGTAGAAGCCACTCGGGTGGTCGTAGCGGACTTCGGCCTGGTAGTAATGGCGCGGCAAGCCGGGCAGGCGGTTGTCGCCGAAGGTGTCGTCGTCGCGGTAGTGGAAGTCGCTGAAGGTGTAGGCCTGGCGCAGGCTCAAGGCGCCTGCCGTGCCACCTTGCCACAGCGGGCTGGTCAGGCCGACTTCTATACCCTGGTGCACGGTGGGACTGGCGTTGGATTCAGCGAAGACGTTGGGCTCGATCTCGACGGTGAGGAGTTCGTGGCGCACCTGTGAGTAGTAATAGGTCAGCTCCCACTGGCCGAGCGCAGAGTCGCCACGGCCGCCGACCTCGAAGGTGGTGGCGGTCTGATTGTCCAGGCTGATGGCAGTGCTTTGACGATTGCTCCATGGCTGGTTGCTGGTGGGGAAGCGTAGCGGCGAACTCCAGAGCATCGACCAGGCATGCGGCGGCTCCACCGAGCGGCTGATATTGCCGAATAGCTGCACATCCGGGTTGAGCTGGTAGCGCAGGCCAATGCGTGGGGCGTAGTCCCAGCTGTGTTCGCTGAGCCTGTCGTCGGTGGCCGGCCAGGTCACTTCGGCTTCGCGGCGGGTGTAGATCAGCGCCAGGCCGCTGGTGAGCCACAGGTCGGGCATCAGCTCCGTGTCGTTGCTGAAGTGCAGCGCGTTGTCCGAACCCAGGTGTTCGTAGTCGCGCATCAGGGTGCCCGCTGGATAGGTGGTGCCGTTGACGTCGATTGGCAACGCTGCGGTTTCCTTGGATTTGCTGCTCGGCAGGTTGGTGGTGCTGCGCAGTCCGAGGGTGGTCACGCTGTTCAGGCCGAACAAGCTGTGCCGGCGGGTGTAGTTCAGGGTGCCACTGATATCGCTGTAGTCCACGCGGATGCGATAGGCGCCGCCGCGGTAAGCGGTCTCGGTGATATCCATCGGGTAATGGTGGTAGGCCAGGCCGGCGACCAGGGTGGAGTCGTCGTCGATCTGCCAGGTGGTCTTGTTTGCCAGCCAGGTGCTGCCGGGCTGGTCGCGGTGGGCGTCGATAAGCAGGTTATTGGCTGCGGCCTGACGCGGATCGTCCTTGAGCTGAGCCTTGGTCAGGCGGCCAGGCGTTTCGTGCGCGGTCTCGCGGTAACGCAGGTAGAAACGCGTCTCCAGGTTCTCGTTGAGGCGGTAGCCGAAGTTGGCGGCGATGCCTTTGCCCTTACCTGAGGAATGATCCTGATAGCCGTTGGTTTCGCTGTCGGTCAGGGCGAGGAAATAGTCGAAATCGCCCAATACCTGGCCGGAGGCGATGCTGCGCTTCTGGTAGCCACGGCTGCCCGCTTCGTAGCGCAGTTGCAGCTTGGGCGCGGTGTAGCCGGTGTGGGTGATGTAGTCGATGGCGCCGCCCAGGGCCAGCGAACCCCGGTCGAAGCCATTGGCGCCGCGCAGCACTTCGGCGCGACTTATCCACAGCGGCTCCAGCAGTTCGTAGGGCGTACCGCCGGGGCCGGTCAGCGGCAGGCCGTCGAGCATGATATGGGTGCCGGAGGCGTGCGAGCCGGGGCCGCGGTTGATGCCCGAGCCGCGCACGCTGATCTTCACGCCTTCGTTGCCGGGGGACTGCGCGTAGACGCCTGGCTGGTAGGCCAGCACATCGGCGACGCCAGCCACGCGGCCTTGTTCGACCTTGGCCATATCCACCACATTGGTGGCCCCGGGGACGCGCTTGAGCTCCTCGCGTGCGGCCTCTACTTCACTTACCTGTTCGCCGGTGACCTGCAGTGAATCGAGTTGCACGGGTTCTTCGGCGAAGGCGCTGTGGCCGCTCAGGCAAGCGAGGGCGAGCAGGGTGAGGCGGGCAGGTTGGCGGGAAAACGGCAGGGGCAGCATGCAAGGGCTCCGTTGAGCGGGCGGCGAGTGTGTCTGAAGGATGCCGACGAGGATTCGTCACGCCAGCTCGGTGCTGGCGCGGGGGCACATCATGCCGGTTTTGCCCGTGCTGTGCAGCGGGCGGCTCAGGGAGAAGCAGGGGCCGCGCGACTGGCGACCGCCCCTGTGGATAACCTTCAGGCCAGACCGGCCTTGTCCAGGCCGAACTGCTTGTCGGCGGAGCCGGGCACGGTGCGGAAGGCCACGTTGAGGCGGTTCCAGCCGTTGATGGCGACTACCAGGAAAGTCAGCTCAGACAGTTCCTGCTCGGAGAACTGCTCGCGCACGCTGGCATAGATGGCGTCGGACACGCCGTGCGGCGACAGCTGGGTCAGGGCTTCCGTCCACTCCAGCGCGGCGCGCTCCTGCTCCGAGAACAGTGGCGACTCACGCCACACGGCGACATGGTGCAGGCGCAGTTCGCGGTCGCCATGGATCTTCGCTTCTTTCACGTGCATGTCGACGCAGAAGGCGCAGCCGTTGATCTGCGAGGCACGCAGCATGACCAGGTGGGCCAGCGGCGCAAGAAAGGGGCTGCGGGTCAGCAGCATGGAAAACTCGGCATATTTGCCGGAGGCCTTGGGGGAGAGTGCGAAGTAATCGAGGCGCTGGCTCATGGTGTTCATCCGTATCCGCGTTGAGGGGCGCGATGGCCTGCCCCGGTAGCGATGAATCTACGCAGCAGTGGTCCAGTCACATAGATCCAATTGTGCAGATTTGGATTGATCCACTTCGCTCAGCGTCGGGCTTGCGAGGGTGGAAAACCATACTCGCGCTTGAAGGCGGCGCTGAAGCTGCTGAGGTGCTCGTAGCCGGCCAGATTGGCGGCATCCTCCACCGACAGGCCCTGCTGGCGTATGGCGTGATAAGCCCGGGCCAGGCGCTGGCGGCGCAGGTAGGCGGCGATGGTGGTGCCGTTGCGGCTGCGAAAGGCATTCTGCAGGTCGACCGGATTGGTGCCGAGCTGGCGCGCCATGTCAGTGATGCTCAGGGCATCTGCCTCGCCGCTGTCGAGCCATTCCTTGAGGCGCGCCAGGCAGCGTTCGAGATGGTTGCCGAGGCGTTTCTCCTGGGGCGTGTCGATGCCGCGCAGGATGTCGCAGGCCAGATCCAGGGCGAAGCTCTCGCGTTGCAGGCGTTGCATCAACGGCGGCAGGCTCGCGTCACGTTCGAGCAACTGGTGGGCACGTTGAAGGATATCCACCGAGGGTTGCCAGGGCAGACTGTGCCAGTGGCTGCGGCTGAAGCGCAGCAGGGCGTCGCTGCGCAGCTGGCTGCCGATGGCGACCTGCTGCAGCCAGTCCGGGGTGATGCTCAGGCACACCTTGGTTTCTTCGCGGCCGCTGCGCCAGTGGCGCTGGAACTGGTCGCTATCGGTCAGGTTGACCAGCATGGCGCGCTGGCCACCGGGGCGGGCGTCGAAGTGCAGGCGCTGGCGCGGCAGGCTGACTTCGGCTTCACCCTGCAGCAGAAAGGCGGCGGTGATGCCCGGTGCCAGGCGGTTGTCGCTGCTGGCGTCGACCAGGTCGCGGCTGCGGCTGAAGTACAGCACCAGGCCTTCGCTCAGCACCTGCACCTGTTGTTCGCCGTCGAGCACTGGCTGTTCGCCCGATAGCTCGCGCTGGAAATGCAGGTTGCCGCCCAAGGTGTGGGCGACATCGCTGAGCTGACCGCAGGTGAAGACCGTCATGCTGGCTTGACCGATGGAAGTTTCGTTGCGGCTAATTTTTCCTTCTTTTCCCCTAAGCGCGCAACATTGTTCAGAATTATTCTCATGTGCAATGAGGTCGCAATCGTCTTGATTGCGTTACCAACGATCATGGGAATCACACAGCGATGGGTTTGCTCCTCACGCAAACGACGGTGGTCGAGGCGGTCTTCCATGACCATGTCGACGCGGCGCAGATAAGCCAGTGGCTGGACGGCATCGAGCGTCTGATCGAAGACCGTCAGCCGTTCTTCTTCATTTCCAGGACCCGCGAGGGCAGCACCTTCGCCGAGGATTACCGGGCCATCCAGGGCGTCTGGTACAAGCAGCACAAGGCGGCGTTCCGCGAGATTTGCCAGGGGCTGGTGCGCATCGCCGCTGACGCCGAGGAGCAGGCCCGGCTCGACACCCCGGCGCTGCATGCCGCCTGGGGCGTGCCCTACTTCGTCACCCTGGACAGGACGCACGGCTATCGCTGGATCGCCGAGCGCATGGTGGATCATGCAGCGTCCGTCTGAGCAGGTGCCGGTGACCCGGCTGGCGTTGGCGGTGATCGTGGTGCTGTACCTGGCCCACGCGCTGCCGCTGTACTTCTTCAACGTGGCGATGCCGGCCATCCTGCGTAGCCAGGGTGTCGACCTGCGCTGGATCGGCATGCTTTCGCTGCTGTATGTCCCCTGGGCGTTCAAGTTTCTCTGGGCGCCGCTGGTCGACCGGCATTACCTGCACAGCCTCGGCCGGCGCCGTACCTGGCTGTGGCTGACCCAGGCGGCGCTGGTGGCCGGCATCTTGGTGCTGGCGCTGACCGGCCTGGAGCACGGCTTGTTGTTGTTCGTGCTGGTGAGCCTGTGGATATCCACCTTCGCCGCCACCCAGGACATCGCCATCGACGGCTACACCGTGGAGTCGCTGGCCAGCGAGGATCATCGCCTGGGCAGCATGGCGCAAAGCATCGGCGTGGCGCTGGGCAGTATGTTCGGTGGTGCCGGCGTGCTGTGGCTGTACCAGGTGGTCGGCTGGCAGAGTGCGCTGCTGACCCTGGCCGGCCTGAGTGCCCTGACCATGCTGGCGGTGGCGCGGGTCGATGACCACCTGCCGGCCCAGGCCGAGGCGGCCAAGCCGGGCTTCGTCGCCACCTTCAAGCGCCCGGAGATCCGCTGGGCACTGCTGCTGATCCTGGTCTATCGCCTGGTGGAGGCGCCGGCCATGGCCATGCTCACGCCGATGCTGGTGGATCGCCAGTGGTCGCTGACGCAGATCGGCCTGCTGATGTCTGTGGCCGGCGCCAGCGTCGGGCTGCTCGCCGCCGTGGCGGCTGCGCGTCTGTTGCAACGCCAGCGTGCGGCGACCCTGCTGCTACGTGCCGGCTGGCTGCGCAGCCTGGCTTATCTGGCGGTCGCCGGGCTGCTGTTCAGCGGCCTGGCCGACGGCTCACCGCTGTGGCTCGGCGCCATGGTGCTGGTGCTCCTGGCCATTCGCTACCTGGCGATGACCAGCCTCTACGCCCTGTTCATGCAGCTCTGTTCGCGGCAGCAGGCCGGCACTGACTTCACCGTGCTGGTGTGCTTCGAGCTGCTGGTGTTCTTCGTCGGCGGTTCGCTGTCGGGCTTCCTCGCCAAGGGCCTGGGCTACGAAACCTATTACCTGCTGCTGGGCGCACTTTCAGTGCTCAGCGTCCTGCTCTGCAAACCTATCGTCCGGTCGATCCAGGCCGGCTCCGGCAATCATTGACGCGCTTTCTCTGGGGGAAACCATGAGGCATCTTTCGGCATCCATGCAGGTCACCTTGCTCAGCCTGGCGGTGAGCGGCGCGCTCCACGCGCAGGCCGACGACACTACGAGCAGCCAGATCAAGGAACTCAGCCCGATGGTGGTCACCGCCACCCGTTCGGCCAAGAGCATCGCCGAGATCGCCGGTACGGTTTACAGCATCGATCGCGAGCAGGTCGCAGAGCAGGCCGCCGCTGGCCGTTCCACCGCCGATATCCTCGGCCAGCTGGTGCCCTCGCTGGCGCCGAGCAGCGGCACCACCAGCAACTACGGCATGACCATGCGCGGGCGTACCGTGCAGGTGATGATCGACGGCGTGCCGCTGACCGGCTCGCGCGATGGTTCGCGCCAGCTCAACAGCATCAGCCCGGCGATGATCGAGCGCATCGAGGTGATCTCCGGTGCCACCAGCATCTACGGCGCCGGCGCCACCGGCGGCCTGATCAATATCATCACGCGCAATGCCGACGACGAAACCAGCGACTTCAGCAGCCGTATCGGCCTGCGTACCCCCGGCAAGGCGGCGCGTGACGCCATGGCCTACGAGGCCTCGCAGACCGCTGCCTTCCACCAGGGCGCGGTCAGCGGTTTCGCCGGCCTGAGCTTCACCAAGCAGGGCGAGATTCGCGACGCCCATGGTGATCGCATCGGCCCGGAAATCTCCCAGACCGACCGCCAGGACACCACCAGCTTCGACTTCAACGGCCGCCTGACCTGGCACCTGGACGACGATCAGCAACTGAGCGCCGGCGTGCGCTACTACGACGACGAGCAGGACAGCGACTACGGCCCGGACTACGGCCCCAACCTGTCGGCGTTGCTGGTTTCGAACTACCAGCCCAGCCACAACGCGGTGGATGGTTTGCAGCTCGACGACCAGCCACGTACACGCCACTACGGCGCCAATGTGCAGTACCTCAACCGCGACCTGTTGGGTGGCCAGCAACTGACCGCCGAGGCTTACTATCGCAAGGAAAAATCGCGCTGGTTCCCGTTCGCCAGTCGTGCGGCGAATGCCGCGTTGCCTGGCGGCGTGGCCAACGTGGTGCTGCAGTCGAGTACCGATATCGACGTCTGGGGCGTGCGCACCGCGTTGCAGAAGGGCTTCGAGCTGGCTGGCCGCGATCTGCAACTGACCTATGGCCTCGATTACGAACGTGAGCAGGATCGTCAGGACGGCCAGTTCTACGACTTCAACCGCTTCTTCACCAGCAATGGCCTGAACTACCGCGAGACCTACAGTTCCTCGATGGGCCCGGACGTGGAAGTGAGCAAGACCGGCGCGTTCCTGCAAGGCGACTACCAGCTCACCGAACGCCTCAGTCTGCAGGCCGGCGTTCGCCGCGAAACCATCCGCAACGAAGTGGACGACTCCATCCCCTATGGTGAGGCAGTGACCGCCGCCACCGTGGCCGGTTACCAGGCGCGTACCCTGGAAGGCGGCAACGTGCGCCACAGCGAAACCCTGTTCAACCTCGGCGCGGTGTACAAGCTGACCGACACTCAGCAGCTGTTCGCCAACTTCTCCCAGGGCTTCAGCCTGCCCGACACCCAGCGCATGCTGCGCGACGTGCCGGCCAGCTTCGTCATCGATAGCAGCAGCATCGACTCGATCAAGGTCAACAACTACGAACTGGGCTGGCGCCTGGGCGATGCCAGCGGCCTGAACGCCGGGGTGACGGCGTTCTACAACACCTCCGACAAGGTGGTGCAGTTCAACCGCGATTTCAGCGTCTCGGTGGCCGACACCGACGAGCGCGTATGGGGCGCCGAAGGCAACCTGCAGGTGCCGGTGGTCGAGGGCTGGACGCTGGGCGGTACCCTGGCCTACACCCGTGGCCAGTACAAGGACGCTGCCGGCAACTGGCGCGAGCTCAATGCCTTCCGCGTCTCGCCGCTGAAGGCCACCGTCTATAGCGACTGGCGCTTCCTCGATGGCTATGGCGTGCGCCTGCAGGCGCTCACCGTGGGTGGCAGCGACCGTGCCTACGACGACGCCCAGTCCGCCGCGATCAGCCCAACCATCCGCGCCACCCCGGCGACCAAGATCCAGGGCTATACCGTGCTCGACCTGATCGCTCACGCGCCCTGGCTGGGCGGCGAGGTCGGTTTCGGTGTCTACAACCTGGCTAACCGCGACTACAAGACCGTCTACGGGCAGCAGGCCGAGGCCACCTACGGCGCCATCTCCAGCCTGCCGGCAGCCGGTCGTACCTTTGGCTTGAGCTACTCGGTGCAGTACTGATCGCTCAGCGCTGGTAATTCAGCGGGCGCTTCGCCGACTCCGGTAGCGCTAGGCCGCCAGCCAGGGCGATCAGGGCGATGACGATCAGGTAGTAGGCCGGCGACATGCGGTCGCCGGTCTGCTCGATCAGCCAGGTGGCGACCAGCGGTGCAGTGCCGCCGAAGATCGTATAGGCCAGGTTGTAGGTGAAGGCCGAGGCGGTGTAGCGCACCCGGGTAGGGAACTGCTCGGACAGCAGCACCGCCGTTACTACGCCACAGATCACCGCACCGACGGCCAGCAGCATGGCGCCCAGGGCTGAAGCCAGCAGGGTGCCCGAGGCCGCAAGGGTGAACGCCGGATACACCGCGACGATCAACGCCACCCCGGCGGTGAGGATGGTGCGCCGGCGGCCGACGCGATCCGAATAGCGCCCGACGAAGGGGCACAGCAGGGCGGCGAAGAACAGCGCGATCAGGCTGGCCAGCAGGGCGGTCGGCCGCGTGGCGCCGCCGACCACTTGCATGTAAGTGGTGAGATACGTGGTGAACATATAGAACGACAGCGCCGTGGCCGAGATGAACGCCGACAGGCACAGCACGGTGCCGCCATGCTCGCGCAGTGCAAGGTGGCCGGGCTGACCTGCTGGCCCGTGTGGATAGCATTCATGCGACGCTCCTGATCCCTGATTTAGACGGCTTCAGGCAGGGTACGGAGAGCGCGGCAGGGGGAAGGCTTCGCAGGCGACGATGGCGTTGCCGTGAGCGACCTCAGCCCTGGGGAAACTGCGCCGGGTCGGAGAAGCAGGTGCGCAGGTGATCGAACACCAGGCGCACCCTTGGCGGCACCGGGCCTTGCTGCGGGCGATAGATAAACAACTGCCAGGGATCGGGTGCCTGCTCGGTCAGCACCGCCTGCAGTCGGCCGCTCTCCAGGTAGGGCTGCGCCAGGTAGGCGGGCAACTGGCCGTAGGCCAGGCCGGCGAGCACGGCCTCCAGCTCGGCTTCGGGGTCGTCGCATACCAACGCTGGCGCAGGTGGATGCAGGCTGGGGCCGTGGGCGAAGGTCCACGGCCAGGGACGGCCGGTCTTGCGGTCGATCAGCACCGAGAGCGGCCGCTGCTGCAATTCATCGAGATCACTTGGTTCGCCAGTGGCAGTGATCAGCTCGGGCGCAGCCACCACCAGCAACGGTACCGGCGCCAGGGCGCGCGCGACGTAGCGGCTATCACGCAGAAAGCCGACGCGGATACCGATGTCGATCTGCGCCTCCACCGCGTCGGTGATCTCGTCCTCCAGCCGCAGGTTCAGCACCAGTTGCGGGTGCTGCTTGAGTAAGGGCTGCAGAAAACCCACCAGAAAGCGTTTTCCGATGGCCTGCGGCGCGGTGATGCCGATGCGCCCGGCGATGACCGATTCGCCCTCGGCGCGGTGGCCGCGAAACAGCGCATCGAAGTCCTCCAGCATCTGCCGGGCGCGCACCGCGTAGGCCTCGCCGAAGGCGGTGATATGCACCTGGCGGGTGTTGCGGTGAAACAGAATCTCGCCGAGTTCCTCTTCCAGCGCCTTGATCGCACGGGTCACCGCCTGCGGTGAAACCCCCAGGCGAGTCGCTGCCTCGCGGAAATTGCTGCAGTCGGCTGCGCTGCAGAAGATGCGGATCATCTCCATGCGGTTGAGCATGTCGGGGCGCCTCTGTATTCCAGAATGTGGAATAGCCTAATCCAAACTCTTCCATTCATTGAAACTTAAATCGCCTCTAATGTGAGGCTATGTCCAGCGAGCGACGCCGGGCACTCAACGAATCGATAGAGGGCATCACCATGAGCAACAATATTTCTGGCAAGGTCGTGGTCATCACCGGCGCCAGCAGCGGCCTGGGCGAAGCCACCGCCCGTCATCTGAGCAAGCTGGGCGCCAAGGTGGTGCTGGCCGCACGGCGCAAACAGCGTCTCGAGCAACTGGTCAGCGAGCTGGTCGCCGCTGGTGGCGAGGCTGTGGCCTACACCACCGACGTGACCCGCGCCGATGAGGTCAAGGCGCTGATCCAGGGCGCACTGGACAGCTTCGGCCGCGTCGACGTGCTGATCAACAACGCCGGCCTGATGTCCATCGCACCGATGAGCGATGTGCGCGTCGACGAGTGGGAGCGCATGATCGACATCAACATCAAGGGCGTGCTGTACGGCATCGCCGCGGCGCTGCCGGTATTCCAGCAACAGAACGCCGGGCATTTCATCAACATCGCTTCGGTGGCCGGGATCAAGGTGTTCAGCCCGGGTGGCACCGTCTACAGCGGCACCAAGTTCGCCGTACGCGCCATCTCCGAAGGGTTGCGTCATGAGGTCGGCGGCAGCATCCGCACTACCACCATCGAGCCCGGCGCGGTGGATTCGGAGCTGAAGTTCGGCAGCTCGCACCAGCAGAGCCGCGATTTCGTCGTCGACTTCTACAAGCAGGCGATCCCGGCGGAATCGGTGGCGCGCGCCATCGCCTACGCCATCGAGCAACCTGCCGACGTCGACATCAACGAGATCGTCCTGCGTCCGACCACGCAGGAGTTCTGATCCACAACCGCTGTTGCAGGCGCTTGCGATGCTGGTTCAGCCGGGCCAGCATGCGGGCGCCTTTTTCGCTTTCAGGAGCCTGCATGAGCGCCTCTATCCGTCCCGTCGACCTGACCAAGGCCTATCGTCTGCTCAACCACGGTCCCACCGTGCTGGTGTCGGCGCGTCATCAGGCTGTGGATAACGTCATGGCGGCAGCCTGGTGCTGCGCCCTGGATTTCGATCCGCCGAAGCTTACCGTGGTGATCGACAAAGCCACCCGCACCCGCGCGCTGATCGAGGGCAGCGGCCTGTTCGCCATCCAGGTACCGACCGTGGCGCAACTGCAGCTGACCCAGGCGGTGGGCAACGCCAGCCTGACCGATGATCCGGCGAAGCTGGCGCATGCCGGGGTCGAGTTGTTCGAGATGCCAGGCCACGATGTGCCGCTGGTGGCGGGCTGCTCGGCCTGGCTGGTCTGCCGGCTGCTCGATGAGCCGCACAACCAGCAGGCCTATGATCTGTTCATTGGCGAGGTGATTGCGGCCTGGGCGGACGAGCGCGTGTTTCGCGACGGTCGCTGGCATTTCGAGACGGCCGACCCGAGCCTGCGCAGCCTGCATCACGTGGCGGGCGGGCACTATTACGCGATTGGTGAGGCGTTGAAGGCCTGATGCCGGGCGTGCTTAGCGCGCCAGCGGTAGCGCCACGCCGATCAGCACGAAGAGCACGCCGCAACTGCGATTGAAGGTGCGGCCGCCGCGCTGCAGCCAGGGCCGTACGCGGAAGGCCAGCAGCGCCAGCAGCAATTCGACGAGAAATTCGACCACGGCGAAGGTCGCGGCCATCACCACGAACTGCACGGCCAGGCCGCGCTGTGGGTCGAGGAACAGCGGCAGGAAGGCGCCGTAGAACAGGATCACCTTGGGATTGGACAACGCCGACAGCAGGCCCTGGCGAAACAGCCGGCCGGCGCCGGGGCGGGTGCCGCTGTCGGTCAGGGTCAGGTTCATCGGCGGCGAGCGCCACAGCTGCACGCCCAGCCAGATCAGGTAGGCGCCGCCGATCCACTTGAGCGCCAGCAGCGCGTTGGGCGCGGTCTTGAGCAGGGCGCTGAGGCCGAACATGGCCAGGGCGATCAAGGTGCTGAAGCCGACCACGCCGCCAAGGATGGTGGCCAACGCCATGCGCGCGCCGTACAGCCCGCCGTGGGTCAGCGCCAGCAGGCTGTTGGGGCCGGGCGTCAGCGCCAGGCCGAGGGTGGCGATGAAGTAGACGAGCCAGAGTTCTAGGGCCATGCGGGTCTCCTGTTTGGGCGTGGCCAGTCTAGTCAGCGGCAGGTACTTGAATAAGGTAGATTCTGGCTATCTAGCAGTTGATTCTGGACATAACATGGCCGAAAGCCCCGATCTGCGTTTTCTCCTGCTGCCCCTGCCGGAGTTCGCCCTGCTGCCGTTTGGTGGTTTTCTCGACAAGTTGCGTTTTAGCGCCGACGACGAGGACTACAGCCGCCAGCGTTACTGCACCTGGACGATTCTCGGCCTGCAACCAGGGCATGTGCTGTCCAGCAGCGGTGCTGCGCTGCGTATCGAGGCTACACCCGAGCAACTCGATCTGGCTGACTTCGACTATCTGGTGCTGTTCGGCGGGCGTAACGCGCAGGCCACCGCCGCGCTGGCGCCGACCTATCAGCAGCTGCTGCGTCGCGCAGCTCGCGCTGGGGTGAAGCTGGTGGCGATCGACAATGCCAGCTTCCTGCTCGCCGCCTGCGGCCTGCTTGACGGTTATCGGGTGGCGGTGCACTGGCGCCATGAAGCGGAATTTCGCGCCAGCTTTCCGCAGCTGCGCCTGGCTCGCGAGCGTCTGTATTGCCTTGATGGTGCGCGGATTTCCTGCGCCGGCGGCACCGCAGCCATCGATCTGGCGGTGGAGCTGCTGGCTCAGGGCAGCGGCCGGGCACGGGCGCTCAAGGGCTTGGCCGATATGCTGGTGGACGAAACGCGCAGCGGCCAGCACGCGCTGCGCTCGTTGCATACGACATCGAGCGGCGAGCGCCATGTAGACCGCGCCATCGCCCTGATGCGCCACGGCCTGGCCAGCGCTGACGGCATCGAGCAGTTGGCGGCCAGTGTCGGCATCAGCCGCCGTCAGCTCGATCGCCTGTTTCAGGCCAGCCAGGGCATGAGCGCGCGCGAATACTGGAACGAACTGCGCCTGCAGCACGTGCGCTGGCGCCTGCTCAACTCCAGCCACAGCCTGGCGCAGCTTGCCGACGAGATCGGCGTCAGCGATGCCAGCCACCTGGGCAAGTTGTTTCGCCAGCGCTTTGGTATGGCGCCCGGCACCTTCCGTCGTCAGGGTGGCGCGTTGTAGGAGCCGCGCCTCGCGGCGAATGTGGCGGGCAACGCCGTTATCGCGGTATGGCCGCAATCGCTTCGCGCCTGGGCGGCGCGCCTACGGAACAGGGATGACAGCGGCAGAGAGAATCATGACTCGATATCGGGATACCAGCGCGGCGTATACACCCACTCGCCGCCATCGGCGCGGGGGAAGCGGCGGGTCTGGCTGGAGCCGATGATCACCAGGGTGCGCATGTCGACCAGCTCCGGCGTCAGCTCGCCGAGAGTGAGGCTGCGCAGGGCTTCGGCGGGGCGGCCGATATCACGGCCAAGTACCACCAGGGTTTCCGGCGCGCGGTGCTGGCGCAGCAAGTCGAGCGCGCGGCCAAGTTGCCAGGGGCGGGATTTGGAAATCGGGTTGTAGAAGGCCATGGCCAGGTCGGCGATGGCGGCATGCGCCAGGCGCTTTTCGATCACCGCCCAGGGCTTGAGGTTGTCCGACAGGGAAATCAGGCAGAAGTCGTGGCCCAGCGGCGCGCCGGCCTTGGCAGCCGTGGCCAGGGCGGCGGACACGCCCGGCAGCACTTCCAGCTCGACGCCGTGCCAGGCCTCGCTCTGCGGGCTTTCCAACGCCTCCATCACCGCGGCGGCCATGGCGAACACGCCGGGATCGCCCGAGGAGATCATCACCACCCGGCGGCCCGTGGCGGCCAGTTCGAAGGCATGGGCGGCGCGCTGCAGCTCCTCGCGGTTGTCGCTGGGGTGCAGGCATTGATCGGCGCGCAGCGGGCCGGCCATCTTCACGTAGGTGTCGTAGCCGAGCAGGTCTTCGGCTTCGTCCAGGGCGCGGCGCACGGCGGGGGTCATATGCTCGGCGGCGCCAGGGCCGAGGCCGACCACGCTGAGGCGACCACGGCGCTGGCCGAGGCGTTCGATATCCAGCGGCTGTTCACTCAGCAGCAGGCGCAGGCCGTCGCCGACATGGTGCTCGGGCGGTAGCTCGGATGTGCTGTGGATAAAGCGCAGTGGCAGCTTCAACTCGGCGGCGGTGGCGTGCAGTTCGGCGTTGGCCATCCAGCTTTTGTCCGCCAGCAGCACGGCCAGCGCTTGTGGCGCCAGGCTGGTGGTGCTTAGTGCTTGCTGCAGTCGAGCCGGCAGGTCGGCGCTGGGCTGCTCGATCAGCACGGCGACGCTGCGCGGGTGGATCAGCAGTTCATCGGGCTGCGCCGGGCGGGCCTCGGGGGTGATATGGATAACCCGGCTGGCGGCGTTATCCACAGGCAGTTGCGCGCTTTCCAGCCAGGGCGCCTGGCCTTCGATACGCACTGTTTCGCCGCCGAGCAGGTCGCTGACGAAGCGCTTACCTTGCTGCAGATCGGCCAGCGCATAGCCGGCAGGCGGCTCCAGCAGGCAGGTGCCGAAGCGCAACTCGCCGCTGGTGGTGATGGCCGGTGCCACCCCCAGGTGCGCGGCGATCTCGCGGGCCAGGCGGTTGACCCCTGCCAGGCCGCCGAGCAGCGGCACCACCGCGCTGCCATCCTCGGCCAGGGCCAGCACTGGCGGCTCGGCGCCCTTCTCTGCCAACAGCGCGGCCAGGCTGCGGATGACGATGCCGGCGGCGCAAAGCACCACCAGCGGTTGGCCGGCGCGATACAGGGCGCGCAGGTGCTCGCCGAACTCGTCGTAGTGGTGTTCAGCGCCATCGGCGCGCCCGCGCAGGCCATGGATCACGGCCTGTGGATAAAGCGCCTTGAGGCGTTGTGCAGTGGCCAGCGCGCTGGCGCCGAGGATGACGATGTTCATGCGATAAATCCTGTAGCCCGGATGCAATCCGGGGAATGGGTTTCCCGGATTGCATCCGGGCTACGAACGAATGAATGTGAAAGCGGTTTACCCGGTCTTGTCCTGTAGGAGCCACGCCCCGGGGCGAAGCTTATTAGGTGTGCCGCCAGTTAGACCGTCTTCGCCGCGTGGCGCGGCTCCTTGTATGTTGAGCGCATTACCAACCGCAACGAAGAAACAGTTTCCGGGGAGGCCGTTTGCTCCTAGAGGCACCTTGCGTGACCTCGTCTGTAGATCGGCCCCCCGCCTCATTACCACTACGTGGAGTATCCCGAAGCCGGACTCGAGAGAGTGGCGGACTTCGCATCACAAGGTTGTAGCGGTAA
>JAEYXX010000162.1 GCA_023431055.1 Pseudomonadota bacterium
ATCGATTGAACGCTTGGCCCCCGCTGCGCGAACTACAGAATGGCCAGGGCGGTAGCGCCCAGAACAGGCCGGATATACGAATGCAACCGCGCTGACGACAGGTGCAAAAGCAAAGCTTTACTCACTACTTGTGGGGAGAGTCCATATACCACTGTTAGCCAATAACGGCGAGGCTTCCCCAGCCAATTTTGAATAAATACGAAAGTGCCTTTCCTGCTATCTCGCCAACTTGTTCTTTGGCTGAGGCGTTAAGAGCTTCGGAGAGTTCGTCAGCGATAGATTTTCCGCTTGATTCAGGGCTGATAGAATTAGGTACTATTTTTAGTATTTCAAGCCCTTTGGGACTTAGTGTAACTGTTGCGTAGCGCCCGCCATGTGAAAGACCCACAGAACCTATTAGGTAGCCGGTTTCATACAGCCATTGCAAGGTTTCGTGTAGAAATTCAAGTTCTTCAGTTAAGTTTTTTAATTCACCGTCTTTTATGTAAATACCGGTCCAGTTTCCTGCTTCATCAATTGTTTCTGGGCACTGACTAGCGCCGATAATTTCAAGGTATTCAATGCGGACTCGGCAAGGAAAAGAGCGATAAAGACTTGCAAAGATAACGCCCACCAAGTAATTGAACTTTTCGATGTTATTTTGCATGCGGCTTTCCTGCAGTGGCTAACGTTTGGTTAAGGGGCGGGCTTTAGCCCGTCCCAGTGAGTGCAGCGAGCGATTTGAACCAGTTGTTATGCCTACAGCTCACGAAGAGCTTGAGCCGGCTCAATTTCTTTGCCGCTAGCATCTGTAAGTGGGAATACCTTTTTACATGGTATACGGCGATAGCCGACACCACCTATTTGATAAGCTCCGTATGCAGCAAGCGGTGCTTTGCAAGACGGACAGTGCGGATTCTTTTTAATATCCCAGTAGATGCCATATTTGAGACGGAAGGAATCTTTTTTTGAGGTAGACCAAACCACAAGAAGTAAGATGATGTTGAGGGTAAAGGATGCGACGAGAAGTGCTAGCAGAACTTTTTTTGAACTAACCGACTCTATCGCAGGTATTATCTCCGGAGAAACCTGATATGCAGCCCACAGTAGCAGTGCCGTAAATGAGGCAATCACCAATTCGGCAACTCGATTTACTAAAGATTCCTTGACCTTATCGAAAAATAACATATGTAAATCTAACATTTAAATGACGAATTCCTTTAATTACTGTTTCCCGTACTTAAATATCTCACCGCCTTTGTTCAAGAAACATACCATAAAGGCGTTCCCGTATGACTGCGTTGCAATTTGAGCGCTCATATGCTGAGGGAATTGCTGTAAAGAATGGGCATATCGGAGAGCATTGTTCAGGTACAGTTGATTTGAATCCACGAGAGTCTGGCGAACGATGTTCTCAGGGACACCTTCTTGGGTCATCTTAACAACGCCCATTACGACCGTAGCAAGCTCCTTGCACTGGTTGTGTTCTTCTTGCGTTATCGACTGCGGGTCAGTGCCGAATCCTTGGGGATTTTGTAGCCAGTCCTCTATTGTGTAGCGGGGATTAACAGGCTTACTAGCCGTTTCTTGAGCAGATATTTTTTCACCACTTTCATTGATAATTTTACATGCGTCTGAAATTGATGCAGCTATAACCGCATTTGTTGACATGATTGGTGAGTCTTTAAGACCCCATACGCCCCTAGCAACATTTGTCATATTCTTCGGTTCAAATATTTTAACCTTGCAATAGTTTAAATTTTCAATAAGTTCAGTTGTTGATAGAAAATCAAGCTCTTCCTTTACTTTGGCAACAAAAGATTCTGGCTTTCCATCACAAGAGAATGGCAATTCACCAAATACAAGATCGGGAGCATTAGCTTTTACATAGCAAATTGCATTTTTCTGACTGTTCTCGTCTACAACTGCGAATGCACTCGAAGTTGAAAAAATTGCTAATGCAAGAATTAATTCTTTTTTCATTTTGTTACCCTAGTGAATCCGTATTTGCCATGACGCATATCAATTTTATTGATTTGCTGCATAACGCTTGAATTAAGCCGTGCCGCGAAGCGGCATCGGCTTGAATTGTTAGGCATCTATAGCGTCTAGCGCGCGCTGGGCATTTTCTGCATCTTCTACTTTCGGCACGTACAGCGACCATATGGCTACTTCGTCTTCGTTAGGCTGAGAAGAATCGCTGTATTTCTGTATGTGATAAACCGAAGGAGACCAACTACCTACACAGCCGCATTCTTGAAGGACTGCCTCCAACGCCTTTCGTTGCGAATCATCAACGAGCAATAATTGTCCGATGAACTTCAATGGCTCTCCGGATATCTGACTAATCATGGAATTCTCCTAACTTTTCCAGCCTAACTATTAATTAGACGACATTCATGTCGCGTTTCCACGCGACAGCTGTCGCATAATCTTCCTTGTCGTCTTGCAAGTCCTTGTCTAGCTTGAAGGTTGTCGCGGCAAACGCGACAGCACCCAGGGAGAAACGCGACATGGATGACGGCAAGCCCAAGCTGCTGGATCAACTGCGCCAGCAGATTCGAGTCAGAAACTATTCCATCCGTACCGAAGCTGTCTATGCCGAATGGGTAAAGCGCTACATCCGCTTTCACCACTACCGGCATCCGGCGGAGATGGGCGCGGTGGAGATCGAGGCTTTTCTGACCCATCTCGCGGTTAAGCGCGACGTGTCTGCCTCGACACAGAACCAGGCTCTGGCCGCTCTGCTATTTCTCTACAAGGAAGTGCTCAAGCTGGATTTACCCTGGTTGCAGGGTGTCGTACGGGCGAAGAAACCCAAGCATCTGCCGGTGGTGCTTACCCGTATTGAGGTCGATGCCCTGTTGGCTCAATTGCAGGGCGATAGCTGGATAGTTGCGAATCTGCTCTATGGTGCTGGATTGCGATTGCTTGAGGCGCTGCGGCTAAGAGTCAAGGATGTCGATTTTACCCGGCGAGAAATCATCGTGCGTGATGGTAAGGGCCAAAAAGATCGGGTAACCATGTTGCCAATGCGTGTCGTCGAGTCGTTACGGCAGCATTTGAACAAGGTGCAGCACGTGCATCAGGGCGATCTGGCCGAAGGCTTTGGCGAGGCTAATTTGCCGTTCGCGCTGGCGCGCAAGTATCCGAATGCGGCGAAGGAGTGGGGATGGCAGTTCGTCTTCCCCTCGGGCAATCGCTCTCAGGATCCACGCGGACACGGCATTTATCGCCATCACCTGCATGAGAAGACCATCCAGAGGGCGGTGCGTGAGGCGTCGCGGCGTGCTGGCTTGATCAAGCATGCGACGCCACATTCGTTACGTCATTCCTTTGCCACGCATCTTCTGGAAGCAGGCCAGGACATTCGCACTGTGCAAGAGTTGCTCGGCCACTCAGATGTGAAGACAACCATGATCTACACCCATGTGCTCAACCGAGGTGGCCTGGCGGTGTTGAGCCCTCTGGATCGCTGAGCACATATTCCATTTACCACTTGTTTCGGACTGCTGACTGAACTTTTCAGTTTTGCTACGGTCTTGCCCTCGTCCGGGCGTGTGCTATTCCGCGTCCGGCGTTCTTGCGGCCTGCGCTCTCGCGATGGTTTCGCTGAGCGCAGTGCCCTTCGCGACGGTGAGAGGCCATGATCGATATAAGAAACCTGACCAAGCGTTTTGCGCAGTACACGGCAGTCGATGACTTGTCGTTCCAGGTCCAGCCAGGGGAAGTGCTGGGCTTTCTCGGTCCCAACGGGGCCGGCAAATCCACCACCATGAAGATGCTCACCGGCTTTCTCGCGCCGACCTCCGGTACGGCGAGCATCCTCGGTTGCGATATCCAGACCCAGACTCTCAAGGCCCAGCGGCAGATCGGTTATCTGCCCGAAGGTGCGCCGTGCTACGGCGACATGACGGTGCGTGGTTTTCTTGAATTTATCGCCGAGGTACGTGGCTTTCGCGGTGCCGAGAAGAAGCTGCGCGTGCAGCGCGCGGTGCAGCAGGTGGAGCTGGACAAGGTGCTGGAGCAGAGCATCGAGACGCTCTCCAAGGGCTTCAAGCGCCGCGTCGGCCTGGCCCAGGCGATCCTGCATGACCCGCGCGTGCTGATCCTCGATGAGCCCACCGATGGCCTCGACCCGAACCAGAAGCACCAGGTGCGCCAGCTTATCCAGGGTCTGGCGCAGGACAAGATCGTGATCATTTCCACCCATATTCTCGAAGAGGTGACGGCGCTGTGTACGCGCGCCGTGATCATCGCCCAGGGCCGGCTGCTGGCCGATGGCACACCGCTGGAGCTGGAAAGCCGCTCGCGCTATCACCAGGCGGTGACGCTGGTGGCCGATGATGCGCTGGACCAGGCTGCCCTCGCGGCGCTGCCGGGTGTCGCCGGTGTCGAGGAGAACGCCCGCGAGCACAGCCTGAGCGTGCTGGCGCAGCCGGGCGAGGTGATCTTCCCGCAGGTCAATGCGCTGATTGCCGAACGCGGCTGGAAGGTCAAGGAACTCAATGTGGAACGCGGCCGGCTCGATGAAGTGTTCCGCACGCTGACCCGGGGAGAGCAGTGATGACCCAGTTGCCCGTGATCTTCAAGCGCGAGCTGGCGAGCTACTTCGCCACGCCGCTGGCCTATGTGTTCATCGTCATCTTCCTGGTGCTGTCCGGGGTGTTCACCTTCTACCTGGGCGGCTTCTTCGAGGGGGGGCAGGCCAATCTTTCCGCCTTCTTCAATTTCCACCCCTGGCTCTATCTGTTCCTGGTGCCGGCGATCGCCATGCGCCTGTGGGCGGAGGAGCGCAAGTCCGGCTCCATCGAGCTGCTGATGACCCTGCCGATCACCCGCTTCGAGGCGGTCACCGGCAAGTTCCTGGCGGCCTGGGTGTTTGCCGGCATCGCCCTGCTGCTGACTTTCCCGATGATCATCACGGTCAACTACCTGGGCGAGCCGGATAACGGCGCCATCGTCACCGGCTATATCGGCAGTTGGCTGCTGGCCGGTGCCTATCTGGCCATCGGCTCGTGCATGTCGGCGCTGAGCAAGAATCAGGTGATCGCCTTCATCCTCGCGGTCAGCGCCTGCTTTTTGTTTATCGTCAGCGGCTTTCCGATGGTGCTCGACGCCTTCGCCTGGGCGCCGCAGTGGCTGGTGGACGCCATCGCTTCGCTGAGCTTCCTGGTGCGCTTCGATGCCATCAGCAAGGGCGTGATCGATCTGCGCGACCTGCTGTATTTCCTCTCGCTGATCGCTGCCTGGCTGACCGCCACCGCCGTGGTCATCGATCTGAAGAAAGCCGACTGAGGAGCGCCCATGAAAAAGCTGATCTATTCCGGCGCCGGGCTGCTGCTGATCGCGGTCGCCTTCATCGCCTTCAACCTGCTGGCCGGCCTGGGCCTGGGCGGTGCGCGCCTGGACCTGACCGAACAGAAGCTCTACACCATCTCCGACGGCACCAAGCAGATCCTTGGCGAGCTGGACGAGCCGATCAACCTGTACTTCTTCTACTCGGACAAGGTGGCCAAGAACCTGCCGGCGCTGCGCACCTACGCCCAGCGCGTGGAGGAGATGCTCAAGGCCTACCAGGCCCAGGCCGGCGGCAAGATACGCCTGCACATCATCGACCCCGAGCCGTTTTCCGAAGACGAGGACAAGGCCGCGCAATACGGCCTGCAAGGCATCCCGCTGCAGCAGGGCGGCGACTCGATCTACTTTGGCCTGGCCGGCAGCAACGGCCTGGACGACACCCAGGTGATTCCGTTCTTCGCCCTGGATCAGGAGGAGCACCTGGAATACGAGCTGAGCCGCCTGGTGCAGACCCTGGCCAAGCCGGAGCTGCCGGTGGTTGGCGTGCTCTCCGGGCTGCCGATGACCGGCGGCTTCGACATGATGGCGCGGCAGCCGACGCCACCATGGATGGTGCTGGAGCAGGTGCGCCAGTTGTTCCAAATCGAGCAACTCAAGAGCGATGTCGACCAGATTCCCGAGAACGTCTCGGTGCTGTGGCTGGTGCATCCGAAGAACCTGCCCGAGCAGACCCTGTACGCCATCGACCAGTTCGTGCTGCGCGGCGGCAAGCTGATGGTGTTCGTCGATCCCTATGCCGAGGCCGATACCGGTGATATGCCGGGTGAAGTGGCGGTGGACAAGGCCTCGAACATCGAGTCACTGTTCAAGGCCTGGGGGCTGCGCATGGTGCCGGACAAGGTCCTCGGCGATGGCGCCTACGCCATGTCGGTGAACATGGGGCAGGGTCAGCGCCCCGTGCGTCATGCTGCCTGGCTGAGCCTGCCGCGCAAGGCTTTGGACCAGACCGATATCGCCACGGCCGGGCTGGAGAGCGTCACCGTCGCCACCGCCGGCATTCTCGAGCCGGTGGAAGGGGCGAAGACGCGTTTCACCCCGCTGATGCAGAGCTCCGAATACGCCATGCCCTTCGATGCCCAGCGCTTTGCCATGCTCGGCAACCCCGAGGAGCTGATCCGCGAGCTGGAGCCGACCGGCGAGCGCTACACCATCGCCGCGCGCATCGATGGTCCGGCGCAGAGCGCCTTCCCCGATGGCATCGAGGGGCGCAAGGACGGCCTCAAGCAGGCGGACAACATCAACGTCATCGCCGTGGCCGATACCGACATCCTCAGCGACCGCATGTGGGTGCAGGTGCAGGACTTCTTCGGCCAGCGCATGCCGCAGCCCTGGGCTGACAACGGCAGCTTCACCATCAACGCGCTGGACAACCTGACCGGCTCCGAGGCGCTGATCAGCGTGCGTTCGCGTGGTCGCTTCAGCCGCCCGTTCGTGGTGGTCGAGGAGTTGCAGCGTGCTGCCGAACAGCGTTTCCGTGACAAGGAGCAAGCCTTGCAGGCGCGCCTGGCCGAAACCGAGCAGCAACTGGCGGCGCTGCAGCAAAGCGACGATCCAAATCTTGAGCTGACGCCGGAGCAGCAGGGCGCGCTGCAGCGTTTCATCCAGCAGAAGCTGGAGATTCGCAAGGAGCTGCGCGAGGTGCGTTACCAGCTCAACGCCGATATCGAGGCGCTGGGTCGCACGCTGAAGATCATCAACATCGCCCTGATGCCGGCGCTGCTGACGCTCGGCGTGTTGGCGTTGTGGTTGTGGCGGCGCCGTCGTCGCGCGTGAGGCCAATACCAGTTGGTGGGGCTGAGGGCTCCACCTGTGGGAGGCGCTTCAGCGGCGACAGTCGCGGCTAAAGCCCCTCCCACGAATCGCGCGTAGGGTGGATGTCGCTGTTTACATCCACCACAACGGTGGATCGGTGAAGCGTGATCCACCCTACGCCGCTTCCGAGTCATCAACAGTGAGATGGGTATGGGACGTAAAGGTCTGATCGCATTGATCGTCATCGTGCTGCTTTGTGTGCTGGGCTATCTGACCGTGCAGCGCAGCCAGCAACAGAACCTGGCGCAAATCGAGCCGACGCCGTGGCTGGCGGCCGAACAGGGTTATCTGAGCACGTTGCAGGCCTTGGAGATCGAGCAGCCGGGGCAGCCGCCTGTGCGTATTGAGCGACGCGGCGAGCAGTGGGTGGTGCCGGCCAAGGCCGATTATCCGGCGGCGCCGCAAGCGCTGGCCGAGTTGCTGCGGGCGTTGCGCGAGGCGCGTACGGTGGAGGCCAAAACCGCCAACCCGCAATGGCATGCGCGCTTGGGACTGGCCGAGAAGGGGGAGGGCGATGAACAGGCGCTGCGTGTGAAGCTGCAGTTCGAGGGGCATGCCGATCTGGATTTGCGTTTGGGCAATCCCTCTCGGCAGGGCAGCGGGCAGCTGGTGCGACGTGCCGGTGAGGATCAGGTATGGCTGATCGATCAGCAGTTGCAGGTACCGACCCGTGAGCTGGACTGGCTGGATCGACGCGTCACCGACATCCCATTCACCCGCATCGCCAGTTTGCTGCTGCGCTACGCCGATGGCGAGAAACTCACGCTGAAGCGCGCCGATGCCGAGCAGTACAACTTCGCGGTCGAGGAGTTGCGCAAGGAACAGAAACTCAGCTTCGAGGGGGCAGCCAATAGCGTTGCGCTGGTGTTCTCCAACCTGCAGTTTGCCGATGCCGCACCGCTGGCGCAGGTGGGCTTCAAGCAGCCGCCGATGCTGCAGTTCAGTCTCGCCGGTTTCGATGGACAGCAGCTCGAGGGGGCGCTGTACAAGCAGGGCGAGCAGCATTGGTTGGTGCTTGGCGGGCATCAAGGTTTCAACGCCGCAGAGGTGAGTGGGCGCCGTGACTGGGCCTACCGGCTGGAGCCTGAACAGGTTCAGCGGCTGGCGAAAAAGTTGCGCGATCTGTTGGCCAAAAGCTCGTAAAAAACGCTGTAACCCGCGTAAGTTCCGGGTTCGTGCCTGTTCCAAAAAAGTGCTTTTCAGTCACAATCCATGCTTTATACTCGGCCTTCGGCTGTAGCAAGAACGCGAATCGCTTGACCTGCTCCATGCTCGATTGCCGGGGGTGGCGAATGCTGAGAAGAACGTTTTTACCGAGCCGTCAAAGCGCCTTCGGGACAATAAAAACATAGCGAGTTTGGAGAAGTTGGTAATGGCAGATCGTGAGACCGGAACCGTCAAATGGTTCAATGATTCCAAGGGTTACGGGTTCATTCAGCGCGAAAGCGGCCCGGACGTATTCGTTCACTACCGCGCCATTCGTGGCGACGGCCACCGCACCCTGGTCGAAGGCCAGAAGGTCGAGTTCGGTGTGACCCAGGGCCAGAAAGGCCTGCAGGCGGAAGACGTCTCCGCGGTCTGAACTCCAGCTCGAAATACAACAAGGCCCGTCGATGACGGGCCTTGTTGTTTGTGGGCGCAGTATTTAGTAGGGGCGGGTGAAACCCGCCGAAAGGCATGGCGGGTTGCACCCGCCCTACGTCGACGTAGCGGTTCTGTAGCCCGGATGCAATCCGGGGAAATGTGTTGGTCAGGCCCCGGATTGCATCCGGGCTACAGGCTGTCGATTCAAGGCGGCCACTTTTATTCGGTACGCCAGACGATCTCGGTTTCGCCATCGGCATCGACCTTGATCCAGCGGTCGGCTTCTTCGTCGCTCTCGTCTTCCACCCAGGTGCCGGGTGCGCAGCGCACCTGCACGCCGAGCGCGGCATGAGCGGCGCGGGCGCAGGCGAGGTCATCGTCCCAAGGGGTGGCATCGCTTTCCAGGTACAGGCTGTGCCATTTGCCCACGGCTTTCGGCAGCCAGGTCACCGGCACGTCGCCGGCCTTGCACTTGAAGGTCTGGCCCTTTTGCTGCCAGTCGCTGCACGGGCCAAGGGCTTCACCCAGCCATTGCGCCACGGCGTCGCGTTCGGCGTCTTTCAGGTAGATCTCGATATCGGGTTGGCGCATGGCATTCAGTCCTGATCTTTGACGATCCAATCGTAGCGGATGGCGACGGTAACTTCGAAGGGCGCGGCGATCACCGCTTCACGGCGTTCGGCACTGGCGCGCCAGCCGTGCGGGGTCATGGCCAGCAGGTCGGCGCGGGCCTGGGCGTCGGTCAGCTGCAGCGGAAACTCGAGGGTTTCGCTATGCGCCAGGTGCATGCCCGGCGGGATCAGCGCCAGGTGCTTCTCGTCGTCGTAGTCGCGTACTTCGTCGTAGAGCTTCTGCCGCAGCTCCATCAGGTGCACGCGGGTCGGGCCCATGCGCAGCAGGCCGCCGCCGGGGGCTAGCAGGCGCTTGGCCTCGTTCCAGTCGAGCGGGCTGAATACGCTGGCCAGCAGGCTGCAGCTGGCATCGGCCAATGGCACGCGGGCCATGCTCGCCACCAGCCAGCTCAGCTGCGGCGCGCGCTTGCAGGCACGTTTGACCGCCTCGCGGGAGATATCCAGAGCGTAGCCGTCGGCGTGGGGCAGGGCGCGGGCGATCTGCTCGGTGTAATAGCCCTCACCACAGCCGATATCCAGCCAGCGCGCCGGCTGGTACTCGGCTGCCAGTGCCGCCAGGCGTGCGGCCAGCGGTGCGTAATGGCCGCCTTCGAGAAAACGCCGACGCGCCTCGACCATGGCGGCGTTGTCGCCGGGGTCGCGGCTGTTCTTGTGTTGCACCGGCAGCAGGTTGTAGTAGCTCTGCCGAGCGCGGTCGAAGCTGTGCCGGTTTGCGCAGGCCAGGCCGTTGCCGTTTTGCTCGAGCGGCGCTTGGCAGATGGGGCAGATCAGGCTCATGCGAGGAGCTTGACCATGGTTTGGTAATACACCTCTGTCAGCAGGTCGAGATCGCTGGCCAGTACGCGCTCGTTGATCTGATGGATGGTGGCGTTGACCGGGCCGAGCTCGACCACCTGAGTACCCAGGGTGGCGATAAAGCGACCATCGGAGGTGCCGCCGCTGGTGGACGGCGTGGTCTCGCGACCGGTTACGCTCTTGATGCTGGCGGCGACGGCGTCGAGCAGCTCGCCCGGCTGCGTGAGGAAGGGCAGGCCGGACAGCGCCCACTCCAGGTGGTAATCCAGGCCATGCTTGTCGAGGATGGCGGTGACGCGCTGCTGCAGGCCCTCGACGGTGGATTCGGTGGAGAAGCGGAAGTTGAACACCGCCTTCAGTTCGCCGGGGATGACGTTGGTAGCGCCGGTGCCGGAGTTGAGGTTGGACACCTGGAAGCTGGTCGGCGGGAAGTAGTCGTTGCCATGGTCCCAGTGCTCGGCGGCCAGCTCGGCCAGCGCCGGTGCAGCCAGGTGAATCGGGTTCTTCGCCAGGTGCGGGTAGGCCACGTGGCCTTGCTTGCCGTAGACGGTCAGGGTGCAGCCGAGCGAGCCACGACGGCCATTTTTCACCACGTCACCGAGCAGGGTGGTGCTCGATGGCTCGCCGACGATGCACCAGTCCAGACGCTCGTTACGCTCGCGCAGACGCTCGACCACCGCCTTGGTGCCGTGCTGGGCCGGGCCTTCCTCGTCGCTGGTGATCAAGAAGGCGATGGCCCCCTTGTGCTGAGGATAGTCGGCGACGAAGCGCTCCACGGCGATGATCATGCTCGCCAGGCTGCCTTTCATGTCCGCCGCGCCACGGCCGCAAAGCATGCCCTCTTCGTCGACGCGTACGTCGAACGGCTGGTACTGCCAGGCGTCCAGCGGGCCGGTGGGCACCACATCGGTGTGGCCGGCGAAGCACAGCACCAGGCCGTCGCCACCGCGTTTGGCCCAGAAGTTCTCCACCTCTTCGATGCGCATGCGCTCCACCTCGAAACCGCAGGCGGCCAGGCGGCGCATCATCAGCTCCTGGCAGCCTTCGTCGACCGGGGTCACGGACGGGCGGCGAATCAGGTCGAAGGCGAGCTCCAGGGTCGGGGTGAGGGTGGCGGTCATTGCGGCTCCGGTACGGCGGCTGGCGTGAAGGCTGGCCATCTTAAAGCAAAAGTCGTTACCGATCAGGTCATCAGACGCGCCGCGTGGCGCATTCACCACCATGCAGCCTGTGCTACGGCCCGACGGCTGACCTGTACCGCAGGCTTGGGTGGGCAGGGTGCTATCTCTATAATGCGCGCCTTCCTGCAGGGGGTGAGATGAACACAGACGATCAGCGATTCGGCGGCATAGCCCGGCTTTATGGCCAGGAGGGCTATCAGCGTCTGGCTGCGGCGCACGTGGCGGTGGTCGGCATCGGCGGCGTGGGCTCCTGGGCGGCCGAAGCGCTGGCACGCTCCGGCGTGGGTGAGATATCGCTGTTCGATCTGGATGATGTCTGCATCACCAACACCAATCGCCAGGTACATGCCGTCGAAGGGGCGGTGGGCAAGGCCAAGGTCGACGAGATGGCTGCGCGTATCCGCGCCATCAACCCGGCGTGCGTGGTGCATGCGGTGGCGGATTTCGTCACCCGTGAAACCATGGCCGAGTACATTACCGAGCAGCTCGACGGCGTGATCGACTGCATCGACAGCGTTCCGGCCAAGGCGGCGCTGATCGCCTGGTGCAAGCGGCGCAAGATCCAGATCGTCACTACCGGGGGCGCCGGCGGGCAGGTCGACCCTACGCAGATTCAGGTCACCGATCTGAACAAGACCTTCAATGATCCCCTGGCTGCCAAGGTGCGCTCGATGCTGCGCCGTGACTATGGCTTTTCCCGCACGCCGGGGCGCACCTACAGCGTGCCCTGCGTGTTCTCTACCGAACAGCTGCGCTATCCCAAGCCGGATGGCACGGTGTGCCAGGCCAAGGGCTTCGTCGGTGAAGGGGTGAGGCTCGACTGCGCCGGCGGTTTCGGGGCGGTGATGATGGTCACTGCCAGCTTCGGCATGGCGGCGGCGGCCAAGCTGGTGGACAAGCTGGTGGCGGGCGCCCGTCGCCCGGCAGAGCGCCAGTCCAGAGGTTGAACACGTCAGACGCATGGTGCGCTTGACCAGGCTGTGCGAAGGAGAGGTGCAGCGAAAGACAGGGACAGGTCGAACATGATCCGTAGCTGAGGTGCTTTGTGTCGTACCTGTTTATTTGCGTTTCGTTGGCGAGACGCTGGGCACGGATGCTCGTTTCCCTGGTGCTGTCCCTGTTATCGATCGCGTTGCAGCCGGCTCAGGCCGAACCCCAGACGCTGCGTATCGGCACCGGCGACTGGGCGCCTTATGTCGACCAGGAGCGCAGCGACGGTGGCGCATTGGCGCGGCTGATCAGCGCGGTTTTTGCCGAGGCGGGCTACCGGGTCGAGTTCATCTTCCACCCCTGGGACCGCAACGTGCTGATGCTGCAGCAGGGCCAGTTGCACGCCATCATGCCCTACAGCTGCACGCCCAGCCGGCTCAATTACGGCATCTGCAGCGACCCGTTGGTGCGCGGCGAGATCGTCCTGTTCCATCGTCGCGATCAGGCGTTCGACTGGACCAGGGTCGAGGACCTGCTCAAGTACCGCATCGGTACCACGCTCGGCTATTCCTACGGCCCTGCTTTCGACGAAGCGCTGCAGGCCGGCCGTCTGCATGTCATGCAGAACGGCAAGGAGGACACCAGTTTCCGCCTTCTGGAGCTTGGCCGGATCGATCTGCATCCACAGGATCGCGCGGTGGGCTACGCCATGTTGCGTCGCCTGTTCCCGGAAGATGGTGGCAACATCGTCCACCATCCACGGCAGCTGAATACCGAGCCGCTGCGTTTGCTGTTTCGCAAGGATGACCCCGAGGGCATCAGGCTGCTGCGCCTGTTCAATGCCAGGCTGCGTGACTTTGCCGAGCGTGGTGACCTGCAGCGACTGCAGCAGGCGCTCAATTCCGGTAACGCCGACGACTGGAAGCCCAGCACCTCGGCCCAGGCCGTGCGAGACTGAGCGGCATCAGCCCTCCCTCAAGAGTTTTCCCCATGCTCAATAACGATGTGCTGCGCAGCCTGCGCTATCTGCTGGACGTCAGCGATGGCACGCTGGAGGCGTTCTGCCAACTGGCGGACTATCCCGTCGAGCCGGGGCTGATCTCGGCCTGTCTGCTGCGTGAGGACGAGCCCGGTTATCGGTCCTGCAGCGATGTGCTGCTGGCGCACGTGCTCGAAGGCCTGGTGTTCTACAAGCGTGGCAAGGATGAAAGCCGGCCGCGTCTGCCGGTGGAAAAGCGCCTGAGCAACAACCTTATCCTGAAGAAACTGCGCGTGGCCTTCGAGCTGCGTGACGACGATATTCAGTCCATTCTGCAAGCGGCTGACCTGCCGATGACCAAGACTGAGCTGGGCGCCCTGTTTCGTGCGCCGGGGCACAAGCACTACCGTGAGTGTGGCGACCAGATTCTGCGCAATTTCCTGCGCGGCCTGACGTTGCGCGAGCGAGGCTGAGCCCGCTCGCTGCATCGGTTCAGTGGACGGGAGGTTGCGTCCGCGAGCGCCGACGCGGTACCAGCAGTGTGCCTGCAAGCATCGCTGCCAGCCTCACGAGGAAGTCCCAGGTCATGGTGAACAGGTTTTCACTGCGGTCCTCTGGCAGGATGCAGGCGTAGCTCAGGCTGGCAATCGAGTCGATGGCAATTGGCTCCGCATCCACGGGGCGCCCCAGGTTGTACATGGGCATGGCTGCCATCTCGGCGTGGATGCGCTGCGTTTCTTCCGCGCTGCAGAGATTGCTATAGAAACCGAAGGCGTAGATGCCCAGCAAGCCAAGCGCGACCAGCCCTGCAGTGGCGAGACGGTGATTGCTCGCAAGTAGCGCCAGGCAGACGCCCGCCAACAGGCTCGACAGCAGCAGGTTCAGGATGAAAGGTCCTATCGGCAGCGCTGCCGCAACGCTTTCGGGTAGCAGAACCAACAGATGGGCAAGCATCTGTGGGCTGAAATACAGTACGACCAGGGTTGCCAGGGCACTTAGCCCGATGCGCACGATGGCAGGCATGACTCGCTCCATGAGTTTTTTTGGGGGGGCGGAAATATAACCCATTGCTGCCGACTGAGCTGGCGCTGCGTCTAGCTTTCCCGCGCCAGTGTCCTCATTCGCTGCAACACCGCATTCAGACCGTTGCTGCGAGAGGGGGACAGCTGACGTTGCAGGCCGAGTTGGGTGAACCAGTCGGTCAGGTCGAGCGAGGCCAGTTCTTCATTGCTCAGGCCCTCGACTCGGACCAGCAGCACGGCGAGCAGACCACGCAGCAGGCGGGCATCGCTGCCGGCGCGAAAGTGCAGGTGCCCGTCGCGGCGCTCGGCAACGAGCCAGACCAGGCTTTCGCAGCCATACACGCGGTGCTCATCGACCCGTTCGGCATCGCTCAGAGGCTCCAGGCGCTCGCCCCATTGCATCAGCAGGCGCGCGCGCTGTTCCCAGCCTGGGCAGGCGGTGAAGGCTTGCAGTGTCTCTTGAGCGGCGACTGACAGGCTCATGGCGAGAGGTTCTCGGAGCATGTAGGAGCGGCTTCAGCCGCGATGGTCCGGGCGCCGATATTCGCGGCTGAAACGGAATGCCGCCCAGCCGCTCCTACGAAAAGCCGTTGGCGGCATTTCATCGCAACAGCTCCAGCGCATTATCCAGGGCGCTGAAGAATCGCCGTAGGTCCTCGCCGTCGTTGTACAGGCCCAGCGAGACACGAATCGCACCACTCAGGCCCAGGTTTTTCATCAATGGCATGGCGCAGTGGTGGCCGGCCCGTACGGCGATGCCCTGTTCGGTCAGCAGGTGCGCCAGGTCGGCGTTATGCACGCCGTCAATGCAGAAGCTGGCCAGTGCCAACTGTGGTTGGCCAAGCAGGCGAACTCCGTCACGTGCTTGCAGGCCGTCCAGCAGTGCGGCATGCAGGGCTGCTTCATGATGAGCCACCGCTGGTTGGTCGAGGCTATTGAGCCAATCCAGCGTGGCGCCCAGCGCTATCACGGCGGACACGGCCGGCGTACCGGCTTCGAAGCCGAGCGGCGCGGGGCGAAAGCGCGTGTTCTGATAGTCGGCGTCGAGCACCATCTCGCCGCCGAATTGCCAATGCCGCAGTTGGCCAAGCGCCTCGCTGCGCCCGTAAAGCAGGCCGACGCCATCCGGGCCGTAGAGCTTGTGCGACGAGCACACGTAGAAGTCGCAGCTCAGCGCCTGCAGGTCATGCCGACCATGCACCGCACCCTGCGCCCCATCGACGACAGTGAAGGCGCCTTGCGTGCGCGCCAGTGCCAGCAGTTCGGCAAGCGGTTGCCAGCGGCCAAGCACGTTGGACAGCTGCGAAACCGCCAGCAGGCGAGTGCGCGGGCCGATCAAGCGGGTGGCGGCATCCAGATCGATGCTGCCGCTGCTATCCAGCGGCAACACCACCAACTCGAGATTGCGCCGCTTGGCCAGTTGCTGCCAGGGCAGCAGGTTGGCGTGATGTTCCAGCGCACTGATGACGATCTGCTCACCCGGCTGCAGCAGGTGCTCCAGGCCATAGGCCAGCAGGTTGAGTGATTCGGTGCTGCCGCGGGTAAAGATGATCTCCTCGGCGCTGGCCGCATTCAGCCACTGCGCGGCCTTGCTGCGTGTCGCCTCGAAGGCGCGGGTGGCACGCTCACCTGGCAGGTGCTGGGCACGATGCACGTTGGCCACACCGCCGGCGTAGTAGCCGAGCAGGGCGTCGAGCACCGCCTGCGGTTTCTGCGCGGTGGCGGCGCTGTCCAGATAGGTCTGGCCTTCGGCTTGGAGGGCAAGAATGCCGGGGAAGTTGGCACGCCAGGGGGACGAAAGCATAGGGCTTCAGGCTTCAGGCCCCAGGCTTCAGGCTCAAGCGCTCCGCCTGCGGCCTGTAGCTTGCGGCCTGAAGCCGCTCCGGTCAGTTGTGGGCGTGCAGGGCTTCGTTCAGCTCAATGGCCGACTTGTGGGTCTTGCACTCCACGGCGCCGGTCAGCGAGTTGCGACGGAACAGCAGGTCTGGCTGGCCAGCCAGGTCGCGCGCCTTGACCACCTTGACCAGGGCGTTGCCCTCGTCGAGCAGGTTCACCTTGGTGCCGGCGGTGATGTACAGGCCGGCTTCCACGGTGTTGCGGTCGCCCAGCGGGATACCGATGCCGGCGTTGGCGCCGATCAGGCAACCTTCGCCAACGCTGATGATGATGTTGCCGCCGCCGGACAGGGTGCCCATGGTCGAGCAGCCGCCGCCCAGGTCCGATCCCTTGCCGACGAACACGCCAGCGGAAACGCGGCCTTCGATCATGCCCGGACCTTCGGTACCGCCGTTGAAGTTGACGAAACCTTCGTGCATCACGGTGGTGCCTTCGCCGATGTAGGCACCCAGGCGCACGCGAGCGCTGTCGGCGATACGTACGCCAGCCGGCACCACGTAGTCGGTCATTTTCGGGAATTTATCCACCGAGAACACTTCCAGCAGCTCGCCCTTCAGGCGCGCTTCCAACTGACGTTCGGGCAGCTCGTTCAGGTCGACAGCACCCTGGCTGGTCCAGGCGACGTTGGGCAGCAGCGGGAAGATGCCCGCCAGGCTCAGGCCGTGTGGCTTGACCAGACGATGCGACAGCAGGTGCAGCTTGAGATAGGCCTCCGGGGTGCTGGTCAGTACAGCATCCTCAGCCAGGAAAGTGGCGACCAGCGGGTTGTGGCTTTCGGCCAGGCGGGTCAGCAGTGCTGCTTGAGCCGCGTCCACGCCTTTCAGCGCTTCAGCCAGATCGGCAGCTTGTGCAGTGGTGAAGGCGATGGCCTGGTTGCCGCCCTGATACCCGAGCTTCTCGGCGGCCTTGGCCACCAGTTCGCTGGTCGGATTGAGCAGCGGCAGTGCATAGAAGACTTCCAGCCAGTTGCCCTGGCGGTTCTGGGTGCCAACGCCAAAGGCGATGCTGAAGAGAGAAGTGCTCATAGATGGGTTCCTTGCAACGAAATCGGGGTGAGATTGTTCAGGCCAGCGCGGCTTGGTAGTTATCCGGTTTGAAACCGACCAGGGTCTTGTCGCCCATATCGAGTACCGGGCGCTTGATCATCGACGGTTGGGCTAGCATCAGGTCGATGGCCTTGGCCTGGTCGAGGTCGGCTTTCTGTGCGTCATCGAGCTTGCGGAAAGTCGTGCCGGCGCGGTTCAGGATGGTTTCCCAGCCGTGCTCGTTGCACCACTTTTCCAGGCTGGCGCGGTCTATGCCCGCGCTCTTGTAGTCGTGAAAGGCGTAGTCGACCTTGTGCTCATCGAGCCAGGTGCGGGCCTTCTTCATGGTGTCGCAGGCTTTGATGCCGTAGAGGACGTAGCTCATTGCACTTCCTATGTTGCTGGCGCCCCACTAGGCGGGCGCGGTCTGTCTTCGAAATTTTGGCCGAGCATTATGCCATGAGCGCCGGGTAGCGTCTGCGTTGTGGCGTCGGCGGCCGGGTGGCTCGCACCAAAGGCAAGCAAGCCTCTAGAATGGGGCCTGCTCCATCGAGGTTGGTCCCATGCAACTGCTCTACACCATCCTGACCATGCTGCTGGTGGTCAGTGGCACCCGCATTACCGCTCAGTTCATCCCGTTGCCGCTACCGCTGCTGCAGATATTGATCGGCGCGCTGCTGGCGATACCCGTGCTGGGGCTGCATGTGCGCCTCGAGCCTGAGCTATTTTTGCTGCTGTTCATCCCGCCGCTGCTGTTCGTCGATGGTTGGCGAATGCCCAAGGGGCAGTTCCGCCAGTTGCGCACGCCGATCCTGTTGCTGGCCTTCGCCCTGGTGTTTTTCACCATCCTTGGCGCCGGACACTTCATTCACTGGTTGTTGCCCCAGGTGCCACTCGCTGCCTGCTTCGCGCTGGCCGCCGTGTTGTCGCCGACCGACGCCGTGGCGGTGTCGGCGATCACCCATGGGCGCCTGCCGAGCACCTTGAACAATTTGCTGCAGGGCGAGGCGCTGATGAACGATGCCTCGGGCCTGGTGGCGTTCAAGTTCGCCGTGGCAGCGACCCTGACCGGGGTGTTCTCGATTACCGACGCTGGTGTGCAGTTCGTGCTGGTGGCCTTCGGTGGTCTGGCCGTTGGTGTGGCCCTGAGCTACCTGCTGGGGCGTTTGCGCGCCTGGATGATCGCCCGTGGCTGGGAAGACCCAGCACCGCACGTACTGTTGCTGTTGTTGCTGCCATTCGCCGCCTATGTCGCCGCCGAGCATCTGGGGCTGTCGGGAATTCTTTCCGCAGTGGCGGCAGGGATGATGCAGAGTCGCCTCGATCTGCTGCCCAGGCAGACCTCCACGCGCCTGCTCAATCGCAGCGTCTGGACCTTGCTGGAGTTCACGTTCAACGGCCTGATCTTCCTGCTGCTCGGCTTGCAGTTGCCTGACATTCTCGATGCCGCGCTGGGCACGCATGAGGCACCCTGGCTGTTCGCCCTCGAGGCGCTAGGTATGGTGGTGGCGATCTACGCGATTCTGATGCTGCTGCGTTTCGTCTGGGTCTACGGCTACTGGCGGGTTTCCGGGGCGGTGCGCCGCCTGCGTGGCGAGCCGACGCGTTTCGCCGGGCAGTCCCGTATCGCGCTGAGCGCAGTGCTGACCCTGGGCGGCGTGCGTGGGGCGGTAACCCTGGCTGGAGTGATGTCGCTGCCGTTGCTGCTCAACAGTGGCCAGGCGTTTCCCCAGCGTGATCTGCTGATTTTGCTCGCCGCCGGGGTGATCCTGCTCTCGCTGCTGGTGGCCAGTGTGGCTTTACCGCGGATATTGCCGCGCCTGCCCCAGGACAACGCGGCCCTGCGCGAGCGTGAACTCAATCGTCATCGTGCAGTGATACTGGAGTCGGCAATTCGCTACCTGGAATCCGAGGACGAGCGCGCGGCCAATGCCGAGGGCGCGATTTCCTCGGCGGAGGTCAAGGCCCGGCTGATGAGCGAATACCGCGACCTGCTCGAGCGTGCCCGCGACGGCGAGGAGTCGCGGGAGCAGCAGCG
>JAEYXX010000006.1 GCA_023431055.1 Pseudomonadota bacterium
CCTCGGTGAAACTGCGCTCGGTGGCCTGCGCGCTCTTCCAGCAGGCCTCGATGGCCGCGCGCTCGCCGGCTTCGATCTCGCTGTCCTGCGGGCGGGTCATGATGTAGATCAGCCCGGCGAAAATCAGCACGACAAAGGCCAGGCCGGCCAGAAACAGGCCCAGGCAGCCACGGCGCCCCAGCCCGGATTTTTCTTCACTTGCGCTCATTTATCTCGGTTTCCGCATTCATCAGTGGATAGCTCGCCCCAACGCTGGGACGAGCGCCGATCATCAACTTTCAACCAGCGTCCACTGCTTGCTCAGGCGCTTGTCCGACACCGCCATCTTCGTACCCAGTTGCTGGGCGAACAGCGACACGCGGTACTCCTCCAGCATCCAGCGATACAGCGTGAGCTGCGCGTCACGCTTGCCTTCCTGGGCATGTTTGGCAGCACGCGCCTTGTACTGTTCCCAGAAGCCGGTGAGTTCGCCCGTCCATACTCGGTCGCGCTGTACCTGCGCGCCGACCTTGTCCAGGCGCTGCTCGATGGCCTTCAGATAACGCGGAATCTCCTTGAGCCACTCGCCCGGCGTCTCGCGCACGAAGCCGGCATACACCAGATTGGCCAGTTGCTGCTTGATGTCGTTGAGCGCCATGGCCTGGGCTAGGTCGATCTTGCCCTTGAAGCGCTTTTGTAGGCCATGGTGCAGCTTGAGGATTTCCAGCACCAGACGAGCGATACGTTCGGCATGCGCCGTCCAGTCGCCCCGCTTGCGTTCAGCCAGTTGCGCCAGCGCCGCACCATCGCGCGGCAACGTCGCTTCGCCTTCGAGGATGCAGGCATCCAGGCTGGCCAGCAGAATGTCCTCGACCAGCGCCTCGACGCGGCCAATATCGCGGTACAGCAGGCCCAGCTCGGTCAGCCCCGGCAGCTTGCCGCGCAGAAACTTGACCTGCTCGGCCAGTTGCTGCAGCAGCAGACGTTGCAGCGCACGGCGATGCTGGAAGTCGGCCTCGGGCTGGGTCGGGAAGCGCCCTTCCTTGACCACGCCCGCGTCCTCAACCAATGCCGGGTAGACCGTCATGGAAAGCCCGGCGATCTTCTGCTGCGCCTTCTCGGCTACTTCGGCAAAGGCCTTGGCCTCCACCGCTTTCGGTTTGTCGCTCTGCTGCGGGATGGCCAAGGCCGCCTGGCTGGCCTCGGCGAAACGTGCGGTCAGCTCGGCCAGGTCGCGGCCTTCACCAAGGAACTTGCCGCGCGCATCCACCACCTCGATATTCATCTTCAGGTGGTTTTCGATGCTTTCAGCCGCTTCCGCCCAAGCCTCGTCGGATACCCGCGCGCCGGTCATGCGCAGCAGTTCCTGGCCCAGTGCCTGCGGCAGCGAACCCTGGCCGAACACCAGCTTGCCCAGCGCCGCGCCGACGAAGTCCGGCACCGGCACGAAGTTCTTGCGCAGCGCCTTGGGCAGGCCGCGCACCAGGGCGATGCACTTGGCTTCCAGCAGCCCCGGCACCAGCCATTCCAGGCGCTCCGGCTGCAGTTGCGGCAACAGCGGCGCCGGCACGCGCAGGGTCACGCCATCACGCGGGTGGTTGGGCTCGAAGTGGTAGGACAGCGGCAGTTGCAACTCGCCGATACGCAAGGTGTCCGGGTACTGCGCGGCGGTGACTTCCTTGGCATCGCGGGCCAGGGCGTCCTCCTCGCGCATGATCAGCAGCTGCGGGTCGGCGGCGCTGCCCTTCTTGTACCAACTCTCGAAACTCGCGGCCTGGTAGATGTCCTGCGGGATGCGCGCGTCGTAGTAGCCAAACAGGGTTTCCTCGTCGGCGAGAATGTCGCGGCGGCGCGACTTGGCCTCTAGCTCGTCGAGGCGTTCGAGCAACTGGCGGTTGGCGGTCAGGCAGCGTGCGCGGCTGTTGATATCACCGCGCACCAGCCCCTCGCGAATGAACATCTCGCGCGCCACAGGCGGGTCGATGGGGCCGTAATGCACCGGGCGGCGACCGACAATGATCATGCCGTACAGGGTGACCTGCTCGAACGCCACCACCTGGCCGCGCTTCTTCTCCCAGTGCGGTTCCAGATGGTTCTTCTTCACCAAATGCGCGGCCAGCGGCTCGATCCAGTCCGGCTCGATCTTCGCCACCATACGGGCGAACAGCTTGGTGGTTTCCACCAGCTCGGCGGCCATGATCCAGTTGGGCTTCTTGCGCCCGATCACGCTCGACGGATGAATCCAGAAACGCCGCTGGCGCGCACCGAGGTAGTCGCCATCCTCGGTCTTCTGGCCGATCTGGCTGAGCAGGCCGGCGAGAATCGCCTTGTGCACGGCGGCGTAGTTCTTCGCCCGCACCGCTGCCTCACTGGCCTCGGCCTGCTGACGGGCGATGGCGTTGACGCGGGTGTCCTTGGTCGGCTGCGGCGCGTTAGCCGTTTGCTCGCCCTGCGCCTCCGAACGGTTCTGCCCGCCCTTGCCCATCAACTGCAGATCACGGGCGATCAGTACCAGCTGCCGGTGCGCATCGCGCCATTCGCGCAGGCGCATGTAGTTGAGGAAGTTCTTCTTGCACCAGGTACGCAGCGGGTTGCTGCCCAGCTCCTGGCGCTTCTCCTCGAAGCCGCGCCACAGGTTGATCAGCGCGGCGAAGTCCGAGTCCACATCCTTCCACTGCGCATGAGCCTGATCAGCGGCCTGCTGGCGATCCATCGGTCGCTCGCGCGGGTCTTGCACCGACAGCGCGGCAGCGACGATGAGGATTTCCTCCAGGCTGCCCTGCTTGGCGCCTTCGAGCACCATGCGCCCCAGGCGCGGGTCGATGGGCAGGCGCGCCAACTGACGGCCGATGGGCGTGAGCTGGCTTTCGCGGTTGACCGCCGACAGCTCCTGCAACAGGTTGAAGCCGTCGCTGATGGCCTTGCCGTCTGGCGGCTCGATAAAGGGGAAGTCCTCGATGCTGCCCAGGCGCAGGTGCAGCATCTGCAGGATCACCGCCGCCAGGTTGGTACGCAGAATCTCCGAGTCGGTGAATTCAGGGCGACCGAGAAAATCTTCCTCGCTGTACAGACGAATGCAGATGCCCGGCTCGACCCGCCCGCAACGGCCCTTGCGCTGGTTGGCGCTGGCCTGCGACACCGGCTCGATGGGCAGGCGCTGCACCTTGGCGCGGTAGCTATAGCGGCTGATGCGCGCGGTGCCGCTGTCGATCACGTAGCGGATGCCCGGCACGGTCAGCGAGGTTTCGGCGACGTTGGTGGCCAGCACTATCTTGCGCCCCGGCATGGGCGCGAAGATCTTCTGCTGCTCGGCCGGCGTCAGCCGTGCATACAGCGGCAGCACCTCGGTGTGGCGCAGGTTGGCCTTGCGCAGCACCTCTGCCGCCTCGCGAATCTCGCGCTCACCGGGCAGGAACACCAGCACGTCGCCAGGGCGCTTGCCCACGCTGCGCTCGTGCTCGGCGATTTCGTCCAGCGCGGCGAGAATGCCCTGGTCGATGGACAGGTCATCGAGCAGGCGCTCGCCCTCCTCGTCCACCTCGGCCGCCAGCGGGCGATACCAGGTTTCCACCGGGTAGGTACGACCGGACACCTCGATGATCGGCGCGTCATTGAAGTGCTTGCTGAACCGCTCCAGATCGATGGTCGCCGAAGTGATGATCAGCTTCAGATCCGGGCGACGCGGCAGCAGGGTCTTCAGGTAGCCGAGCAGGAAGTCGATATTGAGGCTGCGTTCGTGCGCCTCGTCGACGATGATGGTGTCGTACTTTTCCAGAAAGCGGTCGTGCTGGGTTTCCGCCAGCAAAATGCCGTCGGTCATCAGCTTGATCAGGGTGCGGTCGGTGCTCTGATCCTCGAAGCGCACCTGATAGCCCACCAGCTCGCCCAACGGCGTACCGATTTCCTCGGCCACCCGTGTGGCGACGCTGCGTGCGGCCAGGCGGCGCGGCTGCGTATGACCGATCAACCCATGCACGCCGCGGCCGATTTCCAGGCAGATCTTCGGCAACTGGGTGGTCTTGCCCGAGCCGGTTTCGCCGGCGATCACCAGCACCTGGTGCTTTTCCAGCGCCGCCTTGATCTCGTCACGCTTGGCGGCAATCGGCAAGGCATCGTCGTAAC
>JAEYXX010000019.1 GCA_023431055.1 Pseudomonadota bacterium
CGCCTGCACTGCCTTGCCCTGGGTCTTCAGGCGCGCTGCCAGGTTCGGCTGCAGAGGCCCCAGATCAAGCCCATGGGGATGCTCGCGCAAGCTGGCCAGGCTGAGCTTGTGCGCGCTGCGGTCACCATAGGTGCCGAAGCGCAGGCCCATGTCGATCATCTGCTCGGGGGCCAGAGTCGGTTTCAGCTCGAGGTTGTTGCGCGCGGCGAAGGCCCTGGCCAGACCGACGAAGATTTCCCAGTCGTGCAGTGCACCGTCCGGCTTGGCCAGCACCGCCTCGTTGAAACGGGTGACATTGCGCACGGCGAACACATTGAAGGTGGTGTCGTAATGATCATGCTCCAGCGGCGCGGTCGGCGGCAGGATCAGGTCGGCGTAACGGGTGGTCTCGTTGATGTAGAAATCCACCGAGAGCATGAAGTCCAGGCCGTCCAGCGCCCGCTCCAGTTGGCGACCGTTGGGTGTCGACAGCACCGGGTTGCCGGCTACCGTGACCAGCGCGCGGATCTGCCCTTCACCGGGGGTGAGCATCTCTTCGGCCAGCGCCGAAACTGGCAACTCACCGCCGTATTCCGGCAGCCCGGATACCCGGCTCTGCCAGCGGTTGAAATGGCCACCGGAAGTACTCGCCACCAGATCGACCGCCGGCGAGGTGCAAAGCACCCCACCGACGCGGTCCAGATTGCCGGTCACCAGGTTGATCAGCTGTACCAGCCATTGGCACAGCGTGCCGAAAGCCTGGGTAGACACCCCCATACGGCCATAGCAGACGGCCTTGTCGGCTGCGGCAAAATCACGCGCCAGTTGCCGAATGGTCTCAGCCGGCACGCCACAGCGCGCGCTCATCGCCTCGGCGTGGAAGCCGGCGATCGCCGCGCGCACCTGCTGCAGCCCTTCCACCGGCAGATGGCTGCCCCGGGTCAGGCCCTCCTCGAACAGGGTATTGAGCAGCGCCAGCAGCAGCGCGGCATCGCTGCCGGGCCGCACGAACAGGTGCTGGTCGGCAATGGCCGCGGTTTCACTGCGACGTGGGTCGACGACCACCAGCTTGCCGCCACGAGCCTGGATGGCCTTCAGGCGCTTCTCCACGTCCGGCACGGTCATGATGCTGCCGTTGGAGGCCAGCGGGTTACCGCCGAGGATCAGCATGAAGTCGGTGTGATCGATATCGGGAATCGGGATCAGCAGGCCGTGGCCATACATCAGGAGACTGGTCAGATGGTGCGGCAACTGATCGACCGAGGTGGCCGAGAAGCGATTGCGGGTTTTCAGCTGGCCAAGGAAGTAGTTGCTGTGGGTCAGCAACCCATAGTTGTGCACGCTGGGGTTGCCCTGGTAAACCGCCACCGCACTCTGTCCATGCTCGGCCTGGATCGAGCTCAGGCGCTCGGCCACCAACTCGAACGCCTCATCCCAGCCGATGGCCTGCCACTGCTCGCCGATGCGCCGCATGGGCTGGCGAATGCGATTAGGGTCATTCTGGATATCCTGCAGCGCCACCGCCTTGGGGCAGATATGGCCACGGCTGAAGCTGTCCTGGGCATCGCCCTTGATCGAGCGAATCTGCAAGGTGCCGTCAGGCTGAGTTTCGGTTTCGATGGCAAGGCCGCAGATGGCTTCGCACAGGTGGCACGCACGGTAATGGAGGGACTTGGTCATGGCCTGGCCTCTTGTTCTGATCCGAGACGACCGGTCAGGTCGCAGGTTTCGCACTATGGGCCGAGCATGGGAGCGACGCCAGCAGCGTTCGTCCCGTGAATCGGCAGGCATCATGGGTGCCGATCCAGGCGCTGAAGTCTTCGATATCGCTGGCGCCAAAGCTTTGGCAAAAAAGCTTGTAAAACAGGATTCTGCGCGCTCGCGGGCGGCAACTTGCGCCGTCTCGTCATTTCCTTATAGGATCGCGCCTTCCCCTGTTTCGTCGCACCCTGCGGCCTCCTGCCGCAAGCTCTGCTGTTTTTGTCGGTTTTGTCACCGGGCACAGGCTTGCGAACTGTAGTGATAAAGGTAGTTAACGATGAGCGTCAGACACTTCCTCTCGATGATGGATTACACACCGGACGAACTGGTGGGGTTGATCCGCCGAGCCATCGAGCTGAAGGACCTGCGCAACCGCGGCGTGCTGTTCGAGCCGCTGAAGAATCGCGTGCTGGGTATGATCTTCGAGAAGGCCTCGACCCGCACCCGTCTGTCGTTCGAAGCCGGCATGATCCAGCTCGGCGGCCAGGCCATCTTCCTCTCGCCGCGCGACACCCAGCTGGGCCGTGGCGAGCCGATCGGCGATGCCGCCATCGTCATGTCGAGCATGCTCGACGCCGTGATGATCCGTACCTTCGCCCACAGCAACCTCACCGAATTCGCTGCCAAATCGAAAGTGCCGGTGATCAATGGCCTTTCCGATGACCTGCACCCCTGCCAACTGCTGGCCGACATGCAGACCTTCCTCGAGCATCGCGGCAGCATCGCCGGCAAAACGGTGGCCTGGATCGGCGACGGCAACAACATGTGCAACTCCTATATCGAAGCGGCGATTCAGTTCGACTTCCAGCTCAAGGTCGCCTGCCCCGAGGGTTACGAGCCGGACGCACGCTTCCTCGCGCTGGCCGGTGACCGCGTGCAGGTGCTGCGTGACCCGCGCGAAGCCGTGGCCGGCGCGCATCTGGTGAGCACCGATGTATGGGCCTCCATGGGCCAGGAAGACGAAGCCGAACAGCGCATGGCGCTGTTCCGCCCTTACCAGGTCACCCCTGCACTGCTCGATAACGCCGCACCGGACGTGCTGTTCATGCACTGCCTGCCGGCGCATCGCGGAGAGGAAATCAGCATCGACATGCTCGACGACCCGCGCTCGGTTGCCTGGGACCAGGCCGAAAACCGCCTGCACGCGCAGAAGGCCCTGCTCGAACTGCTGGTCGAGCCGGCGTACCATCACGCATGAGCCAGCCGCTGCTGCAGCTACGCGGGCTGAACTGCGGCTACCACAGCCACAAGGTGGTGCAGGATCTCGACCTGCACCTCAACGCTGGCGATATCGGCTGCCTGCTGGGCCCTTCCGGCTGCGGCAAGACCACCACACTGCGCGCCATTGCCGGTTTCGAGCCGGTGCTCGAAGGTGAGATCGAGCTCGACGGTGAAATCATCTCCCGCGCCGGTTTCACCCTGGCACCGGAGAAACGCCATATCGGCATGGTGTTCCAGGATTACGCCCTGTTCCCCCACCTCAGCGTGGCGGAAAACGTCGCCTTCGGCATTCGCAAGCAAGCCAACGCCGAGCGCGTCACCCAGGAGCTGCTGGAACTGGTCAAGCTCGGCAACCTGGCCAAGCGCTACCCGCACGAGCTTTCCGGCGGGCAGCAACAACGTGTGGCCCTGGCTCGCGCCCTGGCGCCAGAACCGAAGCTACTGCTGCTCGACGAACCCTTTTCCAACCTCGATGGCGAGTTGCGCCGACGCCTGAGTCATGAGGTCCGCGATATCCTCAAGACCCGCGGCACCAGCGCCATTCTGGTCACCCACGATCAGGAAGAGGCTTTCGCGGTGAGCGATCATGTCGGCGTGTTCCAGGGCGGTCGTCTGGAGCAGTGGGACACCCCGTTCAACCTCTACCACGAGCCACTGACGCCCTTCGTCGCCAGCTTCATCGGTCAGGGTTATTTCATCCGCGGCCAGTTGCTGAGCCCGGACACGGTACAGACCGAACTCGGCGTGATACGCGGCAACCGCGCCTACACCTGGGCACAAGGCAGCGCGGTGGATGTCCTGCTGCGCCCGGATGACATCGTGCCGGATGAGGACAGCGAGCTGAAAGCACGCATCGTCGGCAAGACCTTCCTCGGCGCCGCCACCCTGTATCGCCTGCAACTGCCCACCGGCAGCCAGCTGGAATCGATCTTCCCCAGCCATGCCGACCACCAGCCAGGCGACGAGGTGGGCATCCGCATCGCCGCCGATCACCTGGTAGCCTTCCCGGCTCTGGGCAGCGTGGCGGCGCAGGTCAGCCTCGGCGAGTCCAGCGGTGTGCGTCGCTACAGCAGCAACTGATTCACTCACGCCGCACACGCGTAACACGTCACCAACCGTAGCCCGGATGAAATCCGGGGGTTTACGTCGGATCAATCCCGGATTGCATCCGGGCTACGCCTTCAGCGATCACCCAAGGCAGGTGCTTACAGGTACAACTGGCCGCTGGCGATATGCCGCGCGTGGCCCGCGATCTTCACCCGCTCGCCATCGAGGCGACAAAGCAACTCACCACCGCGTGCCGAGCACTGAAAGGCGCTGAGCTCGCTGCGACCCAGGCGTTCGGCCCAGTACGGCACCAGCATGCAGTGTGTCGAACCGGTCACCGGGTCCTCGTCGATACCAATGGCAGGCGCGAAGTAACGCGAGACGAAGTCATGCCGCTCGCCCGCCCCGGTGATCAGCACGCCAAGGCCCGGCAGTGCCGCGAGCGCCGGCAGATCGGGGGTGAAGCCGCGCACCTGCGCTTCGGACGCCAGCACCACCATCAATTCCTGCACGCTGCCATCAGCATTGAGCAGAGCCAGCACCTGCTGCGCGGGCTGATCCAGCGCGCGCTCGACCTCGGCTTGCAGCGACGCCGCCACCGGTACCACCGGACGCACGGGAAAATCCAGCTCCAGCCGCTCCCCTCGACGAGTCACGCGCAACGCGCCGGACAGGCAGGTGAACTGCAGTACGTCGCCCGCCTCGTGATAGAGATCGAACAGCACCTTGGCACTGGCCAGGGTCGCATGGCCACACAGCGGCACCTCGCTGAGCGGGGTGAACCAGCGGATATGCCAGGCACTGCCCTCCTTCACCACGAATGCCGTCTCCGCCAGGTTGTGCTCGGCGGCGATACGCTGCATCAAAGGCTCGTCCAGCCAGGCGTCCAGGCGGTAGACCATGGCGGGATTGCCCGCGAACGGCTGGTCGGTAAAGGCGTCAACTTGATGAAATTCGAGCGGCATGATGCGTTCCTGGCCAGATCAGAAGCGCCAGCATGCCTGCGCCAGGTCACCTGCAACAGGTACAGTTGCTGTTTTCCAGATGCTCGAGAGCATCGCGGCTGAAGCCGCTCCTACGAGCCTGATAGATCAGGGCTCGCTGCGCACGCGCTTCACCGCGTCCAGCCAGCCGGCGTAGAGACGCTCGCGATGCGCGTCGTTCATCCGCGGTTCGAAACGCTGTTGGCGATGCCAATGACTGGCGATGGCGTCGAGGTCGCGATACAGCCCGAGTTTCAGCCCTGCCAGATAGGCGACGCCGAGCGCAGTGGTCTCGGTGACTTCGGGCCGCTCGACACTGACGCCGAGGATATCGGCGAGAAACTGCATGACCCAGTTGTTCTCCACCATGCCACCGTCGACACGCAGCGCACTGGGCGCCGCCGCCCCGTCCTGACGCATGGCTTCGAGCAGGTCGCGGGTCTGGTAGCACACCGACTGCAGGCCGGCGGTGACGATCTCCTTGATCCCGGTGTCACGGGTCAGGCCGAAGATGGCACCACGCGCCTTCGGGTCCCAGTAAGGCGCGCCCAGACCGGTGAAGGCCGGCACCAGAAACACCCCGCAGGCCTCTCCCGTCGCTTCGGCCAGGGCCTCGCTTTCGCGCGCATGGCTGATCAGCTTGATGCCGTCGCGCAGCCACTGCACCGCCGCGCCGGCAACGAAGATGCTGCCCTCCACCGCATAGGTGACCTTGCCATCGAGGCGATAGCCCACCGTGGTCAGCAAACGGTTCTTCGAACTCACCGGCTGCTCGCCGGTGTTCTGGATCATGAAGCAGCCGGTGCCATAGGTGCTCTTGACCATACCCGGCTCGAAGCAGGCCTGACCGATCAAGGCTGCCTGCTGGTCGCCGGCCATGCCCAGCACCGGGATGCTGGCGCCGAGCAGCTCGGTTTCGGTATGGCCGAACTCGGCAGCGCAGTCGAGCACTTCCGGCAGCAGGCTGGCGGGGATGCCGAACAGCTTAAGCAGCTCTTCGTCCCACTGCTGGGTGTGGATATTGAACATCAGTGTGCGCGAGGCATTGCTGGCATCGGTGCGGTGCACCTTGCCATCGGTCAGACGCCACAGCAGGAAGCTGTCGACCGTACCGAAACGCAGCTCGCCGCGCTCCGCCCGCTCCTGTGCGCCCGGCACGTTCTGCAGGATCCAGCGCAGCTTGGTGGCGGAGAAATACGGGTCGATCAGCAGGCCGGTCCTGGCCGAGACCATCGCTTCGTGGCCTTGCTCCTTGAGTCCAGCGCAGTAATCGGCGGTGCGACGATCCTGCCAGACGATGGCCGGATGGATCGGCGTGCCGGTCGCAGCATCCCAGACCAGGGTGGTTTCACGCTGGTTGGTGATGCCGATGGCGGCGATCGCCTCGGGCTGCAGACCGCTGTTGGCGATGGCATCGCGGCAGACCTTGAGCGTGGACAGCCAGATTTCCTGGCCGTCGTGCTCGACCCAGCCGTCCTGCGGGAAGTACTGCTTGAACTCCTGCTGAGCACGCGCGACCGGCAAGCCCTGAGCACTGAAGATGATGGCGCGGGAACTGGTGGTGCCCTGATCGATGGCTAGCAGGTATTGGGTCATGCAAGATTCCTTGTTGTTATTAGCGATTTACGCTGCTGTTGACCGCGAGTTGACTTCTTTTGCTCGCAGCTTACTGCGCGGCTCAGGCTTTGCCGATAGCGGCGAAGTGTCCCTGAGTATGCAGCGCCAGGGTATCGGCCGAGAGCTCCAGTTCCAGCCCGCGCCGGCCGCCGCTGACATGAATGGTCGAATGCAGGCGCGCCGACTCGTCGATGAAGGTGCGCAGACGCTTCTTCTGCCCGAGCGGGCTGATGCCGCCGACCAGATAGCCGGTGGCACGCTGCGCTGCCGTCGGGTCGGCCATATCGGCCTTTTTCGCTCCGGCAGCCGCCGCCAGCGCCTTGAGATCGAGGCTGCCCGCCACCGGCACCACGGCCACCAGCAGCTCACCCTTCTCGGTGGCGGCGAGCAGTGTCTTGAACACGCGCTCGGGCGCCAGGCCCAGTTTCTCCGCCGCCTCCAGCCCGTAGGACGGCGCCTTGGGGTCGTGCTGATAACTGTGTACGCGGTGTTCGGCCTTGGCCTTCTTCAACAGATCGATTGCAGGCGTCATGTTCGAATGTGAAAACACTAGGAAAGATGCCCTACATTAACAGGCCGAAATCCTCCGCATCTACAGCCTATAATGGGTGACCATCACAGGAAGCGCTCATGAATCTCGCTCCCCGCCAGCACGACATCCTCAATCTCGCCCGTGAACGCGGCTACGTCAGCATCGACGAACTGGCCCAGGCGTTCGCCGTGACCCCGCAGACCATCCGCCGCGACATCAACCAGCTGGCCGAGCACGGCCTGTTGCGTCGCACCCATGGCGGCGCCGCCTGCGAAGCCTCGAGCATCCAGAACACCGCCTACGGCATGCGCGCCGGGCAGATGCGCGAGGAGAAGCAGCGCATTGCCGAAGCCGTGGCGGCGCAGATTCCCGATCACGCCTCGCTGTTCATCAATATCGGCACTACCACCGAGGCCATCGCCCGCGAGCTGCAGAACCACAAGGGCCTGAAGATCATCACCAACAACCTGCACGTGGCCGCCCAGCTCAGCGCCAAGGCCGACTTCGAAGTGCTGGTAGCTGGCGGTACGGTGCGCAGCGATGGCGGCATCGTCGGCCAGGCGGCGGTGGATTTCATCCAGCAGTTCAAGGTCGACTACGCCATCGTCGGCATCAGCGGCATCGACGAAGATGGCAGCCTGCTCGATTTCGACTATCAGGAAGTGCGCGTTTCCCAGGCCATCATCGACAACGCGCGACAGGTTTTCCTCGCCGCCGACTCCAGCAAGTTCGGCCGTAACGCCGTGGTTCGTCTGGGCTCCATCGAACTGGTCGATCGCATCTTCACCGACAGCGCGCCCTCGGCTGCCTTCGCCCGCCTGCTGCATAGCCACAAGGTCCAGCTCGACCTGGTCTGATCAGCGCGGTGGCAGGTACACCCGCCCTACAACGGCCCCGCAAACGACGCTCAACCGCCTTTCACGACCACTCGGCGCGCAATCGCGCGCCGGGGTAGCGAACGTGCGCATATTCGACTAGCATGTTTTCGAAAGTGAACATAAACGCATTCGAATCCAATAGCCGAGCGTGCCCTATGCCCCATGATCCATTCACCAGCCCCGTTGCGGAAGTCTATGACCTCGCCGTCGTTGGCGGCGGTATCAATGGCGTGGGCATCGCAGCCGATGCAGCCGGTCGCGGCCTGTCCGTGTTCCTTTGCGAAAAGGACGACCTTGCCAGCCACACCTCCTCTGCCAGCAGCAAGCTGATCCACGGCGGCCTGCGCTATCTGGAGCACCACGAGTTCCGTCTGGTGCGCGAAGCCCTGGCCGAGCGCGAGGTGCTGCTGGCCAAGGCGCCGCACATCGTCAAACCGATGCGCTTCGTTCTGCCGCACCGCCCGCACCTGCGTCCGGCCTGGATGATCCGCGCCGGCCTGTTTCTCTACGACCACCTGGGCAAGCGTGAGCGCCTACCTGCATCGCGCGGCCTGCGCTTCGGAGCTGGCAGCCCGCTTAAGGCAGAAATCAGCCGAGGCTTCGAATACTCCGATTGCTGGGTAGACGACGCCCGTCTGGTGGTACTCAACGCCATGGCCGCACGGGAGAGAGGCGCGCACATTCACCCGCGTACGCGCTGCGTCAGCGCCCGACGCAGCAAGGGACTGTGGCATATCCACCTGGAGCGCAGCGACGGCAGCCTGCTGTCGATTCGCGCCCGCGCGCTGGTCAACGCAGCCGGTCCCTGGGTCGCGCGCTTCATTCGTGAAGACCTCAAGCAGCAGTCGCCCTATGGCATCCGCCTGATTCAGGGCAGCCATATCGTCGTACCGCGCCTGTACGAGGGTGAACAGGCCTACATCCTGCAGAACGAAGACCGCCGCATCGTCTTCGCCATTCCCTATCTGGAGCGCTTCACCCTGATCGGCACCACCGACCGCGAATATCAGGGTGACCCTGCCCAGGTGGCGATCACCGCCGAAGAAACCGATTACCTGCTCAAGGTGGTCAATGACCACTTCAAGCAGCAGCTTGGCCGGGCCGACGTGCTGCACAGCTTCTCCGGCGTGCGCCCGTTGTGCGACGACGAATCCGATGAGCCGTCGGCCATTACCCGTGACTACACCCTGTCGCTCTCCGGTGCGCCGGGCGAAGCGCCGTTGCTGTCAGTATTCGGCGGCAAGCTGACCACCTACCGCAAGCTGGCCGAGTCCGCCATGCAACAACTGGCGCCGCACTTCACGAAACTGGGCCCGAGCTGGACAGCCAGTGCCCCGTTGCCCGGCGGCGAAGATCTGCAAAGCCAGAGCGCCCTGGTCGAAGCACTCTGTGAACGCCACGGCTGGTTGCCCAGCAGCCTGGCCAGACGCTGGGCCACCAGCTATGGCAGCCGCACCTGGCGACTGCTCGACGGCGTGCACAACCTCACCGACCTTGGCGAACACCTGGGTGCCGGGCTCTACACCCGCGAAGTGGACTACCTGCGCCGCGAAGAGTGGGCGCGCAGCAGCGCCGACATCCTCTGGCGGCGCAGCAAACTGGGCCTGTTCATCACCCCGGCGCAGCAGACACGCCTGCAGGACTACCTGAATAGCCGCGACCCGCATTCGGCTCACGCCGCCTGAATTCTGCGTGCCCCATGCCCCGCTTTGCGGGGCTTTTTTATGGGCGCGAAAAAATAAAATACCGACGCTAGTTGCCCGATGGCGTCATGCCTGAACTTTCAGCAACTTATTTATTGCGTCAATTCAATAACTTGGCGCCATAATGCGGAATAAAAACATTCTTATTCGGTTTTATTTTTACTTATGTTTCAAACACTTAGGTTTGACATAAAGAAGAACGAGGCCGAAAATTCAAGGCTATCACTGTCATTGAAACTGCAGGAGCGGTCATGAAGGGCGACAAGAAGGTCATTCAACACCTGAACAAGATTCTTGGTAACGAACTGGTCGCCATCAACCAGTACTTCCTGCATGCGCGCATGTATGAAGACTGGGGCCTGAAAAAACTCGGCGAGCATGAGTACCACGAGTCCATCGACGAGATGAAGCACGCCGACAAGCTGATCAAGCGCATCCTCTTCCTCGAAGGCATTCCCAATCTGCAGGACCTGGGCAAGATCCTGATCGGTGAAAACACCAAGGAAATGCTCGAGTGCGACCTCAAGATCGAGCACAAGGCACATGCCGACCTCAAGGCGGCCATCGCCTACTGCGAAAGCATCGGCGACTACGCCAGCCGCGAACTGCTCGAGGAGATTCTCTGCTCCGAGGAAGATCACATCGACTGGCTGGAAACCCAGCTGAGCCTGATCGACGCCGTCGGCCTGCAGAATTACCTGCAATCGCAGATGGACGAATAACTCCTATCCGCGACATAAAAGAACGGGAGCCAATGGCTCCCGTTTTTTATTGCCACCACGAACATAGTGGGAGGGGCTTCAGCCGCGATAGCGAGTCGCCGCTGAAGCGCCTCCCACGACTCAACGCGCTTCGCTCTCCTTGACCCGGAACCAGGCCGCATAGAGCGCCGGCAGGAACAACAGGGTCAGTGCCGTGGCGACCACCAGGCCACCCATGATGGCCACGGCCATCGGCCCGAAGAACACGCTGCGTGACAGCGGAATCATCGCCAGCACGGCCGCCAGCGCGGTCAGCACGATGGGGCGAAAGCGCCGCACCGTGGCCTCGATGATGGCGTGCCAGCGATCGAGGCCGTGGCTGATGTCCTGCTCGATCTGGTCAACCAGAATCACCGAGTTGCGCATGATCATCCCGGCCAGGGCAATGGTGCCGAGCATGGCGACAAAACCGAACGGCTGACGGAAGATCAGCAGGAACAGCGTCACGCCGATCAACCCCAGCGGTGCGGTGAGAAATACCATGGCCGAACGCGAGAAGCTCTTGAGCTGCAGCATCAGCAGCGTCAGCACCACGACGATGAATAGCGGGATACCGGCGTTGACCGATTTCTGCCCGCGCTGCGAGTCCTCGACCGTACCGCCCACCTCCAGCAGGTAACCATCCGGCAGCTCGGCACGGATCGGCTCCAGCGTCGGCAGGATCTGCTTGGTCAGGCTGGCCGGCTGCTCCTTGCCGTAGACATCGGCCCGCACGGTGACGTTGGGCAGGCGGTTACGGTGCCAGATGATGCCTTCCTCGAAGCCATATTCCAGCGTCGCCACCTGCGACAGGGCCACGCTACGGCCGCTGTCGGTCGGCACCGCCAGGCTCGGCAGCAGGCTCAGCGCCTTGCGCTCCTGCGGCGTGCCACGCTGGAGTATCTCGATCAGCTCATTACCTTCGCGGTACTGGCTGACGCTGGTGCCCGATAGCGAGCCCTGCAAGAAGCGCGACAATTCAGCGGTGTTGACCCCCAGGGCGCGCGCGCGATCCTGATCGATGTTGAGGATCACCACCTTGCTCGGCTCCTCCCAGTCCAGATGCACGTTCACCACATGCGGGTTCTCGCGCACCTTGTCCGCTACCTGTCGAGCCAGGGCGCGCACCTCGTCGATATGCTCGCCGCTGACGCGGAACTGGATCGGATAGCCTACGGGTGGGCCGTTCTCCAGGCGGCTGACGCGGCTGCGCAGCGCTGGGAACTCGTCGTTCATGGTCTGGATCAGCCAGGTACGCAGGCGCTCGCGCTCCTCGATGCTCGACGCCAGCACGACGAACTGGGCGAAGCTCGCCGCCGGCAACTGTTGATCCAGCGGCAGATAGAAACGCGGTGAGCCGGTGCCGACGTAAGCCACGTAGTTATCGATGCCTGGCTGCTCCTTGAGCAGTTGCTCCAGGCGACGCACCTCGGCCTCGGTGGCGCTTAGCGAGGCGCCCTCTTCCAGCTTGATATCGACCATCAGCTCCAGGCGACCGGAGGCCGGGAAGAACTGTTGCGGCACGAAGCGAAACAGCAATACCGAGCCGACGAACAAGCCGATGGTCAGCAGGATGACGATGCCGCGATGGCGCACACACCACTGCACCGTGGCGCGTACGCGGCGATAGAACGGGGTCGAGTAGGGATCATGCCCCGCATCGCTGCCACCGTGTTTCGCCGCGTGCAGCTTGGCCAGATCCGGCAGCAGCTTGTCGCCCAGATAGGGCACGAACATCACCGCGGCGATCCACGATGCGATCAGCGAGATGGCCACCACCTGGAAGATCGAACGGGTGTACTCGCCGGTGCCGGACTGCGCGGTGGCGATGGGCAGAAAGCCTGCGGCGGTGATCAGGGTGCCGGTGAGCATGGGGAACGCGGTGCTGGTCCAGGCGAAGCTGGCCGCCTTGAGGCGGTCATAGCCCTGCTCCATCTTGATCGCCATCATCTCCACCGCGATGATCGCGTCGTCCACCAGCAGACCGAGGCCGAGTACCAGCGCGCCGAGAGAGATCTTGTGCAGGCCTATCCCCAGGTAGTACATGGCGGCGAAGGTCATCGCCAGCACCAACGGGATCACCAGGGCCACCACCAGGCCCGTGCGCAGACCTAGGGAGAAGAAGCTGACCGCGAGCACGATCACCAGCGCCTCGACCAGCACCTTGACGAACTCACCCACACCGGCCTTCACCGCCGCCGGCTGATCCGACACCTTGCGCAGTTCCATGCCCAGCGGCAGGGTCTGCTGCAGGCGCGCGAACTCGCCCTCCAGCGCCTTGCCCAGCACCAGGATGTCGCCGCCGTCCTTCATCGACACGGCAATACCGATGGCATCCTCACCCATGAAGCGCATGCGCGGTGCAGGTGGATCGTTGAACCCCCGCTTGACCTCGGCGACATCGGCAATGCGGAAGGTGCGATCACCGACGCGAATGGGGAAATTGCGAATCTCCTCCACCGACTCGAAGCGCCCGGTCACCCGTAGCTGGATACGCTCGCTGGACGTCTCGAAGAAGCCGGCCGCCGCCACCGCATTCTGCGCCTCCAGCGCCTGCTGCACGGCAGACAAAGGCAGGCCCAGGGTCGCCAGCTTGGTGTTGGACAGTTCGATCCAGATCTTCTCGTCCTGCAGGCCCACCAGCTCGACCTTGCCGACGTCCTTGACCCGCTGCAGTTGCAGCTGCAGGCGGTCGGCATAGTCCTTGAGCACCGCGTAGTCGAAACCGTTGCCGGTCAGCGCATAGATGTTGCCGAAGGTGGTGCCGAACTCATCGTTGAAGAACGGCCCCTGGATGCCGGGCGGCAGCGTGTGGCGGATGTCGCTGATCTTCTTGCGTACCTGGTACCACAGCTCGGGAATCTGCGAGCTGCGCATGGAGTCGCGCGCCATGAAGGTGACCTGCGACTCACCCGGGCGGGAGAAGCTGGTGATGCGGTCGTACTCGCCGGTCTCCATCAGCTTCTTCTCGATGCGCTCGGTGACCTGGCGCGAGACCTCTTCGGCGCTGGCACCCGGCCAGTTGGTGCGAATCACCATGGCCTTGAAGGTGAAGGGTGGGTCTTCGCTCTGCCCCAGCTTGGTGTAGGACAGCGCCCCCACCACGGCGAACAGCAGCATGATGTAGAGAACGATCTCACGATGGCGCAGCGCCCAGGCAGACAGGTTGAAGCTCATGCCGGCTTACTCCTTGGCGGCCAGTTCGACATTGCGATTGTCGCGATCCACAGGGCGCACCTTCTGGCCCTCACGCAGCATCTGGACGCCAGCTGCCACCACCCAGTCGGAAGCGGAAAGCCCTTCCAGCACCGGCACGCTGTCGTCACCGTAGGCGCCCACACGGACCGGCCGACGCTGCACGGTGTGCTCGCTGGGGTCGATGACCCAGACGAAGGACTGGCCCTGCTCGGCGCTCAGTGCCGACAGCGGCACGGCCAGCGGCACCTCGCCATTGCTGGCGATGAATACGCGGGCGCTCTGGCCCAGTTCGGCCGGCACCTTGCCTTCACTGAAAGCGACACGAGCGGCGAAGGTACGCGACTGCGGATCGGCCGCCGGCGCCATTTCGCGAATGCGCCCGGGGAAACGCTGGTCGGGCTGCGACCAGAGTTCCACCTCGACGGCCTGACCGATCTGAAAACGACCGAAGCTCTGCTCCGGCAGGCTGATGGACACCTCGCGCTCGCCATCGGCGGCCAGGGTAAAGACTGTCTGACCCGCCGCTACCACCTGCCCGACCTCGACTGCACGGCGGGCGATCACCCCGTCCTGTGAGGCGCGCAGTACGGCATAGTCGGCCTGATTACGGGCCACGTCGTACTCGGCCTTGACCTGTTTCAGTCGGGCTTCGCCAGCGCGGTACTGATTCTCGACGTTGTCGAACTGCGAGCGGCTGACCAGATTGCGCCCCAGCAGCGCCTTGTAGCGCTCACGCTCGGCACGCACGGTCTGCAGGTTAGCCTCTGCCGCTGCCATCTGCGCGCGGGTGGCTTCCAGCTGCAGACGTACGTCCTGTGGGTCCAGCTCGGCCAGCGCCTGGTCCTTCTTGACCCGATCACCGACATCCACCATGCGCTTGCTCACCTTGCCGCCGATGCGGAAGGCCAGTTCCGGCTCGTAGCGCGCGCGCACCTCCCCGGGATAGCTGTCGACCAGAGCGGTGGCCGGCTGTGGCTGCACCACCATGGCCGGGCGAACCGGCTGTTCGGCCTGCTCACCATTGCCACAGGCAGACAACACGAAGACCAGACCCAGAGAAGCGACCAGAGGAAGAGCGTGGCGGGACATGTGTAAGACCTTTCGGAGAAGGTTTGGGGCTGGCGCCGGCAGCGGGCGACGCGACAACCGTCGGCGCTTGCGGAATTGCCCTTTGGAATATTTGTACTGCCGGGTATAGTAAAAATAGCAAACTCGCCAGTCCAGTATTAAAATTCGCCAATGCCCAAGAAATTGTTACAACCTACCGGCCCCGGCCGGCCGAAGGATCCCGCCAAACGCCTCGCCATTCTCGAGGCGGCCAAGAGCCTGTTCCTGCGTAACGGTTACGACGGCAGCAGCATGGACGCCATTGCCGCGGAGGCCGGAGTTTCCAAGCTCACTGTGTACAGCCACTTCACCGACAAGGAGACGCTGTTCTCCGCGGCGATCAAGGCCAAGTGCGAGGAGCAACTGCCGGAGCTGCTGTTCGAGCTACCAGATGACGTGCCTTTGGAAAGTCAGCTACTGGGAATAGCCCGCGGCTTTCTGGCGCTGGTCAACAGCCGCGAATCGGTGGAGATGCACCGGATGATGATCAATCTGGCCAGCCAGGGCTCCAAGCTGTCGCAGATGTTCTACGAGGCTGGCCCGAAACGGGTGCAGGAAGAGATGGAAGTGCTACTGCACAAGGCGGCTCAGCGCGGCCTGCTGAGCCTGGACAATCCGCAGCTGGCCGCCGATCATTTTTTCAGCCTGCTCAAGGGCGGCGCGCATTTCCGCTTGCTGATCGGCTGCGGTGAGCCACTGAGGGGTGAGGCGGCAGAACGTCATGTGCAGGACTCGGTGCAGCTGTTTCTGCGCGCCTATCGGTCCTGAACGCTGACGGCGCGCCCTACGCGCCGGCTTCCAGCTTCTTCTTCGGATAGATGTCGTAACGGCTGGATTTGCCCTCCAGCACATAACCCGGCTTGCTACCTTCGATGGCCGGCGCCTTGCGCGGACGTTTGACCACCACCCGATGGGTGGCCAGCGCCAACGCTGCCTCGAGTAACGCCGGCGCGTCGAGATCGTCGCCGACGAAAGGGCGGAACAGACGCATCTCCTTCTTCACCAGCGCGCTCTTGTCACGATGCGGGAACATCGGGTCGAGGTAGATCACCTGCGGCGCCTCGCCCTGCCAGGCGCGCATCAGCTCGATGGCGTTGCCAGTGAGCAGGCGCATGCGGGCGACGATGGGCGCCACGTCGAGATCGCGCGCTGCACGTTGCAAGCCATCCTCCAAGAGCGCCGCGACCAGCGGTTGGCGCTCGATCAAAGTCATGTCGCAGCCCAGACTGGCCAGCACGAAGGCATCGCGCCCCAGCCCGGCCGTGGCATCGAGAATGCGCGGGCGAATGCCCGACTGCACCCCTACGGCCTTGGCGATCATCTGCCCGCTGCCGCCGCCGAACTGACGCCGATGGGCCGCCGCACCCTCGACGAAATCCACCCGCACCGGGCCCGGGGCCTTGTCGCCCAACTCGACCAATTGCAGCCCGTCATCGCCCAGCTGCAAGGCGAACTCGGTTTCCCCCTCGAGCGCCAGGCCCAGGCGTGACGCCCATTGGGCGGCCGCTTCGGCGTACTGAGGATGAAGGGCTTGGATACGGATGCTGGCGTTGTGCCACTCGTCGGTCATTGGCTCGTTCTGCTCAAAAATCACTCAAAGCATCGACCGCGCGGCCGATATCGAAGAAGCGGCATTCTGCCAGACCCGGCCGCCGACAGCCGCATCGAGTGTGAACATGTTCGACGCTCTATCCGCTCCGCGCCCCAGCAGCAGCCCTGCCAGCCCTCGCTCACTGAACGAGGAGCTCGATAATGCAGCGAATGAATCGATCAACTATCAGATTCTGCGCCGTACTCTGGGTATCGAAAACGAGCAAAAGCCTGGCGAGATTGTCCGCGAGCTAAGGCAAACAGCAGAACCACTGCCCATCTCCGACAGCGCAGCGACCGTCAGCCAGGCGGTGATCGAGCAGCGCGGTCTGGAGCTGAATGTCAGCACTGGGCAGTCGCCGCAACAGGTCGATCCACTGGTGCTGGACTTGGCTGGCAACGGCTTTTCCACCAGCGGCCTGAGCCGGCCGGTGCGCTTCGATCTGGATGCCGACGGGCGCCTGGACTCGATCAGCGTGCCCACTGGCGACGACGCCCTCCTGGCACTGGATCGCAACGGCAATGGGCGTATCGACGATGGCCGCGAGCTGTTCGGCGATCAGCACGGTGCCGCCAATGGCTTCGCCGAACTGGCACGCTTCGACGACAACGGTGACGGCCGTATCGATGCCGCCGATGCCGTGTTCGACAAGCTGCGCCTGCTGCGTTTCGACGAGTCGGGGCGCCAGCAGCTACAACCGCTGAGCGCCGCCGGCGTCAGCGCCATCGATCTGCGCGCCCACGACGTCAGCATCGCCCTGGGCGCTTACGATCAGATTGCGCAATTGGGCCGTTTCGAATTCACCGATGGGCGTAGCGGACAGGCCGCCGATTTGTTGTTGGCCAAGCGCTAGGGATGGCGAAAGCTTTTTCGTTGCCGTAGGGCGGGTGCAACCCGCCATTGCCGCTATGGCGGGTTGCACCCGCCCTAGGGATCGCAAGCGTCTCAGCGACACATCCGCCACATGCCCATGTCCACGTGAAAATGATCACGATGGGCGGCGTTGTATTCCGGCCCCAGGGTGACGTTGAAGCTGTCGCAGGCCGCCTCCTGCACCAGACGTAGAAAGCGCGCCTTGTCGCCCTCCCCTGGCCAGTCGTGAAGCACGCTGATGCGCCGGCCGTCGCGCAGGCGAAAGCCGACCATGTCCAGCGCGTTGGCATAGGAATGCTGGCTGGGCCGCTGGCTGCCGGCAATGCTGCGGCAGGCGAAACTGCCGACGTGCTCGATACGGGTCACCGCCTGACCGAACACCGCCTGCGCAGCGGGTTGCAGACCGTGGCGTTCGAACAGGGCGAAGCTCACCGCCAACGGACAGGTGGCCATGAAGCTGCTGCTCAGGCCGACGTTGGCGCCCTGGATGCGCACGGCATTTTCGATCGGGCAGCCGGGATGCGGCGTGCTGCCGGGAAGGCGCGTAAAACGCAGATCGGACGTAGCCAGAGCCAAGTCGCACAGCTCACGATCCCCGCTCAGGCGCCAGAGTTTGAATGGGGTCAGCAGGTTCGGCGTTTCTCGCACGTCCAGCGGCGCCCAGGGGTTGAAGCGCGGCGCCACCTCGACCCAGCCACGCCACAGCGCTACCAGCAGCGCTGCGCCCAGCAGCAGAGAGAGAAACAGCAAACGGCCGATTATCCGTATCAGCATATCCATTCTCAATCAGAGCAGACCGAGCTGCTCCAGTTCCGGCTCCGTCTGCAACACCGGCAACTCGGGCAGGCCCGGCAGGCGCTGCATCAGCTGCTGGTGAAAACGCCGCGCCAGCTCGGGCGCCAGGCGATTATCGGAAGTATGCGCAAAGACGTAGGGAGCGAGCCCCTGCTCGATCCAGCCGGCGACCTTGTCCAGCCAGGGCTGCATGAAGGGATCGTTGACCAGCAGTTCGGGATGGCCGATGAAACGCAGCTGTGGGCTCTGGCTGAACGCGGTGGGCCGAGTCGGCAGGCGCGGTTTCTTGGCCTGCGCATGGAGCACGGCCGGGTCCTGCGAGTCGCAACTGAACAGTGCACGCGAGTCCAGGCAGATGCGCTCGATACCACGCTCGTGCAGCAGGCGATTGAGCACGCGCTCGGCATCGCCCTTGGCGAAGAAGTCCGGGTGCCGCACCTCGATGGCCAGCGGCCAGTCGCCCCACTGCTCGATGAATGCAGCCAGCTCGGCCAACCGTGATGGACCGAAGGCTGCCGGCAGTTGCAGCCAGTAAGGCGCAACCCGAGCGCCAAGCGGCGCCAGCAGCTGGCGGAAATGCGCGACCTCGTCGAGCTGCTGGCAAAGATCCTCACTATGGCTGATATCGCGGGGCAACTTGGCGCAGAAACGAAAGTGCGCCGGCATCGCCAACGCCCAGCGAGCCACCGTTTGCTCGTTGGGCCTGGCGTAGAACGTGGTGTTGCCCTCTACCGCATTGAACACCTCGGTATAGCGACCGAGAAAATCCGTGGGGCGCGTGTCCTGCGGATAGAGCGTCGCACGCCAGGCGGCTTCGCTCCAGGATGGACAACCAAGAAAATAGGGAAGCGCAACACTCATCGATCTATGTAGCGGACCTGGCTGAGGGGCGTGAACCACGCCATGAAACGGGGTTACGCGTAAAGGTCGAGGCCGAGCACTTCCTGCGCGTCGTAGTCGTTGGCGTATGCGGCGGTGGTGCTGTAGCTGGCCAGCGCCTGAGCGGCACGGTTGCTCAGCGCGGGCTGTTGATAACCCAGATCCTGCGATCGAGTCGGCAGACTGTCGGCGTTACTGCTGCTGGCCTGTACACGGCGAATCTGCGGGGTCTGCTCGAGCCCCTGGCTGCTGGCCGGAGCAGCCGGCTGCTCACGCTGCGCCTCGATCTCCCGCTGCGCCTCACGATAGGGCGTGACCGCAGTCCCCGAGCGGGGGCCGCGATCTGGCGAGTAGGAAGGTAGGTAACCGTCGATCCGCATTCAGGATTGCTCGGTGGACTCGGCTGGACGATGGGCAGTGCTGGCAATGTAGCGGCGGGCACCGCACTTGGCAAATGCCAAGGGGTTCTTGACGTCAAACATCCGACCAGCTGTCATACCGGCGCAGCTTTCGGCGTGGCGACCTGGTCACGCAGGTACACCGGCTGCGCCTGATCGGCTGGCAAAGCCTCACCGCGCGCCCAGGCAAAACGAGCCAGGCTCAGCAGGTCTTCGGCGTGCGGCAGCATGCTGCCGTCCATGCTCGCGGGCTTGAGGGCAATGCGTGTGGCAAAGGTGCCCCAGCCCGTACCTGCACCGAACCATTCACCACCGCTGCCACGCGGCGCTTCGGCCTGCTCGGGTGGCAGCACCGCTTCCTGACCGAGCAGACGCATTTCGCCCGCCTCGGCGTGATAGCAGCCCCAGTAGACTTCATCCATGCGCGCATCGATCGCTGCGGCGACCTGAGTGGCGCCCTGCTCACGCAGCGCACGCTGGGCCAGCACAGCCAGGTTGGAGACCGGCAGCACCGGACGATCCAGCGCGAAAGCCAGGCCCTGCACCACGCCGATGGCAATGCGTACACCGGTGAAGGCTCCGGGGCCACGGCCGAAGGCGATGGCATCCAGCGCCGAAGCCGCGATGCCGGCGTCGCCCAGCAGTTGCTGGATCATCGGCAACAGGCGCTGCGCATGCAGACGCGGGGCGACTTCATAGTGGCTGAGCACACGACCGTCATGCAGCAGCGCGACGGAGCAGGCTTCGGTGGCGGTATCCAGGGCCAGGAGAGTGGTCATTGCATTCGGACAGCTGAAGAAAAAGAGCCGGCATTAGACCGGCTCGACAGGATTTTTTCCAGCGCCATGACGGCGCCCGGCCTGCACCGAGCGACCGACGGGGTCAGCGCAGCCTTACCAGGGTTCGACTACCGGCTCGGCCTCCCAGCCTTTGAGCGGCGCCTTGGACCAGGTGCCGTAACCGGCGTTGGGGAACACGATCCACTCGACGCCCCACTTGTCGGCCTCTTCGGCGACAGTCTTGCGCTGTGCGTCGAGCGGCGTCTTGCGAAAGCGTGCATCGAAGTCATGCAGCGTATCGCCCAGCAGCATGATGATCTGATGATCAGCGCTGACGATGGCGCGACGTTCGACCTTCGGCGGGCCGAGCAGCAACACGCTCTCCTCCGATACCTGCGGCAGCCCCAGCTTGGTCAGGGTGGCCAGGGTGTATTTCTTCTGCTCGTCGGCCCGGTCGGAGATGTAGCGGATGGTCACGCCGAGCTTGTCGGCATGCTCGAGGAATTTCTTCGCACCGGGAATCAGCTCTGGCGTGCCGTCACGCTCCCACGGCAGCCAGGTATCCCAGGCATCGTATTGGTGACAGTTGGCCAGGTCGCGTGCCAACAGGGCGCTGTTGTCGATCACGGTCTCATCGAGGTCGGTGACGATGGCCAGCTTGGAAGGATCCTTCGCCGCCGCTACGGCCTTGTCGAGCTTCTCCGTGGCGATATTGTAGGCCTGCAACTGCAGCGCCTGGACCTCCGCGGATTGCTGCTGAAAGCGCAAACCCATGGTGAATTGCGCGACGGAACAGTCGCTCTTGCCCTGTGCGGCGGTCTCTGCAAATACCAGCGGAGTGATCAACAACGATACCGCAAGGCCCAGCCAGATGCGTTTCTCGGTCATTTAATGCCCTCTTCCTTATAGGTTATCGACACGCCCCGACGCAGGCCGGAGGCTTGCACCCTCGATACTAGCCGACCCGTCACTCGGAGCCATGCTTGAGAGCGACCCGAACGTATCCATGTTCCATAAACGACCAAGGCCCCTTTCGGGGCCTTGCTTCGATGACGGCTGGCGGTGCGGACTCAGTCCAGCGCGGCCAGGGTCTTCGCGGTGATTTCCTCGACGCTGCCGACGCCAGGAATGTGGCTGTACTTCGGCGTGCCGGTGGCAGCGGAAAGCTTCTGGTAGAAGTCCACCAGCGGCTTGGTCTGCGAATGGTAGACGGACAGGCGATGGCGCACGGTCTCTTCCTTGTCGTCTTCGCGCTGAACCAGTTCCTCGCCAGTCAGGTCGTCCTTGCCGGCAACCTTCGGCGGGTTGTACTCGGTGTGGTAAACACGGCCGGAAGCCGGATGTACACGGCGGCCGGATAGACGCTTGACGATTTCCTCGTCGTCGACGGCGATTTCCACCACATGATCCAACGCTACGCCTGCATCACGCAGCGCTTCGGCTTGCGGGATGGTGCGCGGGAAACCATCGAACAAAAAGCCGTTGGCGCAATCGTCCTGAGCGATGCGCTCCTTGACCAGGTTGATGATCAGGTCGTCGGAGACCAGGCCGCCGGCGTCCATCACGCTCTTGGCCTTCAGGCCAAGCTCGGTGCCAGCCTTGACCGCTGCGCGCAGCATGTCGCCGGTGGAGATTTGCGGAATGCCGAATTTCTCGGTGATGTAGCGAGCCTGGGTACCTTTGCCGGCACCGGGCGCCCCCAGCAGAATCACGCGCATCGATGTGCTCCTCAAGAGTTATCTAGTAATCGGTCGGACTCGCCTCGTGGGGCCAATCTCTTGAATGTAGTGCGGCAGCCGTAGCGGCCAAAAGGCTGCTCAAGATACACAGCGCACCCCAGGCGCACAAGCCGCCAAAAGTCGGATAAAAACCCTCCTCGTGGCGGCCTGGACCTGCTATGCGGCGCAGCTCAGGCAGCTGCCTGCCAGCGCCCTGCCGCCCTCAGCCAGTGTTGCGCAAGCCCGCTGCAATACCCGCTACGCTGACCAGCAGCGCCTGCTCCAGAGGGCTCTCCGGCGCCTGTTCGCGTTGCCGGCAGCGCGCCAGCAGCTCGGCCTGCAGCAGGTGCAATGGGTCGAGATAGGTATTGCGCACGCTGATCGATTCCAGGGTTTCCGGATTGTGCGCAAGCAGGCGCGACTGCGCGGTCAGTTCCAGCACGGCAGCACAGGCCTGCGACAATAGGTCGCGTAACTGCGCACCCAGCGGCTGCAGCGCCGGCTCGACCAGGCGCTCGTCATACAGCGCGGCGATACTGGCATCGGCCTTGGTCAGCACCATCTCCAGCATGTCGATGCGCGTACGGAAGAACGGCCAGTGCTCACGCATGTCCTTCAGCAGCTCGGCGTCGCCACCTGCCAGCGCCTGGCCCAGCGCCTGCTCCCAGCCGAGCCAGGCCGGCAGCATCAGGCGTGTCTGGGTCCAGGCGAAGATCCAGGGAATCGCCCGCAGGCTCTCGACACCGCCTTCGCGGCGCTTGGCCGGACGGCTGCCCAGTGGCAGACGGCCCAGTTCCTGTTCCGGTGTCGCCTGGCGGAAGTACTCGACGAACTGCGGATGCTCGCGTACCACGCCGCGATAGGCCTTCACCCCAACCTCGGCGAGGCGATCCATCATCGCCCGCCAGCTCGGCTGCGGCGCCGGCGGCGGCAGCAAGGTGGCTTCCAGCACAGCCGCGAGATACAGGTTGAGATTCTGCTCGGCGATATCCGGCAGGCCGAACTTGAAACGGATCATCTCGCCCTGTTCGGTGGTGCGGAAACGTCCCGCCACCGAGCCAGGAGGTTGCGACAGGATGGCCGCGTGAGCCGGGCCACCACCGCGCCCGACGGTGCCACCGCGACCGTGGAACAGGAGCAACTCGACCTGATGCTCGCGGCACAGGCGCACCAGTTCCTCCTGCGCGCGGTACTGTGCCCAGGCTGCGGCGGTGGTACCGGCATCCTTGGCCGAATCGGAATAGCCGATCATCACTTCCTGCGGGCCATGCAGGCGCGCGCGGTAGCCGGGCAAACCCAGCAGACGATCCATCACCGGTCCGGCGTGGTCGAGGTCGGCCAGGGTTTCGAACAGTGGCACCACGCGCATCGGCCGGCGCAACCCAGCCTCCTTGAGCAGCAGTTGCACCGCCAGCACATCGGAAGCGGCGCCGGCCATGGAAATCACGTAGGAGCCCAGCGAGGCAGCAGGAGCAGCGGCCACCTCACGGCAGGTGGCGAGCACTTCGGCCGTATCGGCCGAGGGACGATAGTCGCTTGGAAGCAAGGGCCGGCGGCTGTCCAGTTCACGCTGGAGGAAACTCAGGCGCGCCTCTTCATCCCATTCGGCGTAGCGGCCGAGACCGAGGTAATCGGTGATTTCCGACATCGCCGCCGCATGCCGGGCGGAGTCCTGCCGTACGTCCAGGCGTACCAGGAACAGGCCGAAGGTCGCGGCACGGCGCAGGCAGTCGAGTAACGGACCGTCGGCTATGACGCCCATGCCGCACTGGTGCAGCGATTGGTAGCACAGCTGCAGCGGCGCCAGCAGATCACGGTTGTCCTGCAACACCGAAGGCCCGGCGGCGATATCGGCCGTCAGCGCCTGCTGCGCCCAGCTGCGCGTCTCCCGCAGGCGCTCACGCAGTTGCTTGAGCAACGCGCGGTAAGGCTCGGCGCTGTCACCCACCTGCGCGCGCAGCTCATCACTGGCCTGCTGCATCGATAGCTCGGCAGCGAGATCATCGACATCGCGCAGATAAAGGTCGGCCGCCATCCAGCGCGCCAGCAGCAGCACCTCGCGAGTGACGCGGGCCGTGACATTGGGGTTGCCGTCACGGTCGCCACCCATCCACGAGGCGAAACGAATCGGCGCGGCCTCCAGCGGCAGGCGCAAGCCGGTGGCGGCCTCAAGGCTCTGATCGGCACGCCGCAGGAACTGCGGCACCGCCTGCCACAGCGAATGTTCGATGACGGCGAAGCCCCACTTGGCCTCATCCACCGGACTGGGCCGGCTGCGGCGGATTTCCTCGGTGTGCCAGGCCTCGGCAATCAACCGTTGCAGGCGCTGGGCGATGCGCTCACGTTCGACCGGCAACAGGTCGCTATGATCCAGCGCCGTCAGTTGCGCGGCGATGGCATCGTATTTCTGGATCAGGGTACGCCGCGCCACTTCGGTGGGGTGTGCGGTCAGCACCAGCTCGATGTCCAGACGTGCCAGCTGGCGCGCCAGCTCATCGCCGCCATGCCCCTCGGCGAGCAGCCGCTCGAGCAGCTCGTCCAGCACACGCAGCTCGAAAGGCTCGGGTTCGCCTGCACGGCGGCGGCGCACGCGATGCTGCTGCTCGGCGATATTGGCCAGGTTGAGGAACTGGTTGAACGCCCGGGCTACGGGCAACAATTCGTCGTCACCGAGGTCGCCCAGGGTGCTGCTCAGTTGCTCGGAGCCAGCACCAGAGCCGCTGCGGCCGGCCTTGGCGGCCTTGCGTATGCGCTCGATCTTGTCGAGAAACTCGTCGCCCAACTGGGTGCAGATGGTATGCCCGAGCAGTTCGCCGAGCAGGTGCACCTCTTCACGCAGGCGTGCATCTATTTCCGCCATGTCGCACTCCTTCTCCTGACCATTGTCAACAGAGTGCCCAGCGCGCCAACTTCTTACAAGGGTGCGAGGCGTGCCCAGGCTGCGGTGCGTGTTGGGTTTAGGCCTGTTGATAGGCGCAGCGGATGGTCCGACCGGCATCGCCTGCGCCCCCGTAAGGAGCGACGACATGAGAATTCGCGAACTGGCAAAACACTGGGAACAGAATGCCAAGGGTCACCTGACGCCAACCCGCTATCACATTCACCTGGATGTCGAGTCGGCCGCTCGCCTGGCGGCGCTCACAGAAATGTACCCCAAGCATCACAGCGAAGAGCTGCTCGGCGAGTTGATCGGTGCGGCACTGGAAGAGCTGGAGGCCAGCCTGCCCTATGTAAAGGGCAACAAGGTGGTGGCACTGGATGAACAGGGAGATCCTCTGTATGAGGACATAGGGCCGACGCCACGTTTTCTGGCCCTGTCGCGCAAGTACCTGCGTGAACTCAGCGATACGGCCAAAGGCAAGAGCCACTAAGACCAGCAGAGTCGAAAACCGTTCGATATATCGTTCAGCTGCGCTTGATCTGCGCCCAATACGGGCGCTTATGGCAGCCCTCGCTCGCCTGTGCGAGCGACACGCATGCGCTTGACCTGATCCCATCGGGTGCATGCCCGCACCGAATAAAACCTCGTAAAACAGGGTAAATCCCTATCTCCACCGACCCTCGCCAACGATAGCCAGCGACTTTCACCACGCGCTTACCTGACCGACCGGTCATCGCAAAAGCCGTGAGCAAGCTGTCTTTTTTTCTGAACCATTCCAGAAATGTTCAGGTCCCAACTTCAGGCCCCCGCGGCGACACCGATCGCCAACGCCCTCGGTAGACGGGCGATATGGCGGGCCAGTAGTCACGGATATCGTCATTCATAGGAGTGTTTCAAATGGAGTTAGCCGCCATGAAGAGCCGTATCGAGAAAGCCCCGCGCAGCCGCCTGCAAGGCATCAAACTGGCTGCCCTGGTATTGGGTAGCAGCCTGGTGCTCGCTGGCTGCGCAGGTAACCCGCCTACCGAGCAATACGCCGTGACGCAGTCAGCCGTGAACGCGGCGATCAGCGCCGGAGGCACCGAGTTCGCCGCCGTGGAAATGAAAGCGGCGCAGGACAAGCTCAAGGAAGCCGAGCTGGCCATGCGCGATGAAGACTATGAGAAAGCCCGCCGCCTGGCCGAACAGGCCGAATGGGATGCTCGAGTCGCCGAGCGCAAGGCCCAGGCAGCCAAGGCCGAACAAGCGCTGCAGGACGCCCGTCAGGGTGTTCAGGAACTGCGTGAGGAAGGCATGCGGAACGCTCAGTGAGCGGCAAGCCACCCACCCATTCGCTGACAGATCAAAGGATGAACGCCATGCGTAACCACGTCATGATCCCCGCCCTTCTGGCCCTGAGCGTCGGCCTTGCCGCCTGCTCGCACCAACCCAACGCCAACCTGGAATCGGCGCGTAGCAACTATTCCTCGCTGCAGAGCGATCCGCAGGCGAGCAAGGTCGCCGCGCTGGAAACCAAGGAAGCCAAGGAGTGGCTGGACAAGGCCGACAAGGCCTATCTGGACAAGGAAGACGAGAAGAAGGTCGACCAACTGGCTTACCTGACCAACAAGCGTGTCGAGGTAGCCAAGCAGACCATCGCCCTGCGTACTGCCGAAGCCGAGCTGAAGAACACCTCGGCGCAACGCGCCCAGGCCCTGCTCGATGCGCGTGATGCGCAGATCCGCAAACTGCAGGACAGCCTCAACGCCAAGCAGACCGAACGCGGCACCCTGGTGACCTTCGGCGACGTACTGTTCGACTTCAACAAGGCCGAACTCAAGAGCAGCGCGCTGCCCAACGTCACGCAGCTGGCGCGCTTCCTCCAGGAGAACCCTGAACGCCAGGTGATCGTCGAGGGCTATACCGACAGCGTCGGCTCGGCCAGCTACAACCAGGGCCTGTCCGAGCGCCGCGCCGAGTCCGTGCGTCGTGCGTTGATTCGCGCCGGTGTGGAGCCGACTCGTATCGTCGCCCAGGGCTACGGCAAGGAGTATCCGGTTGCCGATAACTCCACCGACTCCGGTCGCGCGCAGAATCGTCGTGTGGAGGTGACCATCTCCAACGACAACCAGCCTGTGGCTCCGCGCTCCTCCACCGGCGCCTGATCGCAGCGCTGCAATGAAGAAACCCGCCTATCAGACCGTGAAACGTAGCGAGCGAAGGTCAGGCAAGGCAAAAAACGGCGAAAAAGCGCAGTTTACGAGCTGTAAATGAGCATTTTGAGCCGTTTTTTAACGCAGCATGGCCGAGCGCAGTAGTTTTCACACAGCCTGTGATGGCGGGTTTCTTTTTGAACGCTTGAGCTTACTGCTCCAGCGCCGGAGTCTCTTGGCCCATGCAACGCACGGCCTGCTTCTTGTTATCCACCAGCACGCCGGTCAGACCTTTCTGCTGCAGGTCGAACAGTACCAGCACGCCGTCGATGCACTGCGCCACCTGGTTGGCCGGCTTGAGCGAAATCTTGTAGTCCTCGCCGGGGATGGTCTTGAGCATGGTGAAATCGGACAGCAGCAGGGCATCTTCCGGTTTGGCGAAATGCACGTAGCCGTAGTACCAGAGCACGCCGATGGTGCCAACGATGCTGGCGACACCCGTGAGGATCATAGGGATGGGATTGCGTTCGGTCATTGCGGACTCTCTGTTGCGGATTCGGTAGCCGGCCCCAGCAGACTGTTGAAAAACTACCTGCGTTGTCTGGCCGTCGTTAAAAACAGCCTCAAAATGCTCATTTACAACACGTAAACTGCGCTTTTTCGGCTGTTTTTGCCTAGGCCAATCTGCCTCGCCTACGTTTTTCAACGACCTGCTAGCCGTTCGACGTATGCCTGCGGCGCGGCGAGGAACGCCAGCAGCGATTCACGCCAGGCGGGCTCGGCAAAGGTTTGCACGTGCGGGCCACGGGTCGCCTGAAAGGCGCGTGGCGGGTGCGCAGCTTGATACAAACGCTGGCCATTGGAAAGCGGCACGATCGTATCGTCAACACTGTGATAGATCAGCAAGGGCGTGCCCTGGATTCGATCGATGCTGTGAATTGCGCTGTCGCCGTCCGGCACCAGCCAGGACAGCGGCACCTGTAACGGCCAGGTCAGCCAGCTTTTGCTCAGGGCATAGCGGCCGACATCGCGGTAGCTTGCCGGCACACCATCGAGCGCGATGGCCTGCAAGGTCGACTGGCGCTCTGCATGCTGCGCCAGGTAATGCACGCCGAGGGCACCGCCAAGACTCTGCCCGAGCAGGAACAGCGGCTTGCCCTTGACCTGCGGCGCCTGATCGAGCCAGGTGAAGGCCGCGTCGATATCCTGATAGACCTCGGGCAAACGTGGCTTGCCTTCGGACAGACCGTAGCCGCGGTAATCCAGCATCAGCACCTGGTAGCCCTGCTCCGGCAGCCAATGCACGCCGCCCAGGTGCCAGGCCAGGTTGCCGCCATTGCCATGCAGGTGAAGCACCGTGCCCTTGACCGCGACGCCAGCCTTGGCCGGCAACCACCAGGCGTGCAGACGGGTGCCATCGGCGGCGCGCAGTTCAATGTCGCGGTACTCCAGGCCGGCACGCTCGGGGGTGATCGGCAGCCCCGGCTCGGGATAGAACAGCAGGCCGCTGCAACCGACCAGCCACAGGCTAGCCAGCATCAGCACCAGCGCCCTCAGGCTACTTGCCACCGGCGCGTACTTCTTCGCGAGCCTGTACGGTCGCTGCATAGACGCGTTCTGCCAGACGCGAGAACGGCAGGCTCTGGATCCATACAGTGCCGGTGCCCTTTAGCGTCGTCAGCAGGACCCCTTCGCCGCCGAACAGCATGCTTTTCAGCCCGCCGGCCAGGGCGATGTCGTAATCGATGCCGCTGCTGAAAGCCACCAGGCAGCCGGTGTCCAGGCGCAGGGTTTCGTTGTTCAGCTCCTTGCGGATTACCGTGCCGCCGGCATGCACGAAGGCCAGGCCATCGCCTTCGAGCTTCTGCAGGATGAAGCCCTCGCCGCCGAAAAAGCCGGCCCCCAGGCGCTTGGCGAAACTGATGCCGATGCTGGTGCCATGAGCGGCACAGAGAAAGGCGTCCTTCTGACAGATCAACCGGCCGCCGATTTTCGCCAGATCGATGGGCACAACCGTACCCGGATAAGGCGCGGCGAAGGCGACCCGCGCCTGGCGCTTGCCGGCGTTGCTGAAGTGGGTCATGAACAGCGACTCGCCGGTGAGCATGCGCTTGCCGACGCTCCACAGCTTGCCCAGCAGGCCGCTGGACGAACCATCGCCCATGCGCGTTTCGAAGCGCACACCGTCGGTCATGTAGTTCATCGCCCCGGCCTCGGCGATCACCGTCTCGCCGGGGTCGAGGATGATTTCCACAGATTGCGCCGATGCACCGAGGATTTCGTATTCGAGTTGATGGCTTGCCACGTTCTGCTCTCCGCAATTCCCGGATTTCATCCGGGCTACACCTTGCCGCCTGCTGCCGCTAGAGAATATTGGCGTAGTCGGCCTCGATGCGATCCAGACTCAGGTGGTTGAGGAAGTTGGAGAAGCACATCCAGGCCGACAGCGCGTTCATGTCCTGGAACTGCGGCGGCAGGTATTTGGGCGGAAGCACCAGGCCCTCGTCCACCAGCTTGCGCAGAGTGCGCATGTCTTCCAGGGTGGTCTTGCCGCAGAACAGCAGTGGAATCTGCTCCAGCTTGCCCTTGCGCACCGCCAGTTGGATGTAGTTGTAGATCAGGATGAAACCCTTCAGGTACGACAGGTCCTTGGTGAACGGCAGGCCGTTCGGCAAGGAGCCGCGGAACACCCGGCTGGCATTGCTGTAGCCGCCTTCCAGGCCATAGCCCTGCTCGCGGAAGAACTCGAACACCTCGAGGAAATCCGCGCCCTCCTCGGCCATGTGGATGGCGCGGGTGCGGTTGGTCAGCTTGCGCAGGCGCGTCGGGTAGGAGGCGAAGGCAATCACTTCCATGAGGATCGCCAGCCCTTCCTGGGTCACGGTCGACGAGGGCGGGCCCTTGGCCAGGAAGGTGCAGATCGGCTGGTTGAGGCCGTTGAGCGTGGTGCCGACATGCACCAGGCCTTCATGCACTTCCAGCGCCTTGACGTCGCGCTCGTTGAAGCGCGCGTCACTGCGAATTTTGATGTAATCGGCACCAGCGGCCGCGTCGGCAAGGATGCCGTCGGACTCGAATACGCGAATGGTGTCGTCGCCGAACACCCCGGCCAGACGTTGCTGCAGGATGTTCACCGCATCACTGGCACCGAGGGTCTTGGCCTCGTCTTCCAGATCGCCACGCGCGGCGATGTTGTTGAGGTAGTCCGAAAGCATCAGGCCGAGATCGGCCAGGGTCGGGTCACCGGCGTGGAAGGCATCGGACGCCGCGCCATAGAGCTCCTGACTGATCAGGCCGAAATCCTCGGTGCCGCGTGCCTCGAGCATGCGGATGACCATGCGGTATTCCTTGCACATGCGCCGCATGATCTGCCCGACCGGGTTGAACTGGCCGAGCTGGCGGGTGATGTCGCGCTCGATGTTCTGGAATTCCAGCTTCTTCGCCGCGGCATCGAAGGCCAGCGGCCGGCTCAGGTAATAGTCGCGGTCCACCGCCGGCGGCTGCTTGCCCTTGGCCTTGAGAAAGCCATCGCGGATGCCGTCGTCCCACTTCACCGCATCGAGCACGCGGATGGGGGTCTGCGCCTCGACGATACGGTCGCTTAGCGCGCGAATGCAGAGTTGATAGTCGTCCAGTTTTTGCTGGCTGTTCATTGCAATTCCTATTCGGCCACTCGCTGGTAACGCGCGACTTCAACGAACAGATCGGCGTTGGCCGGGTCGTCGAGGTAGGCGAACACCTTGTCCAGCGGGCTGGTGATCAGTGCACCATCAGCTTCGGGCATGGCCACGGTCTGCCCCTCCAGCAGGCCCTTGTTCATGTCCTGCAGGATGCGCTCGGTGTCGAGGTTGTACACCACCAGCTCGTTGTCACGGGTCAATTCGAAGCCGGCGATGGCGAAGTTGGCGCCCAGGCTCTTCGGCAGACCGGCCGAGAGATACCAGCGGCGGCCATGGTGGGCGACGGTAAAGCCGAACTCTTCGAGACTGCTCGCATTATCCGGGCTGCCTTCGTAGATACGCGCTTCATAGAGGTTGGAGCCGGCTCGGGTGATCTCCAGATAGAGCTGATCGCCCCACTCGTCCTGCCGGGTCCACTCGCCCAGCAGCGGAATGGGCGCGGCCTCGTTGGCCGGGATCGGATCCTTGAAGGTGACCAGGCAACCACTCAATAGCAGGAAGGACAGGCCGACCAGTACGCGCCAGGCTTTCATTACGCTCTCCTTGTGCAGGCCGTTCGATCCGATGATCGACGCTTACAGCCCCAGAACCAGATTCATGTAACGCTTAAGGATGGCCAGCATTCCCTGGCTGTCCAGATGATCCACGCCGTCCAGCAGGCCCTGATACTCCATCCGCACGATGGTGGCCGTCAACAGCACGGCATCCTGCTCGGGCTGGCGTGAGCCGAGCACCTCGAAGAAGTGCGTCACACCCTGCTGCAGAATCTGCCGATGAGCCCGCACCAGCTCACGCAGACGCGGATTGAGCAGCGCCTCCTGCTGGAACGCCTGTTCGGCGATCAGATGATCGCGGCGCTCGCGCAACTGGCGCTGCACATACTGCACCGCCAACTCGGCGATCTCCTCGGCCAGTTGCCGGCGTGCCTGCTCGCTGCCATCCAGGCGCCCGACCATCTCCTCCAGCGCCCCCTGGGTGCTGGCCCAGAACGCCGCCATCTGCGCGGCGCTACGCTCGACGAACTGGGCGAAGGTATCGGTGATCAGGTCATCGATATCCTTGAAGTAGTAGGTCGTGGCCGACAGCGGCACCTGCGCCTCGGCGGCTACCGCACGATGGCGCACGGCGCGCACGCCCTCACGCACGACGATGCGCATGGCGGCATCGAGAATCGCCTGACGGCGCTGCTCGCTGCCCTGACGACTGGCCTTGCGGCCCTGGTACTGAACGCTTTCGGCAACGGCATTGGCGGCATGGGAGGCTTTCGGGGACGCAGGTACGGAGCTCACGGTGGATCGTTCCTCTACGCTCTGGTTGTGGCAAGGAGAGTAATGGGTTGGACAGGCAACCAAAAGGCTCCGTTTCGCTTGCCAGCCCGCCACCCGCAAAAATCACCCCGAATGCGGGAGTCACAGACAGCAAAAAGCCGCCCGAGGGCGGCTTTCCGTATTGCCGTCAGGCCTGCGGACGCATATGCGGGAACAGGATGACGTCGCGGATCGACGGCGAGTTGGTCAGCAGCATAACCAGGCGGTCGATGCCGATGCCTTCACCGGCGGTGGGCGGCATGCCGTACTCCAGTGCGCGGACGAAGTCGGCATCGTAGTGCATGGCCTCGTCGTCACCGGCGTCCTTCTCGGCCACCTGGGCGAGGAAGCGCTCGGCCTGATCCTCGGCATCATTGAGCTCGGAGTAGGCGTTGGCGATCTCGCGGCCACCGATGAACAGCTCGAAGCGGTCGGTGACGTTGGGGTTCTGGTCGTTGCGACGGGCCAGCGGCGAGACCTCGAACGGATACTCGGTGATGAAGTGCGGCTGCTCCAGCTTGCTCTCCACCAGTTCCTCGAAAATCATCACCTGCAGCTTGCCCAGACCTTCGTGGCCGAGCACCTTGGCGCCGGCCTTCTTGGCGATGGCACGGGCCTTGTCGACGTCGTTGAGATCAGCCTCGGTGATATCCGGGTTGTACTTGAGGATCGAGTCGTACACCGACAGACGCACGAACGGCTCGCCGAAGTGGAACACCTTGTCGCCATAGGGCACATCGGTGCTGCCCAGCACGGCCAGGGCCAGTTCGCGGAACAGCTCCTCGGTCAGGTCCATGTTGTCGCGGTAGTCGGCGTAGGCCTGGTAGAACTCGAGCATGGTGAACTCGGGGTTGTGCCGGGTCGAAACGCCTTCGTTACGGAAGTTGCGGTTGATCTCGAACACCTTCTCGAAACCACCGACCACCAGGCGCTTGAGGTACAGCTCCGGGGCGATGCGCAGGAACATGGCCATGTCCAGGGCGTTGTGGTGCGTCTCGAACGGCTTGGCCGCAGCACCACCAGGGATGGTCTGCAGCATCGGGGTTTCCACTTCGAGGAAGCCGCGCTCGTTGAGGAAACGACGGATGTGCGCGATCACCTGCGAGCGCACGCGGAAGGTGTGGCGTACTTCTTCGTTGACGATCAGGTCGACATAACGCTGGCGGTAGCGCTGCTCGGTGTCGGTCAGACCGTGGTGCTTGTCCGGCAGCGGGCGCAGCGACTTGGTCAGCAGACGCACGTTCTGCATGTCGACGTAAAGGTCGCCCTTGCCGGAACGCGCCAGGGTACCTTCGGCAGCGATGATGTCGCCCAGGTCGAAATGCTTGACCGCTTCCAGTTGCTCGGCCGGCAGAGTCTTGCGATTGACATAGACCTGCAGACGCCCGGAAGTGTCCTGCAGCACCATGAAGGCGCCACGGTTGAGCATGATGCGACCGGCCACCTTGACCGGGATGGCAGCGGCCTCCAGCTCTTCCTTGCTCTTGCCCTCGTACTGTTTCTGCAGGTCGGCGCACAGGCTGTCACGGCGGAAATCGTTGGGGAAGGCAATGCCCTGCTCACGGACGGCAGCAAGCTTTTCCTTGCGCTGGGCAATCAGCTTGTTTTCTTCCTGTTGCAGTTCGTTGTGGTCGAGTTGTTGGTCGCTCATGGTCGCTTTATCTGCCTGGCGTGTCGTACAAAATTTGAGCAGGCGCCGACTGGCCGACGCCCACGGATGGGTTACTGGGCTTACAGGCCCTGCTTGAGGCTGGCCTCGAGATAGCCGTCGAGGTCGCCATCGAGCACCTTCTGGCAGTCGCTGCGCTCGACGCCGGTACGCAGGTCCTTGATGCGCGAGTCATCGAGCACGTAGGAACGGATCTGATGGCCCCAGCCGATATCCGACTTGCTGTCTTCCAGCGCCTGCGAGGCGGCGTTGCGCTTCTGCATCTCCAGCTCGTACAACTTGGCCCGCAGCATTTTCATGGCGGTGTCCTTGTTGGCGTGCTGGGAACGTTCGTTCTGGCAGGCCACCACGGTGTTGGTCGGCACGTGGGTGATACGCACCGCCGAATCGGTGGTGTTGACGTGCTGACCACCGGCGCCGGAGGAGCGGTAGGTGTCGATGCGCAGATCGGCCGGGTTGATCTCGATCTCCACCTTGTCGTCGATCTCGGGGGACACGAACACCGCCGAGAACGAGGTGTGACGACGCGCGCCGGAGTCGAACGGGCTCTTGCGCACCAGGCGGTGCACGCCGCTCTCGGTGCGCAGCCAGCCGAAGGCGTACTCGCCCTTGATGTGCACGGTGGCGCCCTTGATGCCGGCGACCTCCCCCTCGGACAGCTCGACGATCTCGGCAGTGAAGCCGCGCTTGTCGGCCCAGCGCAGGTACATGCGCAGCAGGATGTTGGCCCAGTCCTGGGCCTCGGTACCGCCGGAGCCGGCCTGGATGTCCAGGTAGCAGTTGTTGGCATCCATCTCGCCGCTGAACATGCGGCGGAATTCCAGTTTCTCGAGAATTTCGCGCAGGCGCTCGACTTCGGCGACGATGTCCTTCACCGCGCCTTCGTCGTTCTCTTCGGCGGCCATTTCCAGCAGGTCGCGGGAGTCACTCAGGCTGCCGGTGAGGTCATCGATGGTTTCGACGATCTGCGCCAGCATGGCGCGCTCACGGCCCAGCGCTTGCGCGTACTCGGGCTTGTTCCAGACGCTGGCGTCCTCCAGCTCGCGGTTTACTTCGATCAGGCGATCATGCTTGTGATCGTAGTCAAAGATACCCCCGAATTGACTGGGTGCGTTCGGACAGGTCCTTGATGCTGTTGAGGATCGGATTGATTTCCATAGTGGGCAGCACTCTCGGGCAAAAGACGCGAAACGGCTCGATCCGGCTCGCCCGGGCGGCTGATGCGCTGCCCTGGCCGAGCACGGCAAGAGCCGTGACCGCAAAGTTTCTGAAAAGCCGGCGAGTATACCCGACTCGAAGCCCCCTGGCAGCCCGCCGGGATGACCGGCGGGGCGCGCTCAGAACTTCAGGCTCAGGCGTGCCGCCAGGGCGTTGTCGCGCGCGTCTTCGGCGTAGTGGCCCGCATAGGTCAGGCCCAGGTAGAGATGGCGGTTGAATTCATGATCCAGGCTCAGGTCGAGGCGCAGGCTGCTGCGCTCGAACTCACGACTTGGCATCTGCTGGATTGCGCCCTGGCCGTCGACCGCCTCGTCACGCAAACGGTCGCTGCCCAGGTTCTGCCGCAGCGCCAGACTGGCACGCCCAACCCACTTGCGCTGTTGCCAGTACCAGGGTGCGGCCAGGCGCCAGCCAAGTGTCAGGTAACCGCCCTGCTCATGCGCTGCCGCCAGGCGCAGTCCGTCGAAACGCCGGGCGTCGGCATCCAGATGCACGAGCGCCAGGCCGGCAAATGGCTCCAAGGTGAAATCGCGATAGTCCATGGCGTAGCTGCTTTCGCCAAACAGCTGCCAACTGCGCGCGTTATCGCGCCGTTCCAGCTCATGCCAGCCGTGCAGCAACCCGAGCCGAAAACCCAACTGGTTGTATACCCGAGTCGCGGCATAGACCCCGAGGTAACGACTATCGGTGCGGCCATGACCCTGATCATGATCCAGCCGGGCGCGCGCCACTCCACCCAGCACACCGCCGATCCACTGCCCGCCCAGCGCACGATCCATGCCCATCAGCAGCCCCTCGCCACGGCGCTCGAGGCCGCCATCGTCCCAACTGCCCTGGATGCCGTAGGCGCGCGACCATAGCGGCCACTCGCCAGCCTCAGGCGCCGCCTCGCGAAAGGCGAAGCGCACCTGCTGCAGACGATCCAGGGCCGCCTCACGCGGCAAGCGGCTGTCTTCCAGAAGCAAGGCGCGCTGGCCCAACGCCAAATCGCCGGCGACGACGCCCGTGGCGACCTGAAGCAAGACCAACCCGATCAGCGTTAAACGCAGCGCCATGTTCGCCTCCAGTCATCGATGCCCAATGCTACCAGCGCACACCTGTCGCCTCGCCAGCCTGGGCTGCTCGGTGCGACGGTCATGCGCTCACCGCGCAACCCGGCTCGCGCTGCGGCCCCCTGCTTATCGCCGCGCGCGCATCGGCGGCGATCATCTGCGCGGCCTTTTCCGCGATCATCAGTACCGGCGAGCAGGTATTGCCGGAGGTGATGGTCGGCATGATCGAGGCGTCGACCACCCGCAGCCCGGCGATGCCATGCACCCTAAGGCGCGCGTCGACCACAGCCTCACGGCCCTGGCCCATGGCACAGGTACCCACCGGATGGAAGATGGTGGTGCCAATCTCGCCCGCCGCGCGCTGCAGGTCTTCTTCACTGCGATAGTCCGGGCCAGGCTTGTATTCCTGCGGTTGGTAACGGGCCAGTGCCGGCGCGGCAACGATGCGCCGGGTCAGGCGAATGGCATCGGCGGCCACGCGCAGATCACGCTCGTCGCTCAGGTAGTTGGGGCGAATCAGCGGCGCCGCACCGGCATCAGCCGAGGCGATTGCCACGCTGCCACGGCTATGGGGGCGCAGGTGGCATACCGAAGCGGTAAAGGCCGGGAAGTCATGCAAGGGCTCACCAAAGCGCTCCAGTGACAGCGGCTGTACGTGATATTGCAGGTTGGCGCGCGCCTGCTCAGGATCGGATTTGGCGAAAGCGCCCAACTGGCTTGGCGCCATCGACAGCGGCCCGCTGCGCTTGAGCAGGTATTCCAGGGCCATGCCCAGCTTGCCCCAGGACGTAGCGGCAATGCGGTTGAGCGTCTTCACACCACTGATGCGGTAGATCAGGCGCAGCTGCAGGTGATCCTGCAGATTCTCGCCAACACCGGGCAACTCGTGCCTGACACCGATCCCCAGTTTCTCCAGCAGCGGCCGCGGGCCGATGCCGGAGCGCTGCAGCAAGGCCGGCGAGCCGATGGCTCCGGCGCAAAGCAGGATCTCGCGGCGCGCCGCAATGCGCAGCGCCTGCCCTTGCCAACGCAGATGCAGTGCACGGACACGACCGTCAGCCAGCTCCAGCCGTTCGGCCTCGGCGCCGGTCAGCACCTGCAGATTGGGGCGCTGGCGGATATCACGCAGAAAGGCCTTGGAGGCATTCCAGCGCACACCGCGCTTCTGGTTGACCTGAAAGTAGCTGCAGCCTTCGTTGTCACCGCCATTGAAGTCATCGATGCTGGCGATACCGCTCTGCGCCGCCGCCTCACGGAAGGCTTCGAGAATCTCCCAGGACAAACGCTGGCGCTCGACCCGCCACTCGCCGTCGCCACCGTGCCATTGGCTCGCGCCGGCAAAGTGATGCTCCGAGCGCTTGAACAGCGGCAGCACATCGCGCCAGGCCCAGCCGGCATTGCCCGCCGCTGCCCAGCTGTCGTAGTCGGCAGCCTGACCGCGCATGTAGATCATGCCGTTGATCGAGGAACTGCCGCCGAGCACGCGACCACGCGGATACTTGAGGCTGCGCCCATGCAGGCCGGGGTCGGCCTCGGTGCTGTAGCACCAGTCGGTACGCGGGTTACCGATGCAGTACAGGTAGCCGACCGGAATGTGGATCCAGGGGTAGTTGTCGCGCCCGCCCGCCTCGACCAGCAACACGCTGACGCCAGGATCGGCAGACAGCCGGTTGGCCAGCAGGCAGCCGGCCGGGCCGGCACCGACGATCAGGTAGTCATAGGCATCCAGGGGCGCTTGCGACATGGGCATCCTCGCGTGTCGTTCTTGTCGTTGGCCTTCAGCCTAAAACAAGCCGGACACGAGGATGAATGATCTTTTGGTCTGAGGTAGCGGCTGAATGTGCGCCCATCGACTGGCAGCTATGGTGAAGCACCCGCGCTCTGCGCTTTACTTGTAGGCATTCCTGCCCGAGCCCGTCCGTGATGCCACCAGCGCCTGCACGCAAGCCACACACGCCGCTTCCTGCCATTTCGCAACAGCGCGGCTGGCTACGCTGGCTTCCGGGCCTGCAAATGCTCAGGGACTATCGCCTGGCCTGGCTGCCGAAAGACCTCGCCGCCGGGCTGGTGCTCACCGCCATGCTGATCCCGGTGGGCATCGCCTACGCGGAAGCCTCGGGGGTACCGGGCATCTACGGCCTGTACGCGACCATGGTGCCGCTGCTGGCGTATGCCCTGTTCGGCCCCAGCCGGATTCTGGTGCTCGGCCCGGACTCGGCGCTGACTGCAGTGATTCTCGCCGTGGTGCTGCCCCTGTCAGGCGGCGAGCCGATGCGCGCGGTGATCCTGGCCAGCATGATGGCGGTGGTGGCCGGGCTCACCTGCATCATCGCGGGCCTGCTGCGTCTGGGCTTCATCACCGAATTGCTGTCCAAACCGATACGCTACGGCTACATGAACGGCATCGCCCTGAGCGTGCTGATCAGCCAGACGCCCAAGCTGTTCGGCTTTTCCATCGACAGCCAGGGACCGGTGCAGGACATCTGGGCCATTGCCAATGCGCTGCTCGATGGCCTGGCCAACTGGCCCAGCTTCATCGTCGGTGGCGGCACCCTGGCGCTGATCCTGGCACTCAGGCGCTTGCGGCGACTGCCCGGCATCCTCATCGCGGTCACGCTCGCGACCCTGGCGGTGGACCTGCTGGACCTCAGCCAGCACGGCGTCGCGACACTGGGCGAGCTGCCGCAGGGCCTGCCGAGCTTCACCCTGCCCTGGCTCAGCGGCGTCGATCTGGCCAGCGTGGTGCTGGGCGGCGTGGCGGCGGCCCTGGTGGCCTTCGCCGACACCAGCGTGCTGTCGCGCACCTATTCCGCGCGCAGCGGGCGCTATGTCGACCCCAACCAGGAAATGGTCGGCCTGGGCGCAGCAAACCTCATCGGCGGCTTCTTCCAGGGCTTTCCCGTCAGCAGCAGCGCCTCACGCACACCGGTGGCGGAGGCCGCCGGGGCGCAGACGCAACTGACCGGCGTGGTCGGTGCCCTAGCAGTGGCCGGACTGCTGATCGCCGCCCCGAACCTGATGCAATACCTGCCGGCCAGCGCCCTGGCAGCCGTGGTAATCGCTGCGGTGATCGGCCTGTTCGAGATTACCGACCTCAAGCGCATCTTCCGTGTGCAGCAATGGGAGTTCTGGCTGTCGATGGCCTGTTTCGCCGGCGTGGCCACCTTCGGCGCCATCCCCGGCATCGGTATCGCCGTGCTGCTGGCAGTGATCGAATTTCTCTGGGACGGCTGGCGCCCCTACTACGCGGTGCTTGGCCAGGTCGACGGCATTCGCGGCTTCCACGATATAGAACGTCACCCCGAGGCCCGCCTGGTGCCCGGCCTGGTGCTGTTTCGCTGGGACGCACCGCTGTTCTTCGCCAATGCCGAACAGTTTCAGCAGTGCGTGCTCAAGGCCATCGCCCAGTCACCGACGCCGGTGCGCCGCCTAGTGGTGACGGCCGAACCGGTGACCAGCATCGACGTGACCTCCGCCGACATGCTCGCCGAGCTGGAGCAGATGCTGGCCGATGCCGGCATCGAGCTGCATTTCGCCGAGGTCAAGGGCCCGGTCAAGGACAAGTTGCGCCGCTTCGGCTTGCTGCGCGAGCACGGCGAGCAACGCATCCAGCCCACGGTGGGTGCCGCCGTCGATGCCTATCTGGCCGACCACGGCATCGACTGGTCCGGCGAGACGCCAGCGCAAGGCCGGAGCTGGCACGCCGACTGAGGACGGGCTCAGACGCGCTGTAGCTCGATCCGAACCTGGGCCTCCAGTTCGCTCTTCAGCTCCAGCGGCAGCTTCAACTGGCGCGCCAGTTCTTCAAGGTAGGCGCGCTCCATGAAATGCTCCTCGTCCACCATCAGCACGCTGGCCAGGTACATCTCGGCGGCCATTTCCGGAGTGCTGGCGGCGCGCGCCACATCGGCCGGATCCAGCGGCTTGTTCAGCTCGGTGTGCAGCCAGGCCTGCAGCTCGGCATCCTGCGCCAGCTTGCCCAGCTCTTCCTCGATCAGTTGGCGCTCACGATCATCGACATGGCCATCGGCCTTGGCCGCTGCCACCAGCGCCTTGAGAATGGCCCGGCTGTGCTGCTCGGCCTGCGGCGCCGGCAAGCGATCCAGGGTTTGCGGCTCGACCGGCTGCGCGCCACCCTGCTGGGCTTGCTGCGCCTGCCAGTTGCCGTAGGCCTTGTAGGCCAGCACGCCAAGCGCAGCCAGGCCGCCATAGACCGCCACCTTGCCGCCAACCTTGCGCACCCGCTTGTTGCCCAGCAGCATGGCCAACGCAGCACCACCGCCGGCGCCCTTGAGCATCGAGCCGAGATCGCTGCCGCCCCCCTTGCCCTTGCTGGCAGCGCCGCCAAGCAGGCCACCCAGCGCACCACCCAGCCCGGATGAGGCACCACCAGCACCTTTCTGTTGCAGCATCTCCTGACCGGATTTGAGCAGTTGATCGAGCAAGCCACGGGTATTCATCGCGCATCCTCCTGAGGAAATCTCGCCGAGTGTAGGCCTCGGACGTTTGCCCGGCAGCCGACTGAATGCTTCCAGATATTACCGCCGGGGCGCTTGACAGCCCGCACCAGCACCTACGCCCAGCGTCGAACGATTTCGGCAGTTGCACTATCGCCTATTGCCCTGGATGCAGGCGGCTTTCAGCGAGGCCAAGCCGTCGGTGATCAAGGCGGCGCTGGCTCGCCTTGCGCCTTAGCGCGGGGCGATATGCGCCACCATCAGTTGCACCGTCTCGTTGCCACGGAACTCGTTGAGGTCGAGCTTGTAGGCCAGCTCGGCCCAGCGCACCGTCGGGTTCGGCCAAATTTCGCGGTCGATGTTGAAGGCGATGCCGTCAAGCTGCACGCTGCCGCACTCGGTCTTGAGCACCAGTTTCAGATGGCGCTCACCGACCACGCGCTGATTGATGACCTGAAACACGCCATGGAACAGCGGCTCAGGGAAATGCTGGCCCCAGGGCCCGGCATTGCGCAGGGCGCGAGCCAGTTCCAGGTGAAACTCGGTGGCATCGAGCTGGCCATCGGAGAGCAGCCGGCCGGTCAGGTCGTCCTCGCTGAGCTGGCGGCGCACTTCGGCATCGAAAGCCGCGGCGAAGGCGCCGAAGTTGGCCTGTGGCAGTGACAGGCCGGCGGCCATGGCATGCCCGCCGAACTTGCTGATCAGCCCCGGATGCTTGGCTGCAACCGCGTCCAGCGCATCACGGATATGCAGCCCCGGCACCGAACGCGCCGAGCCCTTGAGCATGCCCTCACCGGCATCGGCGAAGGCAATGGCCGGGCGGTGGTAACGCTCCTTCAGGCGCGAGGCGAGAATGCCGATCACCCCCTGGTGCCAGTCCGGTTCGAACAGGCACAGGCCGAACGGCATGTCCTCGATCGACAGATCCTTGAGCTGGGCCAGCGCCTCGCGTTGCATGCCCTGCTCGATGGCCTTGCGATCCTGATTGAGTTGATCGAGCTGCACCGCCATGTCGCGGGCCAGCGCCTCATCGTCGCAGAGCAGGCATTCTATCCCTAAGCTCATGTCGTCAAGACGCCCGGCCGCGTTCAGGCGTGGCCCGAGGATAAAGCCCAGGTCGGTAGAGGTGATGCGCTTATGATCACGACCGGCGACTTCGAGAATCGCCCGCAGGCCCGGCCGCGCCCGGCCGGCACGAATGCGCGCCAGGCCCTGGTGCACCAAGATGCGGTTGTTGGCATCCAGCGGCACCACGTCGGCGACGCTGCCGAGCGCTACCAGGTCGAGCAGCTCGCCCAGATTCGGCTCCGCACGGCTGGCGAACCAGCCGGTTTCGCGCAGCCGAGCACGCAGCGCCAGCAGCACATAGAACATCACCCCAACGCCCGCCATGGACTTGCTGGGGAACTCGCATCCTGGCTGATTGGGGTTGACGATGGCATCGGCGGCCGGCAGCTCCGGCCCCGGCAGGTGATGGTCGGTGACCAGCACCGTCAGCCCAGCGGCCTTGGCCGCCGCCACGCCATCGACGCTGGAGATGCCGTTGTCCACGGTCAGCAGCAGATCGGGCTGGCGTTCGAGGGCGACGGCGACGATTTCCGGGGTCAGGCCATAGCCATACTCGAAACGATTGGGCACCAGGTAATCGACATGCGCGGCGCCCAGCAGGCGCAGACCGAGCACTCCGACCGTACTGGCCGTGGCGCCGTCTGCGTCGAAGTCACCGACGATGAGGATGCGCTGACGCTGCTCGAGCGCCGCGACCAGCAGTTCGACCGCCGCATCGATGCCCTTGAGCTGCTGGTACGGAATCAGCCGCGCCAGGCCCTTGTCCAGCTCCTCGGCGGACTGCACGCCACGAGCGGCGTAGAGACGGGTGAGCAGCGGCGGCAGGTTACCCAGATCGGGCAGTTGTGCAGGTAGGGGACGGGCTTCGATACGCATCTTGAGTCTTTTCGTGTAGGGCGGGTGCAACCCGCCGCAGGTGATCCGGCGGGTTGCACCCGCCCTACGGCTTCAACGCTGGCCGGCCAGCCACTCCAGCGGAATCTCGTGCTGGCCACGCTCGTCGGTGACGAACAGCTCGCCATCGCTGATCATCACGCTCCAGGACAGCGAACGCGGCATGTCCAGCGCCAGGTCGGCCAGCGCCTCCTGGCCCAGGCCAACCACATTAATGTTTTTCAGGCTGCGCACCGGATCGAGGCACTTGGTCTGCCACACGCGCAGGTTGCCGTAGGCCACCAGACTGAACTTCTCGGTACGCCGCGAGCACCAGGTGATGCGCTCGCTGTCCGGCTGGCCGACCTCGATCCAGTGCAGCACGCGATCGTCGAGGCTCTTTTCCCACAACGCTGGCTCGTCGACATCCGACAGGCCGCGGCCAAACGCCAGCTGCTCGTGGTAGAACAGCGCATAGGCGATCAGCCTTGCGGCCAGGCGTTCTTCGGTTTCCGAGGGGTGACGAGCGACGGTGAAACGCAGGTTCTCGTAGACGCTGCGATCCATATCGGTGAGGTTCAGTTCGATTTTGTAGGTGGTCGATGGCAGGGCCATGGCGGGCTTCTTGACGGGTCGGTAAGGCGGCAAGTCTACCGCGATTAGCACACCTCTGCCCCGCCCGCTGAGCCGCCAGCATCCCCTCGGTACAGTTCCACGCGGTTACGCCCGTCGCGTTTGGCCTGGTACAACGCCTTGTCAGCCAGGTTCAGCAGATACTGCAGGTCATAGGTGCCCCACTCCATCGCCACCAGGCCGATACTCACGCTCTGTTCGCGACCCTTGGGCGCCAGCGCGGAGAAGCCGACACGAATACGCTCGGCGAGCGCCAGGGCGTCGGTACCACTGCCGTCGATCAGGCAGGCGAACTCTTCGCCACCGATACGCCCGAATACGTCGCTACGGCGCAGATTCTGCGCAACACCGGAAGCAAAGGCCTTGAGCACCCGGTCGCCTTCCTGGTGGCCAAGCTCATCGTTGATCGCCTTGAAATGATCCAGGTCGAAGGACAGCAGCGCCACGGGGCGGCGCTGACGCTGACACAGGCTGAGCAGGCGCTCGCCCGCTTCGAAGAAGGCCCGCCGATTGCCGACTCCGGTCAACTCATCGGAATAAGCGGCCCGGCGGTATTGCTTTTCAGCACGCTCCTTGACCATCGACAACAACATGAAGGCGATACCGACGGCGTACAGCATGCTTTCGATCAACACAAGGGTGAACAGCGGATTCGACTGAATATCGCCATAGCCGGTCACGCCGGGGCCAAGGAACATGCGCGCCAGCAGAAACATCAGGTGCAGGCCGACAAGCACTGCCATGGGCACCACCGACACCTCGAGCGTGCGCCGGGCCCGCCAGAGCTCGACCAGCGCAGCCAGCAGATACAGGCTGGCGATCAGGGTATGCACGGCGACCCGCGCCGCCAGACTGGTATAGAAGGTCGGCCACAGACACAGCAGCGCCCAACATGCGGCACCTGCGCAGACACCGGTATAGATCGGCGCACGACCGCAGAATACGCGGATCACCGACCAGTTCATGGCAATGCACAGCAGCAGCACGATATTGCCCAGTACGATGGGCACCCAATCGAAGCTGCCCCCGCGCAGGGCATTGAGCACCAGCCCCAGGGCGGCCAACAGCATCATCGCGCCCGTCCATAACAGGGCCCGCTGCTGACGCCCCTGCGACCAGCTGAAGATCAACAACACCCCGCACAAGCTGATGACCGCAGTGCTGGCGACTAACAGAGTGGGCAGGTGCAACTGCAACATCAACATCGAAGAACTTCCGAAGCTTTTCAGTAAGCCTTCCTGACTTACCAGACATGGCCTGTACGATAGCTGAAAGCGGCCCCGGGAACACGGTCAAAGCCTTGCCAATACGGCCTCCAGCACCTGCTGTGGCGCCTCGTGCCAGAGACCATAGCTCAACGGCAAGGTTTCCAGGCCGGCGCGCGTCAGCACCAGATAGCGCTCCAGTTCGAGGAAACCCTCGCCCTCCCCGGGGAAGCCGATCAGGTCGATGGCCAGGCACTTTTCGCCACGGCGGCAGAACAGATCCAGCACCTGGCCGGCCAGCGGATAGTGATTCCAGACGCTGACGCCCTGGGCCTGTAGCGCTTCGCACAGGGTCTGCCGCGCCGCGTCGGTGGCGCCGGGTTGCCAGAGCGCGCCAGGCTTTTCGAGGTATTCCAGATAACGGCGTAGCAGATGCGTGGCCGGTAACTGGCGCTCGTCGCCGCTGAACAGCAGCACCTGGCGCTCGCGGGCGCGGGTGATGGCGACGTTGAACAGGTCGGCGCGGTTCAGGTACGCCGCAGCCTGGCTCGACTCTCTATCGATGGCGAAGCTGAGGATCATCAGGTCGCGCTCCTCGCCCTGGAAGCCATAGGGCGTATCCACCAGCAGGCGGAACTCGCGCAATCGCTCCAGCAGCAGGGTTTCGCCGATGCGCAGGCGGATGCGTTCGACCTGATCGCGAAACGGCGACAGCACACCGATGCTGGGTTTGAGCGGGCTGCCCTGGTATTCGGCCAGGTGCGCGGTGATCAGCGCCAGCACGCGCTCCGCCTCCGCCTCGTTGACCCCATTGCGCCCACGCTGGCCGTCGATGCGCAGCAATTGCAGGCTGTCGCAGGCCTCACCGCCCGGACGCTCCTTCATCACCCGCACGCGCTGGTCGTAGAACAACTCGTTGCTGAAGCGAATCAGCGCCGGGCGGCTGCGAAAGTGTTCGTCGAGAAACACCACGGCGTCCTGGCTGGCCAGTTGCAGGCCGACCAGATCCAGCACGCTGTTGTCACGGTAGCTCCAGGCCTCGCGTGCCTCGGCCTGCAGGCCGGCGCGTTGCAACAGCTGCGTTTCGCGCACACGGGAGAGAAAGGAGATGTGCCGTAACTGACGTGCATCGCCGGTCACCACCGCGCGCTTGCAGCGCTGGAAAGCCGGTAGCGCCGAAGCGATGTCGCACTGGGTCGCCTCGTCCATCACCATCACGTCGAACAGCTGCGGGCGCAGCGGCAGCAGCCGGTGCAGCTCGTCCAGTGTCACCACCCAGATCGGGAAAGCCGCCAGCAGGCGCGCCGGGTCGATATCCTCGAACAGCGCCAGTTGGCGCTGCGAATTGCGCGCGCGAATGGCCTGGTTGTAGCGCACGAACAGCCCACGGTCGGTCATCAGCAGGCGCTTGAGCGCCAGGCTGCGATGGCTGTTGAGGTGCTCACGGCTGAGCGACTGACGGCGCTGCTGGCAATCACGCAACTCATCCAGCAATGCCCAGGGGCGCACACTGCTACCAATACGCTTGCGCACCCAAGGCACCTGCAACCAGCGCTGCCAGAAGGCCAGGCTGCCACGTTCGGCACGCAGCAGCAGGCGGCTCCAGCGCACGGCCTGCTCGCAGCGCCGACGAAAATCAGCCGACAGGCGCACTTCGGCCTGCGTCAGCACCTCCAGTTCGCTGCGTTGACGTGCCTCGAGCGGCTCGGATACCTCGGCAATCTCGCCCTGCAGCATCCGCTGCAGCCGCTCGCGCAGGGCCTGGCGCAGGCTCTGGCCATCGCCTTCGAGCACGCCGTCACGCAGGCCAAAATCCTTGCGCAGCTTGTGCGCGATCACGCGCACCGCCTGGGCACTGCGGCTGACCAGCAGCACCGTCTCGCCCTGCAGGTAACGATCCAGCGCCAGCGCGGCCAGGCTGTAGCTCTTGCCGGTGCCGGGCGGGCCGGAAATCTGGCTTAGCGGATAACGCGCGGCATTGGCCAGCGCCCGGCATTGCGCCGCGCTGAGCTGCGCAGGCAGGCGCTGCGGCGTACTGATCGAACCCGTGGGCGGCACCGCTGGCGCTTCACCGAGCAACTGCAACAAGGCCGGCGAAAGCTGCTCAGCCTCCTGCAGCAGCTGTAGCTCATGGGCAATGCCGCGACTGCCGCTGCCCCGCGGCACCAGCGCGACGAAGGCGCCGGCCTGCAGCGACAGGCTGCGGCGACGCTGAGCCTTGGCCAAGGTCTCGACATCTGCCAATTGCGGGAAACCCGCCGCATCACTGACGTCCCCCACCTGCGTATTGCGCTCTACCCAGGCCAGCAACTGCCCCAGAGAGGCATCATCAAGCGGGCCTGTCGGCAGCGGCAGTCCGTCGAGGCTATCACTGCCGTTCTCATCGAACAGACGGCGCAGCAAGCGCCAATTACCATGGGCACGCTGCACGTCGATGGCGAGCATCTGGCTCTGCTCGTCGGCCGTCGCCTGCAGGTTGGCCTCGTAATAGAACAACGGGCCACAGATCGCCTGCAAGGCCCCGCTTTCCAGCTGCAGCCGGCCACAGATCGGCAGCACGCCATAGACCAGTTGCAGCTCGCGTTGATACAGCGCCTGCGCTTCGGCCAGGTTACGGCCCAGCTCGGCAGACAACGGCAACAGCGGCATACCGCCACTGGCCAGTTCCTCACGCCCATCGAGCCAGGCCCAGCGATTGGCGGGCAGCTTGCTCAGGTTGTCCAGATCCAGGTCGCGGCTGTCGGCCAGGTAGCAGCTGCGATAGAAGCCGAGCAGTTGGCGGGCGTGAGTTTGGCTCATCAGTTACCTGCGTAACGCGCCCACAGCGACTCGAATTCACGGCTGTAGGCCGCAACCAGTTGCGGGTGATCGATCACCAACAGGTTTTCCTCGTTGCTGGTGCTGGCGCTGCGTGTCCAGTTGAAGCTGCCGTTGAGCAGCAGGCGCCCATCGAACAGGGCAAATTTGTGGTGCATGTGGAAGGGGCCGGCGTCGATGCGCAGCGGCACGCCCTTATCGCGCAACCACTGAATATCGCTGCCGACGTCGAACTGTTTTTCGTTGTCGGTGATCACGCGCACGGCGATGCCGCGCTCATGACAGGCGAGCACTTCTTCACTGAGCTGATCGTCGGAGATGGTGTAGACGCAGATTTCCACACTCTTGCGCGCCTGGCGGCACAGCTCGCGGATCTGGCGCCGGCAGCTCTCGCCGGGGCTGAAGTGTGCCGTGGCATGCTCCACGCATGGCGCACTGCCAACGCTGTCGAGGGTCTTGATGACCTGCTCCAGCCATTTCAGCGCTGGTTCGACATTGGCCGGATCCTGCATCAGTTCACGGGCCAGGGCGAAGGCGCGATTGCGCATGAAGCGCACCTGATCGCTGCTCAACTCGCTGCCCAGTTGGCGCAACTCGTCGCGTTCCTCGTTGCTCAGGCGCAGGTCAGCGAGGCTGTCACGCAGTTGCTGGTCGAGGCGATTGAAGTCCATGAAAAATCCCTTTTATCGTTTGAGACGACGGCGGCTCAAGGCGGCGTAAAGCACACCGCAGAAAGCCCCCGCCAGGTGGTATTCGAAGGAGACACCGGCACGCGGCAGCAAGCCAAAGAACCAGCCGCCGTAGAGGAAGAACACCAGCACCGCCAGCAGCAGGTCGAGCAGGCTGCGTTCGAACCAGGCTCGCGCCAGCAACAGCCCCCAGAAGCCGAACAGCCAGCCACTGGCGCCGACGTGCAGGCCGGTGCGGCCGAATAGCCAGACCAGCGTGCCGCTACCGATGATGATGAAGGCGCTGGCGTAGAAGAAATCGCGGCGCGAGCGCAGCAGCACCAGGCTGCCGAGCACCAGCAAGCCGCTGAGGTTGCTGAGCAGATGCGCCCAACTGCCATGCAGCCAGGGCGCGAAGAGAATGCCGGGCAGCGCCTCGATATGCCGAGGCACCAACCCCCAGACGTTCAGGGCACCGCCCAGGGCGCTGTTGGCCAGTTGTATCAGCAGCATCACGCCGCTGATCAGCAGCAGCGGACGCAGCTCAACCAGCCAACCTCGCCTCACGGCGCCTCATCGTCCGAAACATCGCCGCGCTGCTCCTGACCGAGCAACGTGCCGAGGTCACGCAGTTGCGTGGAGATTTCCAGCATGCGGTTGTGGGTGCGCAAATCGATGTCGATCTTCTTGTCCATTGCCTTGATCAGCGGCAGGAAGCTGTTTTCCAGGCTATCGGCTAGGCTTTCGAGCAATTTTTGCGTGCCCGGCTGCGGCGGCGCAACCACCTCCACCTGCGGGCGCAGCTTGCCGAGATTATCCAGCCCGGCCAGCAACTGTTCCCAGGGAATGCTCGGCGCCGCGCTGGCCGGCTTGTTGCCGGCACCCAGGCCGCGCACGCTTTCCACCAGGTCGTTGAGCTGGGCCACCACACGTCCACCGACATCGCTGTCGCTGCCGCCCATGGCCTTGTTGCGCATAAAGTCGCGCTTGATCTGCGCCCAGCGCTCGGCCTGCTCGGGCGTCTGATTGCCGCGCAGCTCGGCGAGCTTGAGCAGGTTCTCTTCGGCACCGGTGGTGAGCAGTTGCGACTCGCCCTGATAGTGGTCAGCGATCAGTTGCAGCAGCTCGGCATCGTTCATCACCGCGCTGATCTTCTCGGCCATCTTGTTCATGTTGCGGTAGCTGCCCTGCAGCTTGAACGGTGGCTCGGTACGGTAGCTGTCGGCCTGCGCGGCGCTGACGATGTACTGCTGGTTGACCCGACCAACCACGTCGCGCACCTGCATCAGACGCTGCAGGGTCGAGCTGATCTCGTTGATCTCGGCGGCGCTGTAGGTGTGGCTCAGCTCGTTGGCGGAGAACGGCTTGCCCTCGGCCTTGGCGACGAAACGGTAGACGTCGGCCATGTCGCGGGTGGCCAGCGGCGCCAGCACCGGGTTGGAGGTCAGGCTGTTTTCGATGTAGCTCAGCGCGAAGGCTTCCTGCATGCCGCCCAGGGTGTCGCCGAGGTTGTAGATGTCGGCCCGGTTGGCGAGCATGTCGGGGATCTTGAACACGTCGCCGGACTCGGTGTACGGGTTGCCGCTCATCACCACGCAGAACTTCTTGCCGCGCATGTCGTAGGTCTTGGTCTTGCCCTTCCACACGCCTTCGATGCGCCGCGTGCCGTCGCACAGCGAGATGAATTTCTGCAGGAACTCGGGGTGGGTGTGCTGGATGTCGTCGACGTAGAGCATCACGTTGTTGCCCATTTCCAGCGCCAGGTTGAGCTTTTCCAGCTCCTGGCGCGAGGTGGCGTCCGGCGCCTGCGCCGGGTCGATGGAGCGCACCTCGTGACCCAGTGCAGGGCCGTTGACCTTCATGAAGATCAGGCCGAGGCGGTGCGCCACGTATTCCATCAGGGTGGTCTTGCCGTAGCCGGGCGGCGAGATGAGCATCAGCAGGCCCATCAGGTCGGTGCGCTTGTTCTCGCCGGCGGTGCCCATCTGCTTGGCCAGGTTGTCGCCGATGAAACCCAGGTACACGTCGTTGATCAGCTTGTTGCGCACGAAGGACGACAGCGGCCGTGGCTTGAATTCGCTCAGGCGCAGTGCATCACGCTCGCGGTTGATGACCTCCTGGCGCAGCGCCTGGTAGCGCGAAAGCTGCGGCACGAAATGATCCAGATGCTGGCGCAGACGGGCGAAGTAGTCGTCGATGGCCAGCAGCAGCGTACCGTTCTGCACGCGCGGGTGATCGCCGAGCAGGCCGCTGACGGAGAAACGCAGATCGACCTCGGTGAAACGCCGCGGGAATTCTTCATCCAGCAGGCTGACGGCGATTGCCTCGGGCACGTAGTCGGCCAGTTCATTCATGGCGGCGTCCTGCGCGCACAGGCCGTCGAACCAGGTCTGCGCCAGCGACCAGCGCTGCACCGGACGGCCACGCAGGTTGTCCAGCGCAGCGCGGTAGTCGTCCCAGACATGGCTAGCCTGCATGCGTTGCTGCAGGGTATCGAGCAGTTGCCGGGCGTACTTGCTGAAGCTGAACTCGACCGGCTTGGCTGCCAGTTCCTCCACCAGATAAGCCGCTGCCGCCTGGCGCTGCGCTGCGTCCACCGGCAGCGGGTGCTGGCCCAAAAAGCGCTGCATGGCTGCATCGATCTCTTCGCGCAGGCGTTGCACGCCATCCTCGCTGCCGAACAACTGGCGCAGGTGCAGGCTGCTGCGCGCCCGCTCCGGCCACAGCTCGGCCTCGATGTCCTGCCCCCAACGGTTCCAGAACAGCGCGGCGAAACCGCGCGCGGCCGGCGCGTAACGCAGCAGCCCGGCGCTTTCGCGCAGCGGCAGCAACTGGGCGAGGATCAACGCCGCGTCGTGGTCATGGATGCCCTTCTCATAGGCATCCTTGTAGCGCGGTGCGGCGAAGTCGCGAATCAGGCGGGTCAGGGTTTCCGGCTGCGCCAGGTGGGTCTTGAGCAGATCGAGGGTGAGACCTTCACGGCCCGTCACAGCGGCGTCGAGCACCAGACCGGCGAGGTATTCGGCGCGGTACAGCGAGGGCGACTCGGATTCCAGCGACACCTGCCAGTAGTCGCGCAGGCCGTCCAGGGTCTCGTCATGCAGTGGCTCGAGGAAATCGGTGCCGGTCAGGTGCAGATAGAGCTGATCACCGCGCGGCATCAGGGTCAGGTCGAGTTCCTGAGTGTTGACGCTGAAGCGGTGACGCGGGCCGAGCTTGATGACGTTGCCGCCCTCTTCGAACAGCTCGCTCTTGTCGCGCAGGGCACGCACGGCCTGGTCGCGGGCGGCCTTGAGGCGCGCCTCGACATCATCGGCCTTGACGCTGTCCTTCAGCTCGCGCAGGCGCTCGGCCATCTCGCGCAGCTTGAGAATCAGCGGGTCGGCGGCGAAGAAGGCATTGAGCTCTTCCATCTGAGTCAGGCGCGCGGTGCGCCGGCCAAGGCTGTCGAGGATGCGCTGGGCAGCGTCGAGCACGCCCTGGGCACGACGCTGGCGATCGTCGAGCAGGCTCTGCTTGTGCGACTCGAAGGTCTCCAGCAGTTCCTCGCGCTTGCCGAGGATGTCGCTGAGGAACTCCTCGTGATCGCCGAACTGACTTTCCAGCTCCTCAAGCTGCACCAGCAGACGCGACAGCTGCTCGTCGCACTTCTCCGGGTCCTGGGCCAGCGCCAGGGCGTTGGTGATGCCCTGACCGAACAGTTTGAACTGGGCGCCGAACTGCGCCACGGTCTCGGCCGAGCCCAGGCCCTTGCGCCGTTGCTCGGCGCGCGCCTTGGCCTGGTTGAGCCGGGCGTAGACCTCGGAAATCGATTCGACGATGGCAGTACGCTGGGTAGCGTCATCGATCTTCAGCGACGCCATCAGGCTCGACAGCATGTCGAGGTTGCCGGCCATCTCCTGCATCTCGACCAGCGGCTCATTGAGCTGGGTGACGGTATCGGCCTTCTGCGCCAGGCCGTCCAGCTCTCCGAGGCGCTGCACATAGGGTTGCAGCGCCGCATCACTGGCGAGGAAGGTCGAGGTAGCGCCGGCCACGCGCTCTTGTGCTTCGAGCAGTTCGGTTTCCATGGCGTCGATACGCGCCACGTCGATGTAGCGGTAGTCGCGGATGGTCAGCAACTGGCCGCGCTGCGCGGTGATGGTATTGAGCGCCTCGACGAAATGCTGCACCTCGTCCCAGCTGTCGACCAGCAGGCCGGAGAGCAGGCTCTTCTGCCGCGACTCGGCCTCAGCCATGGCCCGACTGGACTGCTGGCGAATGCTCTCGACTTTCTCGAACTCATCCAATACCAGCTCGGAAGTAGAAGCCACTTCGCGCAGCAGCGGCGCCAGCTCAGCGCACTGGGCGTCGCCCAGCCAATGGTAGATGTCGAACAGCCGGCGAGTGTTCTGGCATAGCTGGGTGTAACGCGCCACCGACACTTCGCGACTGTCGATCTCGCGACTGAGGTTGAGCAGATCGGACACACCACGCACCAGCTCGGCATTGCCGATACGCCCGAAGAAACCGCTGCGCGCCGGCTGGCGAGCGGCGTAATCCTCGCTCTCGAACGGCGTTTGCCAGATCTGCATCGGATGGATGCGCGTCGGCTCGCTGCCCTCGGCGGCGAATATCACCATGCGCCCGTCTTCCAGGCGCGCGTACCCGTGGCCGAAGATCGGGTTGTGCAGCTGGCGGTTGATCATGTTGTAGGTGAACAGCGCCGAACGGCCTTCTTCCGGGTGGTAGAAGACGTACTGCACGTCCTCGCCGTTGGGCGAACGCACCGAGCGCTTGAAGCGCATGCCGCCCATGGGCTGCTCGAAGGTTTTGTACTGCCCGCTCTGCAGGTAGTAGCCGCCGGGGAAGATGATGCCGTGGTCTTCGGGCAGCTGCACGCAGGCCAGGCCGATGGCGTCGATGCGCTCGACCTGGTTAGTCAGGCTGTTGAACACCAGGTAGCGCCACTGCTCCTCGCGGTACGGCAGGATCTTCAGCAGGATCAGGCTGCCCAGGCGGGCGTATTCGATCTGCGCGTCGTCCAGCGACTGGGTCTTGTCCACCACCGGTTCGCGGTAGATGCCCAGGCCGTCCTGAGTGTTGTTCTCGACCTTGATGGTCAGGTCGCCGCCAACGGTTTCGACGAATACGGTGTCGAGAATGTTCATGTGCGGATGGCGGCCACTGACCACCATCTCGCGCGTGGTCTTCTGCCATTCGAAGTCGAACGGCGCCGGCAACGCGATATCGCGCTCGCCGCGGTTGTCGATGTAGCGCACTTCGCGCCCGTCGACCGAGATCGACCAGCGGAATACACGGATGTCAGTGACACGCTCGCCGATCTGGAAACTCGCCAGCAGCTTGCCGTCACGAATGGCCAGTTGCAGCAGGCGGGTGTTCTTGTAGTAGGTGTACAGCTCGTTGAAGTCGGCGACGAAACTGGCCTGAGCGAGGAAACTGCCCTCCAGCGGCACCGGCTCGGCGTCATAGCCTTCAGGCCCCTCGACCAGGCGGTAGAGGGAGAACACGTCGGCGACGCTGGTTTCCTTCTTCAGGCCGATGAACACGTTGTAGCCGAACAGCAGGCACTCGCCGACCTGGACGATATCGCGGGCGATGCAGTTGTTCTCGGTGCGGATGCGTACCCGACCGATGGCCTCCATCGCACTGCTGCCGAACTCGGCCAGACGCTGGCCGTTGAGCGTTTCGGTCAAACTGCGCAGGCGCTGGCCCTGCTCCTGCAGGCGCCGCTGCAGCACCTCGTAGGCGCCGCCTTCGGCGACGGCCTTGTCCAATACGTCCTGTGTCTGTGCGTCCGACATCGTGTTCTTCCTGGATAGGCGGCATCGAGCACCCTCGCCCGCTCAACAGGGCGAGGGCTCTGAAAAAACGCGGGAGGCTCGCGGCTAAAGCCCCTCCCACAAGGCTCGGCATGATCGGCAGGGTGGACAACGCTGTTTTTGTCCAGCATTGGCGACGTGGACAAGCTGCGCGTCGTCCACCCTACCGACTACCTGCTTGGTGGGCTGAAGCCCACCCTACAGGCTGGGTGCTCAGGCCTGCTCGGGGCCTGCGCTCGGCGCAGCCACCGGCGCGGCGGCTGCGGCCTTGCCAGCCAGCAGACGCGACAGCACGTCCTGCACCACCGGGCTCTTGCCCACCACGCCTTCGATGGCCTTGCCCACCGACAGCGACTTGGCGAAGGAGTTGAAGAAGTCGCCCTCGCCGCCGACGATCTCGATCTTCGCCTTGGCCAGCGCGGTGGCCAGCACTTCGGCCTGATCCTTGGCGATGTCCTTGTTGGCGGCGATGGCGGCCATGGCTTCCTCGAAGCTCTTCTCCAGCTGCATGCGGAACTCTTCGTGAGCACGCGCGTTGTCGCTGAGCGAATCCAGCGCGCCGAACTTCTTGCCCAGGCCTTCGGCCTCGGCGTTCAGACGCTCCAGCAGCACCTGCGCCTCGGCCAGACCCAGGTCCTGGGTGGCCTTGGCCTTGGCCGCGCCGAGCTGTTCTTCGCCGCGCGCCTGGGCGCCGAGCTTCTCTTCCAGCACCTTGGCGTCGGCCAGGCCGTCTTTTTCCTTGGCAGCGGCTTGCGCCTCGATGACACGCGCCTGCGCCAGACCTTTCTCCTGCTCGCCCTTGGCTTCGGCGATCAGACGCTCGGCCTGCACGCGAGCCTCGGCCAGGCCTTCCTTCTCCTTGGCCGCAGCAGTGACTTCACGCACCTTGGCGTCGGCCAGACCGGGCGCAGCGCGCTCGGCTTCGATCCCTTCGGCCAGCTTCTTCTTGGCCTCGGCACTCTTGGCCGCTGCTTCCAGCTCGGCCTGGGCCAGGGTGTTGATTTCCACCGCCTTGTGCTTGGAACGGGTCTCGTCGGCTTCGGCCTGTTTGACCTGGCGCACCAGCTCCTGCTCGGCTTCGGCCTGGGCATTGAGCACGGTGACCTGCTTGAGGCGCTCTGCCTCGGAGACTTCACGCACTTCCTTGATGCGCTCTTCTTCCTGCGCCACGGTCTTCTCGACCGCCACGCGCTCGCGAATCACCGCCGCGATGTTCTTGCGCTCTTCTTCCAGCGCCTTTTCCTTCTCGATGCGCTGCAGCTCGACTTCACGCTCGCGGGCAACGATTTCCAGTTGCTGGGCACGCACGACCTTTTCCTTCTCGATCGTGACCGCACGCTCGCGGTTCTGCTCCGCCACTTCGACTTCGCGCGAGGCATTCTCCTCACGGATGTCGATCTGTTCCTGAGTCTGGATGCGTGCCTGCTCGGCCTTCAGGCGCTCTTCTTCCTTGACCTTGAGGGTCTCGGCCTGCTCACGCGCCTGGATGGTTTCGATCTCACGCTTCTGGCGCGCCTCGGCATCGGCCTGCTGACGCTCCAGAGCCAGGGTCGCCTCGCGGGTTTCGACGTTCTTCTTCTTGATCGCCAGCTCTTCGTTGCGCTCCAGCTCGTTGGTGATGACGTTCTGCGCAGCGGTCAGCTCGGTGATCTTGCGGATACCTTCGGCGTCGAGGATGTTGCTCGGGTCCAGCGAATGCTTGGCCGTCTGCTCCAGGTAGTCGATGGCCACGTCTTCCAGCACGTAGCCGTTGAGGTCGTTGCCGATCACCTCGACGATGCGATCACGGAAGTCCTGGCGATTCTCGAATAGCTGGACGAAATCGAACTGCTTGCCGACGGTCTTCAGCGCCTCGGAGAACTTGGCGTTGAACAGCTCGTTGACCGCCGCGCGGTCGGAGGCGCGCTCCACGCCGATGGCCTTGGCCACTTTGAGCACGTCTTCCTGGGTCTCGTTGACGCGCAGGTAGAAGGCCACGGTGATGTCGGCGCGCATGTTGTCGCGGCAGATCAGGCCGTCCTTGCCACGGCGATCCACTTCCAGGGTGATCAGGGAGATCTTCATGAACTCCTTGAGGTGAATCACCGGATACACCAGGGAGCCGGTGAAGTGCACCTTGGGCGTCGAACTCATGTCGTTGACGATCAGCGCGGTGCCCTGCGGAACCTTGATGTAGAAGGCCTTGAACAGGGCAATCAGGGCAATGATGAAGAGGACGACCAGCCCTGCCCCGACGATGAAGGGAATGAGGTTTTCCATTACAGCTGTACTCCTTTGCTAGTTGTGCAGGCAGGTTCGGCCACGCCCAGGCTGCCTGCCCTCTGTTACGTACGGATTGTCGGCAGAGGCTAGACGCCTCGAAATTCTTCTTCGGTAATGATGCGGTAGGCGTGTTCGGCCGCCAGATACTCCAGCAGCACCACACGGTCACCGCGCTTGAAGCCCAGCGCCTCGTCGGCGCGCACGCGCAGGATCAAACCGGCGCCGCCATCTTCCAGCACCGCCTCGCCATGGCTGGCGGTGACTCGGCCGCTGCGCACCACCGCTACCTGCCCCAGCACGGATTTGCTGCTGATCGCCTCGACCTTGTGAAACAGCGGTCTTAGCGGCCGGCAGATCGCCGCGCACAGAGGCGCTGCCACCACGAAGGCTCCAGCGATCACCACCAATCCCAGCGGGTAACGCAGGATGCCCAGCGGCAGGTGGCGCAGCAGCCATAGTTCGATGAAGTAGCAGATGAACCAGCCGAAGAAGAACAGCAGCGTCAGCACCAGGGTGACCGGCACGCCATCGAGCTTGAGCTTGTAGAGCAGGCCGGCAAGGCCCTCGGTCTGGCCGGCACCATCCATCATCGAGTCGGCCTCGACGTCGAGCAGATCGACCTCGAGCAGGCCGGCGGCGACCACCAGCCAATAGATCACCGCCACGCACAGCAGGAAGCTGTAGATGGCGGTGGGGAATGACAGCGCTGTCTGCAGGAAGAGTTCCATTTTTTCCTTTCCCTGGGTTAGGGAAACGGGGCGCCAGCGCCCCGTTATCTACGCATCGTTCAGGACTTGGCCTTGTCCTTCAGCCTGGCCAGCACGCTGTCGGCGCTGGCATTGTCGGCCTTGATGCCGGCCGCACGCAGCTTGGCTTCCAGCGAATCGTCCGGCGCGCTGGTAGCAGCCAGCTCGGCCGAGGCCTCCATCTTCGCCGCGCGCTCGGCCTGCTTCTGCTTGATGCGCTCGAGCGACTCGACTGCAGTCTGCAGCTTGGCCTGCGAGCCGCCGTAACGCTGGGCCACGGCCATCTGCGCCTTCTGCACGCTCTCGGTAGCCTTGACCGTGTCCACCTGCTGCTTGAGGCGCTTGATGTTGCCCTCGGCCTGGGTCACAGCCTTGCGCAGTTGCGCCACGCTGGCGGCGAAGCCCTCGGCCTGCTCACGCTCGCTGGCCTGCTCGATTTCCAGATTGGCGATCTTCTCGGCAACTTCCTTGGCCAGGGTCTCGTTGCCGGCCTCCAGCGCCTTGAGCGCGTACTGTTCGTACTCGGCGATGCTCGCCGCGCTCTTGTTCACCTTGTCGCTGGCCAGCTTGTGCTTGGCCATGATCTCGGCCAGCGCTTCCTTGGACTTGCGCAGCTCGACATCGGCGTCGCGGATTTCCTGATCGAGGATGCGCAGGGCCTGGCTGTCGACCACCGCCTCACCCACTTCATTGGCACCGCCACGCAGCGCGGTCAGCATTTTGCTCCAGACATTCATCGTCTTCTCTCCTCTCAGGCGCCGGACTTGAGGAAGCCTTCATAGGCTTCGGTGGCCTTGATCACGTTATCCGCCAGCAACTCGATCTCGAACACCACGTCGGACAGGGTCGAGGACGAGCTCAGCGCGCCGAACATGGTGTAGCAATCACGCCCGTCGACCATCTTCTCCAGGCCGATGGATGACAGCGGGAACAACTTGTGGGTGCGCAGCACTTCTTCGTTGAAGGCGGCGGCATCACGCACGTCGCTGGCTGGCCAGAGCAGCGCCTCGACGATGATCTGCTCGCCGAACACGGCGACGAACAACGGCAGGTCGCCATATTCGCGCATGGTGATGTGCAGGCTGGCGTCGGTGCCCTGAATCAGCTCGATGCCAGCCTGACCGCTTTGGAACAGTTCCGTTGCCGCCAGCGCGTCGAACAGCGCCTGGGCGGTCCAAACTTGAGGCATGCTCATACCCTCCTCCTTCTCCATCGAAGCCAGCAGTGACTGTGGCTGGCGCAGTTTGCGCTCGAACGCGACCAGAAGTGGCGCATGCTCGGGCAAGATCCAGACTTCCTTCTTCACCAGGCCTTGCTCGCGCAGGCGCTGACGATAAAGACGCTGGTAATGAGCTGATGATTTGCTGTCCATGAAACGCAGACTAGACTCTTACATGTAAGTCGTAAAGCACTTACATGTGACAAATGTGATGCCGTTCGTCAGATCAGCACGCAGGAGTCATCCTCGGCATACCGGCCGAAGAACAGAGGAAGGGGAAGGAGAAAGGCAGAATCAGACTCATCCATGATTCGAGCAAAACGCTTCCATTCGCGAGGTGTCGAATTAAACCGCAGACACCTGCGTTGCGCACGAAAAAAAGCGCCAATCAGGTCGCAGTTATGACCCCGAACCCGCCAACCCGAGAAACAGGCAGCGCCATGAACGAACTACCACCCGCGGTACGCCAGCTGGTGCATGCCGGCCAACGCCAGGCCGCCATTGATCTGCTGAGCGAATACCTGGCAGCAGACCAGCAGGAAGCCGAACGCCGCATCGATCAGTACCTGGAGAACGATCCACCGGTTCACCTGCGCGGCACGGGAGTCGTACGCGCCAGCCGTCTCAACGCGATGATCTGGCTGATCCTGATCATCCTGATGGCGCTAGCCGGCCTGATCTTCGCCCTGTAAACAAAACCGGCGCCACGAGGGCGCCGGCTTATCGAAGCGACAGCCTCAGAGCGGCTTGCCGCGATTACCGTGAGCGGCAACGAACTGCTGCACGGTCTTCAGATCATTGGCCAGCACGGTGCAACGCTCTTCGCGCTGGAACAGATCGGCCAGGTGCGCCGGCAGCGCCGGAACGGCATCGATACCCGCCTTCTCCACCGCCTCAGGGAATTTGACCGGATGGGCGGTGCCCAGTACCACCATGGGCGTGGCCAGGCTGCGGCGGCATTCGCGTGCAGCGCGCACGCCGATGGCGGTGTGCGGATCCAGCAGCTCGCCGCACTCCTTGTACACCTCGGTGATGGTCTCGCAGGTCTGCTCGTCATTCACCGCCAGCGAATCGAACAGCTTGCGCGCCTCGGTCCAGCGATCTTCCTCGACACTGAAGCCGCCGCCCTGCTTGAAGCTGTCCATCAGGCTAGCGATGGCGGCGCCATTGCGGCCATGCAGGTCAAACAGCAGGCGCTCGAAGTTGGACGAAACCATGATGTCCATCGACGGCGACAGGGTCGGGTGCAGGGTTTCCTTGACGTACTGATTGCCGCTCATGAAGCGGTGCAGGATATCGTTGCGGTTGGTCGCGACGATCAGTTGACTGACCGGCAGGCCCATGTTGCGCGCCAGGTAGCCGGCGAAGATGTCGCCGAAGTTGCCGGTCGGCACCGAGAAGGCGATGGAACGCGCCGGCGCACCGAGCTGCAGTGCCGCGTGGAAGTAGTAGACGATCTGGGCCATGATCCGCGCCCAGTTGATCGAGTTGACCGCGACCAGACGAGTACCCTTGAGGAAGCCCTGGTCGGCGAAGCTGGCCTTGACCATCTCCTGGCAGTCGTCGAAGTTGCCCTCGATGGCGATGTTGTGGATGTTGTCGCCGAGGATGGTGGTCATCTGCCGGCGCTGCACCTCGGACACGCGGTTGTGCGGGTGCATGATGAAGATATCGACATTATCGCAGGCCTTGCAGCCTTCGATGGCCGCCGAGCCGGTGTCGCCACTGGTGGCGCCCATGATCACCACGCGCTCGCCGCGCTTGGCCAGCACATGGTCGAGCAAGCGACCGAGCAGCTGCAGAGCGAAGTCCTTGAACGCCAAGGTCGGGCCGTGGAACAGCTCCAGCACCCACTCGTTACCGTTCAGCTGGCGCAGCGGCGCCACGGCGTTATGAGCGAACACGCCGTAGGTTTCCTCGAGAATCTTCTTGAAATCGGCGTCGGCGATGGAGCCGGCAACGAACGGGCGCATCACCCGGAAGGCCAGCTCGTGATACGGCAAACCGGCCCAGGAAGCGATTTCCTCGACGGTGAAACGCGGCAGATTCTCCGGCACGTAGAGGCCGCCGTCACTGGCCAGGCCAGCCAGCAGCACGTCTTCGAAATTCAGGGCCGGCGCCTGGCCGCGGGTACTGATATAGCGCATTGTTCAAAACCTTCGATTTTGGCCTCAGGCCTCAGGCCTCAGGCTTCAGGCAAATTCGCCTGCGGCCTGTAGCCTGCAGCCTGCAGCCCGAGTTAGTTGAGCTGTTCGACGCGCAGACGCATGACCGGCGAGGTCACGCCATCCAGCGCTTCCATGGCGGCGATGGCCTCGATGATACGCACCTCGACCACACGGTGGGTCACGAGGATCATCGGTACCAGACCGTCCTGCTCCTCGACTTCCTTCTGCATGATCGACTCGATGTTGATGCCGCGCTCGGAGAGGATGCTCGCCACCTGAGCCAGCACACCCGGATGATCCTTGGCCTGGATGCGCAGGTAGTAGGCGCTCTCGCATTGCTCGATCGGCAGGATCGGGTGATCGGACAGCGAGTCCGGCTGGAAGGCCAGGTGCGGCACGCGATTGGTCGGGTCGGTGGTCAGCGCACGCACCACGTCCACCAGATCGGCCACCACCGCCGATGCGGTCGGCTCCATGCCGGCACCAGCGCCGTAATACAGGGTGCTACCCACGGCATCGCCATTGACCATTACCGCGTTCATCACACCATTGACGTTGGCGATCAGGCGGTCGGCCGGGATCAGCGTCGGATGCACGCGCAGCTCGATACCCGCCTCGGTGCGACGCGCGACGCCCAGGTGCTTGATGCGATAGCCCAGCGCCTCGGCGTAGTTCACGTCAGCCGTGGTCAGCTTGGTGATGCCTTCGGTGTAGGCCTTGTCGAACTGCAGCGGAATGCCGAAGGCGATGGACGCGAGGATGGTCAGCTTGTGCGCGGCATCGATGCCCTCGACGTCGAAAGTCGGATCGGCCTCGGCGTAACCCAGCGCCTGCGCTTCCTTGAGCACGTCCTCGAAGGCACGGCCCTTCTCGCGCATCTCGGTGAGGATGAAGTTGCCGGTGCCGTTGATGATGCCGGCCAGCCAGTTGATGCGGTTGGCCGAGAGGCCTTCGCGAATCGCCTTGATCACCGGGATGCCGCCAGCCACGGCGGCTTCGAAAGCGACGATCACGCCCTTCTCGCGCGCCTTGGCGAAGATCTCGTTGCCGTGCACGGCGATCAGCGCCTTGTTCGCGGTGACCACATGCTTGCCGTTGTCGATGGCCTTGAGCACCAGTTCCTTGGCCAGGGTGTAGCCGCCGATCAGCTCGATGACGATGTCGATCTCGGGGTTGTTGACCAGCTCGAACACGTCGCTGGTCATGGCAATGCCGGTGGTGTCGTACTGCGGCTTGGGCGAGCGAATGGCGATCTGGGCAATCTCGATGCCGCGACCGGCGCGCCGGGTAATCTCCTCGGCATTGCGCTTGAGTACATTCAACGTACCGCCACCGACGGTGCCCAACCCACAGATGCCTACTTTGACCGGCTTCACACTCAATTCCCCATCAGCACTGCACGAAACGGCCGGAGCATGCCCCGGCCGCAGATAAAGAGCCGCACCTTACGAAGCGGCTGTTTGTTAGTCAATCCACCGTCAGTCGTTCGACTCCAGCGCAATTTTGGCCAGCTGCGGCGCCGGCTGATAGCCCGGAATCATCTTGCCGTTAGCCAGCACGATGGCCGGCGTACCGTTGACCCCGATCATCTGGCCAAGCTGATACTGCTTGGCCACCGGATTGTCACAGGTCGCATCGGCGACGCTCTGACGAGTCTTGGCGCGGTTCATGGCCTCCTGCTGATCCTTGGCGCACCAGACGCTGACCAACTCCTTGGCTGCCGGGCTGTTCAGCCCCTGGCGCGGAAACGCGACGTAACGCACTTCCACACCCAGACGGTTGAGCTCCGGCACTTCGCTGTGCAGCTTCTGGCAATAGCCGCAGTCGGTATCGGTGAATACGGTGATATGAGTCTTCGGCGCCTTGGGCGCGAACACCACCATTTCCTTGGCCGGAATAGCATTGATCTGCTTGGCCACCGCGCGGCTTTCCTCGATCTCGGTCAGGTTGACGGCCTTGCCATCCTTGACCTGGAACAGGTAGCCCTGCAGCAGGAACTGGCCATCTGCACTGGTATAGAGCTGGCGACCACCTTCCAGCTGCACCTGATAGATACCGCTCATCGGACTCTCGGCGATGGCCTCGATCGGCAGACTGGCGTCGAGCGACTTCAGCGACTGACGGATGGCCTGATCGGGATCGGCAGCCAGCGTGACGCTACTGCCCAGCGTGAGCGCCAGGGCAATGGAAAAACGGGTCAGGGACATGAACACTCCTGTCGAACGACGGACCGTTGAAAATCGCTACAGCCTACCACAGATGGCGCACCAGACAGCCGGCGTGCTACCGGACGGCGCAGTCAGCCGCGCGGATGGTGCTGCGCATGCAACTCCTGCAGGCGGGCGCGAGCGATATGGGTATAGATCTGCGTGGTAGACAGATCACTGTGGCCTAGCAGCATCTGCACCACGCGCAGGTCGGCGCCATGATTGAGCAGGTGCGTAGCGAAGGCATGGCGCAAGGTGTGCGGCGACAGCGCCTTGCTGATACCGGCGACCTGCGCCTGATGCTTGATGCGATGCCAGAAGGTCTGCCGGGTCATCTGCTCGCCACGCAGACTGGGAAACAGCACATCGCTGGGTTTACCACCCAGCAACAACGGGCGCGCCTCGCGCATGTAGCGCTCGACCCAGGCGATGGCCTCTTCGCCCAGTGGCACCAGACGCTCCTTGCTGCCCTTGCCGAACACCCGCAGTACACCCTGACGCAGGTTGACCTGATCCAGCGTCAGACCGACCAGCTCGCTGACACGCAAGCCGCAGGCATACAGCACCTCGAGCATGGCGCGATCACGCAGACCAATCGGGTCATCCAGATCCGGCGCCTGCAGCAGCGCCTCAACATCCGCTTCGGACAACGACTTGGGCAATGGGCGACCGATCTGCGGCAGCTCGACCTGCAAGGTCGGGTCTTCGCCAATCAGCATTTCACGCAGCAGGAAACGATAGAAACCACGCAAACCAGAGAGAAAACGCGCAGTGGATCGCGCCTGATAGCCCTGCTCCAGACGCCAGGCCAGGTGATCGAGAATGGCATCGCGACCAATGTGCCGCAACCCCAGGCCACGCGAATCGAGCCAGGCATTGAAGTGTTCCAGATCACTGCGGTAGGCAGCCTGAGTATGGGCGGAGAGCCCCTTTTCCAGCCACAGCGCCTCGAGAAAGCGCTCGATAAGAGGGTGAGTCAGGGTGGACATCGATCGACCTTCGGTAGCACGAGCAGCAAGTGTTCCACAGCCCGTCACTGACGCACCAGTACACCGCCCCACCCAATCTCGGTGTGAAGGGAAGAAACAGCGCCCTTGATAGCTGTGCAGAAACGCCTCGACCCACAACCTGCAGCGACAGGAAACCCTGCCTTTGGTTGGGTGACAGCCAGCGACCACGGGCAGATGATTTCACCATGCCATCACCCTCCGGTAGACCTTCATGTCCCAACACGTAAATTCGCGACTTGGCCAGATTCTGATCAACAAGGGACTGATTACCAGCACGCAACTGGATGCGGCGATCAAGGCACAGCTGACCAGCCACAAACGCCTCGGCGAGGTCCTCGTAGAGCAAGGCCTGCTCACCCAGAAACAACTGAGCAAGGCACTGAAGAAACAGAGCAACCTGCGCCTGGCAGCCACCTTGGTGGCAGCCCTGATGACGCCCTTCCAGATGGCCAGTGCCGATATCCAGCGGCTGCAGGCGCCCAGCACCATCAGCCAGGACGAAACACCCTGTGGCATGCAGTCGCTCAGCGATAGCAAAATGAACTCGGTCAGCGCCCAGGGCCTGGATGACGCCTTGCAAGGCTTGCTGCTGCGCGCAGAAAGCGGCGATGACCTGGGCACGATCAAGCAACTGGCCAAGCTGGTGATGCCGGCGCTCGACAACCTGGACGCCGAAACCAGCCTGCGTGACGTACGCTATGACACCGGCAAGCTGCGCTCGACGCTGAACAACGACGGCTCGTTCAACGTCAACCTGCCCAGTTCAATCGGCGAGCTGAGCTTCGACAATATTCGCATCAAGGATGCGCCGGCCGGTCAGAGCTTCGGCAACCTGAGCCTGCACAACATCGATCTGTCGCAGGCCAGCCTGAAAATCAGCCTGCGCCCCTGAGACGCCTCACTCAACGAAGCCCGGCAGCACCGGCACGGGCTTTTGTCGATCATCGACGGCAACGAAACTGAAGCTGCCGCTGATCGCCCGCTCACGCCCTTCCTGGTACAGCCCCTCGACGAACACCTCGACTTCCACCTTGAGGCTGGTATTGCCGACCTTGATCACGCGCCCGATCAGTTCGACGATCGAACCGGCCGGTATCGCATGCTTGAAGTCGATGCGGTCACTGGACACCGTCACCAGCGGCAGGCGGCAGAAGCGCGTGGCGGCGATGAATGACACCTCGTCCATCCAGGCCAGCGCCGTGCCGCCGAAGAGGGTGTTGTGGTGATTGGTCGTCGGCGGAAACACCGCCTTGGTCACGCGGGTTTCCGATAGCGCGATGCGCCGCTGAATCTCTTGCTCTCTTGGAGTCATGCCACTACTACTCATGATTACTGGCCGCCATAAACGACAAAAGCAGCCCGAAGGCTGCTTTTGTCAGAAAAGCGTCCGAACTTAGGACAGCTTTTCCTTGATGCGTGCGGCTTTGCCGGACAGGTCGCGCAGGTAGTACAGCTTGGCCTTGCGTACGTCACCGCGACGCTTGACGCTCAGGCTGTCGACCAGCGGCGAGTAGGTCTGGAAGGTACGCTCGACGCCAACACCGCTGGAGATCTTGCGCACGGTGAAGGCGCTGTTCAGGCCGCGGTTACGCTTGGCGATAACGACGCCTTCGAAGGCCTGCAGACGCTGACGGTCGCCTTCCTTCACTTTCACTTGCACGACAACGGTGTCGCCCGGGGCGAAAGTCGGGATTTCTTTGTTCATCTGCTCGGCTTCGAGCATCTGGATAATCTTGTTGGTCATGCTGCGCTCCTAAGACAAGCCTCCCGGCCCATCATCGATACGTTAACTATCGTCCCGCTGGCGGATGTATTCCTCCAGCAGCTTCTTCTCTTCTCCAGAAAGCGAGCGGCTATCCAGAAGATCAGCGCGACGTTCCCAGGTCCGACCAAGGGACTGCTGCAGACGCCAGCGCCGGATGTGTTCGTGGTTGCCACTAAGCAACACTTCGGGAACACGTTTATCCGCATACACCTCCGGGCGGGTGTAGTGCGGGCAGTCGAGCAGCCCATCCGTAAAGGAGTCCTCCTCGGCCGAATCGGCATGACCCAATGCACCAGGCAAAAGGCGCGTCACCGCATCGATCAGCACCATGGCCGGCAGCTCACCGCCGGACAGGACGTAGTCGCCAATCGACCATTCCTCATCGACATGCGTCTCGATGAAACGCTCGTCGATGCCTTCATAACGACCGGCGATCAGGATCAGTGCATCCTCCTGCGCCAGCTCACGGACCGCAGCCTGATTCAGGCGGCGTCCCTGCGGCGACAGGTAGATCACCTTCGCCGTTTCTCCCGCGGCCTGCCTGGCGCTGGCCAGGGCATCCTCGAGAGGCTTGATCTTCATCACCATTCCCGGACCACCGCCGAAGGGGCGGTCATCCACCGTGTGGTGACGATCCGTCGTGTAGTCCCGCGGGTTCCAGCAATTGAGCTTGAGCAGCTCCTGCTTGACCGCACGACTGGTGATGCCGTACTCGCCGATGGCGGCAAACATTTCCGGGAACAGGGTGATGACTTCTACGCGCATGAGCCTTAGAAATCCGCATCCCAGTCGACCCGCATCTCGCCAGCTACCAGATCGATCGAGAGCACGCACTGATCCGTGTAGGGCAGCAAACGCTCGCGATCATCCAGGCTGCCTGCGCATGCCTTGACCACCATCACATCGTTGGCACCGGTCTCGAACAGATGGTCGACCACACCGAGCAACCGCCCCGCCTGATCGATGACCTTCAAGCCCTGCAACTGGTACCAGTAGAACTCGCCATCTTCCAGGTCCGGCAGCTCGCTGCGCGGCACGCAGATCTCGAAACCGGCGTAGGTACGCGCAATTTCGCGATCATCCAGACCTTTCAGTTTGGCTACCAGCACCTTGCCTTGCAGGCGGCCGCTGGCCAGTTCCACTTTCTTTACCTCACCGTCACGTTTGAGTGTCCAGTTTTGGTAATCGAGCACGTTATCGATGGGATCGGTAAAGGAATACACCTTCACTTCACCCCTGACGCCGTGCACCGAAACAATCTTGCCGAGAACGATCAAATCCTCGGCGACGGCCGGCGTCGTACTCATAAAAGATGCTTAGGCAGCAGCCTTGGCAGCTTCCTTGAGCAGCTGAGCAACACGCTCAGACGGCTGAGCGCCCCGGCCCAGCCAGTAGGTCGCACGCTCTTGGTCGACAGACAGACGCACTTCGCCACCAGCAGCGATCGGGTTGAAGAAACCGATACGCTCAACGAAACGACCATCGCGCGCGTTGCGGCTGTTGGTCACGGTCAGGTGGTAGAAGGGGCGCTTTTTGGAGCCGCCACGAGCAAGACGGATGGTTACCATGTGAACATCGTTCCTATAGTCGGTGCTAACTTGAGGCACACATTAAAAATGGGCCTAGGCCCGAAAGGCCGCATATTCTAAGAGCTTATGCGGCAGGCTGCAAGCGGCAGGCTGCAGGCAATTTCAATCCAGGCCACAAGCACCGCCTGAGGCCTGCAGCCCATAGCCTGCAGCCACTTTTCTAGAATTTCGGCATTCCGCCGCCACCGGGCAGCATGCCGCCCATGCCGCGCATCATCTTGGCCATGCCGCCCTTGGCGGTGAATTTCTTCATCATCTTCTGCATCTGCTTGTGCTGCTTGATCAACCGGCCGATGTCCTGCACCTGGGTGCCGGAGCCAAGTGCAATGCGGCGCTTGCGCGAGCCGCTGATGATGTCCGGGTCGCGGCGCTCGGCCGGCGTCATCGAGTTGATGATCGCCTCCATCTGCTTGAACTGCTTCTCGGCCGCGCCCTGGGCGTTGCCCATCTGCGACAGGTTGACGCCACCGATGGACGGCAGCTTGTCCATCAGGCCGCCAAGGCCGCCCATGTTTTTCATCTGCTGCAACTGGTCGCGGAAGTCTTCGAGGTCGAAGCCCTTGCCCTTCTTCAGCTTCTTGGTGAGCTTCTCGGCCTTCTCGCGATCGAGGGCCTGCTCGGCCTGTTCGATCAGGCTGAGTACGTCGCCCATGCCGAGGATGCGCGAGGCGATACGATCCGGGTGGAAGGGCTCGAGCGCATCGCTCTTCTCGCCCATACCGATGAACTTGATCGGCTTGCCGGTGATATGACGTACCGACAGCGCAGCACCGCCACGGGCGTCGCCGTCGACCTTGGTCAGCACCACACCGGTCAGCGGCAGCGCATCGCTGAACGCCTTGGCGGTGTTGGCGGCGTCCTGACCGGTCATGGCGTCGACCACGAACAGCGTCTCGACCGGCTTGACCGCCGCATGCAGGGCCTGAATCTCGGCCATCATCTCGGCATCCACGGCCAGGCGACCGGCGGTATCGAGGATGACCACGTCGATGAACTTCAGCTTGGCTTCGCGGATCGCTGCGTTGGCGATGTCCACCGGCTTCTGGCTGGTATCGGAGGGGAAGAAGGTGACGCCCAGATCGCCGGCCAGGGTTTCCAGCTGCTTGATCGCCGCCGGTCGATAGACGTCGGCAGACACCAGCAGCACCGATTTCTTCTTGCGTTCCTTGAGGAACTTAGCCAGCTTGCCGGCGGTGGTGGTCTTGCCCGCACCCTGCAGGCCAGCCATCAGCACCACCGCAGGCGGCGCGGCATTGAGCGCCAGGTCCTCGTTGGCCGCGCCCATCAGCTCTTCCAGCTCGGCGCGGACGATCTTCACGAAGGCCTGGCCCGGGGTCAGACTCTTGGACACCTCGGTACCGACGGCACGCTCCTTGACCTTGCCGACAAAGTCCTTGACCACTGGCAGCGCCACATCGGCCTCGAGCAGGGCCATGCGCACTTCGCGCAGGGTATCCTTGATGTTGTCTTCGGTCAGCTTGGCCTTGCCGGTGACGTTACGCAGCGTCTGGGACAGGCGATCGGTAAGATTTTCGAACATGCGCGTTCCTTCGATAGGGGCGACCCGGCGCGCCGGGTGTGCGACAGGCGGCGGATTATAGCGAAGTCGCCGAGCGGCCGACACCGCCGGCAGTCTTTATTGCTGACGCCCTTCTGTGCCACACTCAGCGCCTTTCGGGCTCGCCTTACACGGATTTATGCACCCTCTGTTGCCCAGCCTCGCCGCCGCCTTCCTTTATGCCGGTGCCGCCGCTTACCAAGGTCTGCGCCTGACGCAGCGCAGCATCCCCGACAAACGCCTGCTGGCGTCGCTTGGTGTGCTCGCCTTGTGCCTGCATGCCGTCAGCCTGTTTTTTCAGCTGTACGACGTGCACGGCCTCAACCTGGACTTCTTCAATGCAGCCAGCCTGATCGCCTGCGCGGTCATCGCTCTGATTCTGCTGGCCTGTCTGCGCATACCGGTGGAGAACCTGCTCCTGCTGCTATTCCCGCTCGGTACGCTGACCGTGCTGGCCGCCGAATTCATGCCCAGCGGCACGATAAACCCGATCGACGAACACCCCGGCATCCTCGCTCACATCCTGCTTTCGATTCTGGCCTACGGCATGCTGACCATCGCCGTATTCCAGTCGCTGCTGTTGCTGGTGCAGGACCATCAGCTCAAGCACAAGCACCCGTCGGGGCTGATCCGTAACTTCCCGCCGCTGCAGACCATGGAAAGCCTGCTGTTCGGTTTTCTCTTCGCCGGCTGGCTGCTTCTGTCGTTGTCGCTGCTGTCTGGTGCGCTGTACATCGATGACCTGTTCGCCCAGCACCTGGCGCACAAGACCTTCCTGTCCTGCTTCGCCTGGGTGGTGTTCGCCGTGCTGCTGTGGGGCCGTCATCAGCTCGGCTGGCGCGGCCACAAGGCCATTCGCTGGACCCTCGCCGGGTTCTGCCTGCTGATGCTGGCCTACTTCGGCAGCAAGCTGGTGCGCGAATTCATCCTGCATATCTGAGGCGGAGTCGTGGACGACATTCACTCGGGCTACCTGCTCGGCCTGCTGATTTTCCTCATTCTCTGCTCGGCGTTCTTCTCCAGCTCCGAGACTGGCATGCTCAGCGTCAATCGCTACCGGCTCAAGCATCTCGCCAAGGAAGGACACAGCGGCGCCAAACGCGTGACCCGCCTTCTCGACCGCCCGGATCGCCTACTCGGCACCATTCTGGTCGGCAACAACGTGGTCAACATTCTCGCCGCCTCCATCGCCACCGTGCTGGCGGTGGATCTATGGGGCGAAGCCGGTATTGCTATCGCCACCGCTGGCCTGACCATCATCGTGCTGATCTTCGGCGAGATTACACCCAAGACCCTGGCGGCCCTGCGCCCGGAGCTGGTGGCCTTCCCCGCCAGCCGCGTACTGAGCCTGCTGCTGCGCGTGCTCTACCCGGTGGTCTGGCTGACCAGCGTGATCAGCAACGGCCTGCTGCGCCTGGTTGGTATCGACCCCGCTCAGCGCGCCAGCGACAGCCTGTCCACCGAGGAACTGCGCAGCGTGGTACGCGAGTCTGGCTCGGAGCTGCCGCTGAATCGCCAGAACATGCTGCTGGGCATCCTCGATCTGGAGCGGGTCACGGTCGATGACATCATGATTCCGCGCAACGAGGTGGCCGGCATCGATCTCGACGACGACCTGGAGGTCATAGTCGGCCAGCTGCGCAGCACGCCACATACGCGCCTGCCGGTATTCCGCGGCGATATCAACCATATCGAAGGCGTGGTGCACATGCGCCAGATCGCCCGCCTGCTGACCCACAACCAGCTAACCAAGGACGCGCTGCTGGCGGCCTGCAACGAGCCTTACTTCATCCCTGAAAACACCCCGCTGGCGACCCAGCTGATCAACTTCCAGAAGCAGAAGCGGCGCATCGGCATCGTCGTCGACGAGTACGGCGACGTGATCGGCATCGTCACCCTGGAAGACATCCTCGAGGAAATCGTCGGCGACTTCAGCAACCAGGACAGCCTGCGCAGCCCCGATATTCATCCGCAGGAAGACGGCACGCTGGTCATCGACGGTGCCGCCTACATTCGCGAAGTGAACAAGACCCTCGGCTGGCACCTGCCCAGCGACGGCCCCAAGACCCTCAACGGCCTGATCACCGAAGCGCTGGAAACCATCCCCGACAGCAGCGTCTGCCTGAAGATCGGCCCCTATCGCCTGGAGATACTCCAGGCCGCGGAAAACCGGGTGAAGAGCGTGCGCGTCTGGCAGGTGGAAAAGGTCAAACCGGACGCAGCAGCGACGGAATGAGGCGCTCGGCCAGGCCGTTGGCCCACTGCCGATAGCCCGATGCCGATGGGTGATAACCATCCTCGGCCAGGTAATGCGCCTCGAATGGCAGATCCAGCACGCAGTGCAGCGCACCCAGACGCTGCGCCAGGGCGTGCAGCTCACGATCCAGCAGGCTGGCGCGCCAGCCCATCAGTTGCCGCAACAACCAGGGCAAGGCGCTGAAATGCTGCAACGGCGGCACGGCGCTGAACGCCACGCGACAGCCCTGCCCTTCCAGCGCATCGGCCATGGCCGCAAGCGCCTGCAGCCAGCGCTTGCTCGACGTGAGGTGCGTGGTGTCATTGACGCCGAATACCAGCAGCGCCAAATCCGCCGGCTCAGCCAACGCCAACGGCAGCAAGCGTTCATGCGCCTGAGCTGCGGTGATGCCGTTTTCGCCACAGGCGCGCCAGCGTATCGGCCGCCGCAGACGCTCGGCCAAGGCGACCGCCAGGCAACTCGCCAGGGACTGGTCGAAAGTCGTGACACCGACACCTGCGACGGTGGATTCACCGATCAGCAGCAGGCGTAACGGCTCACCCGGCAAATGCGCAGCAGCGATGCCACTCGGCTCGCCCTGCGCAATTGGCAGACGCAGCGCCGTACGCCGCGTATACAAGGCCAAAGGCAGCGCCAATGGCAGCAGTGGCACGGTCGCCAGCCACCACAGCGCATGCCGGCTCACAGCTGGACGCGAACCGCTTGCGCGCTGCGCAGCGCCTTGGCGCGAGCCGCTTCGATGGACTCGTCACGCGCCAGGGCCACGCCCATGCGCCGCTGCCCCTTGACTTCCGGCTTGCCGAACAGACGCAGCGCGGTGTCTTCCTCGCTCAGCGCGGCGCCGAGGTTGGCGAAGCTGGCCTGCTGCGAATTACCTTCAACCAGAATTACCGCCGAAGCCGACGCCCCCATCTGGCGGATCACCGGAATCGGCAGGCCGAGAATGGCGCGGGCATGCAGGGCGAATTCGGACAGTTCCTGGGAGATCAGCGTCACCAGGCCGGTGTCGTGCGGGCGCGGTGAGACTTCGCTGAACCATACCTGGTCGCCCTTGACGAACAGTTCGACGCCGAACAGACCTCGCCCGCCCAGCGCCTCGGTCACTGCCAGCGCCACACGCTCGGACTCGGCCAGCGCCTTCGGGCTCATCGGTTGCGGCTGCCAGGACTCCTGATAATCACCGTTCTCCTGACGATGGCCGATCGGCGCGCAGAAGCTGGTGCCGCCGACATGGCGCACGGTCAGCAGGGTGATTTCGTAATCGAAATCGATGAAGCCCTCGACGATCACCCGGCCCTTGCCGGCCCGACCGCCTTCCTGGGCGTAATCCCAGGCACGCTGCAGGTCGGCGTCGCTCCTCAGTACGCTCTGGCCCTTGCCGGAAGAGCTCATGATCGGCTTGACCACGCAGGGATAGCCGACGGATTTCACCGCCGCGGCGTAATCCTCGAAGGTGTCGGAGAAATGGTACGGCGAGGTGGGCAAGCCGAGCGTCTCGGCCGCCAGGCGACGAATGCCCTCGCGGTTCATGGTCAGTTGCGCGGCGCGCGCGGTCGGCACCACGTTGAAGCCTTCGGCCTCCAGCTCGACCAGCGTGGCAGTGGCGATAGCCTCGATCTCAGGGACGATGTAGTGCGGCTGCTCCTTCTCGATCACTGCGCGTAGGGCCGCGCCGTCTAGCATGTCGATCACGTGACTACGGTGCGCCACCTGCATGGCAGGGGCATTGGCGTAGCGATCCACGCCGATGACTTCGCAGCCCAGGCGCTGCAGCTCGATCACCACTTCCTTGCCGAGCTCGCCGCAGCCACACAGCAGTACGCGGGTCGCGGAAGGCGACAGAGGGGTTCCAATACGGGGCATGAGGGTTTCCTCGAACAGTGAATCAGGAAGGCGTCAGCAGCAGGCCGCAGGCGCGGGCACGCTCCAGGCAAAGCTGCAGCACCTCGCGACGCTCGGCATTGTCCATGCGGCCCCAGCGGGTGATTTCGTCAGCCGTGCGCTGACAGCCGATGCAGATGTCCTGCTCGTCCAGCGCACAGACATGTACGCAGGGCGAGCGCACGGGTTTCTCGTCATTCATCGTCAACAACCAGCTCTCGGGCATAGCGTTGCGCATTATGAACGTAGTGGGCGGCACTGGCTTCGAGCATCTTCTTCTGCTGCTCGGTCAGCTCGCGCACCACCTTGCCCGGACTGCCCATGACCAGGCTGCCATCGGGAATCACCTTGCCTTCGGGAATCAGGCTGTTGGCGCCGATGATGCAGTACTTGCCGATCTTCGCGCCGTTGAGGATCACCGCGTTGATGCCAATCAGGCTGTAATCATCCACCGTGCAACCGTGCATCATCACGTTGTGACCGACGGTGACGCCCTTGCCCAGGGTCAGCGGAAAGCCCATGTCGGTGTGCATCACGCTGCCGTCCTGCACGTTGCTGTTCTCGCCAATATGGATAAGTTCATTGTCGCCACGCAGCACGGCGCCGAACCAGACGCTGGCACCGGCCTCCAGGCGGACCTTGCCGATCAGGTCGGCGCTTGGCGCGACCCAGCTATCGGGATGGGCATCGACACGGGCGCTTCCCAGGCGGTATTTCATGCTCGTCGTCCTCGGCGCTATCAGCGCAGGTGTATGAAGTGTTCAGGCGGCTGGTGCAGGGCGATCTGCGCATCGTCGAAGACCAGGTTGACCAGTTCCACCACCATGATCGCCGTGAGCCCCCAAATGCGGAACTCGCCATAGGTGTAGGACGGCACATACCAGCTGCGCCCGAGGTAATCGATACGGTGGGTCATCTCGCGTGGGTCGCTGCGGAAGAACTCCAGCGGCACCGAGAACACCGTGGCGATCTCGGCATCGTTGGCCTTGTACTCGACGTAATCCGGCACCACTCCGACATAAGGCGTGACCTGGATGCCGTGGCGCGACACCAGACCACTGAGCGGCCCGACCACTTCCACGAGTCCCGGTGGCAGGCCGATCTCTTCCTCGGCCTCGCGCAGCGCGGTATGCACCAGATCACGGTCTTCCGGATCACGCCGCCCACCGGGGAAGGCGACCTCACCGCTGTGGGTCGACAAACCGCTGGCGCGCAGGGTCAGCACCAGCTCAGGTTCATCACTGCGGGTAATCGGGACCAGCACCGCCGCCTCGGGGAAGCTGCGCTCGGTCTCCAGAGGGCGCGGGCTGTAGCCGCGCACGCGATGGAGCAACTCGTCCAGCATGGGCATACTCGGAGTCTTGTTTTGCCTGGCATCATGGCATGAAAGCAGGCGGCCGCCCAACCCCGGCGACAGTACAAACCGGCCACAGTGGCAGGCTTGCCGACCGTCATACGGACCGCCAAGATAGCGCCAGAACCAAGAGGAGCGGGCATGAAATTCTGCAACCGGTGCGGCAATCCCGTCACCCGCATGATCCCGACCGGCGACAACCGTATGCGCCATGTCTGCTGTCACTGCGCCACCGTGCATTATGAAAACCCGCGTATCGTTGCCGGCTGCCTGCCCGTATGGCGCGACCAGGTGCTGCTGTGCCGCCGCGCCATCGAGCCGCGCCGTGGCTACTGGACACTGCCGGCCGGCTTCATGGAAAACGGCGAGACCATCGAACAGGCTGCAGCGCGTGAAACCCTCGAAGAAGCCTGCGCCCGAGTGCGTGACCTGAGCCTCTATACGCTGTTCGATCTGCCGCACATCAGCCAGGTGTACATGATGTTTCGTGCCGAACTGGTCGATCTGGACTTCGCCGTCGGCGAGGAAAGCCTGGAGGTGCGCCTGTTCGAGGAATCGCAGATTCCCTGGTCGGAACTGGCTTTCCCGACCATAGGCCGTACCTTAGAATGCTTCTTCGCCGACCGTCGGCAGAATTCCTTCCCGGTACGCAATGAGCCACTCGAAGCACTGCGTGCACACTACACACCCCGTTGACCCTTGCGGACGATCCCGATGCGCTGGCTGCTGCCCCTGCTTTGCCTGACCCTCAGCTTCAACGCCCTGGCCAGCACCTCGCCAGCGCCAAGCAGCCGCACCGTGGACAAGGTACTGGTGCTCAAGTCCGAACGTAAACTGCATCTGCAACAGCGCGGCGAAACCATCAAGTCCTACCGCATCTCGCTCGGCAAACAGCCCAATGGCGCCAAGCAGCGCGAAGGCGACCTGCGCACGCCGGAAGGCTTCTACTGGATCGACTGGCGCAAGCCGAGCGACAAGTACCAATTGTCGCTGCACATTTCCTACCCTAACGCTCGCGACCTGGCCAAGGCCAATGACGCCGGGGTGCCGCCGGGTAGCATGATCATGATCCACGGTACGCCGCTGGATGAGGAATACCCGGAGTGGTTCTTCCACACCCTCGACTGGACCGAGGGCTGCATCGCCATGAAGAACGACGACATGCGCGAGGTATGGAGCCTGGTCAAGGACGGTACGCTGATCGAAATCAGACCCTGAACCTAAGCATTCAACCTGTAGGAGCGGCGCCCCGCCGCGAACCGCTTCGCCCCGAGGCGGGGCTCCTACAAAGATTGCGTTGCCGGCCTTATCTGAGGTGATTCAGAACTGCAGGTCGGACAAGCGCCAGACGTCGAAGGCCGGCGTTTCGTAGGGATGGGTCTTCTTCAACGCCTTGACGGCATCGTGGATCAACTCGTCGGCGACGACCATTTCCACCTTCCACTCGACAACCTGCTCGATGCTGCCGACCTGACCGATAAACGGCTGGCTACCTTCCAGAGCGCGGAACTGACCTTGGCCCAACACCTGCCAGCAGCAGTTGTCGTAAAGTCCGATGCGCCCGCCGCCGGCTGCGAACACCGCCTTTTTCACCGGCTCCAGATGGGCTTCCGGCACGTAGAAACACAGTTTGTACATCAAGTTCTCCGCAAATGGGCAACCGAACAACAGACAAGCCATGACGCCAATATGATGTCATTTCGCCATGGAGTTGTCTTGAGATCGCCCGCACAAATCCATACGCAGCATTAAAACGATTCTCTGCTTTCGACTCAGGCGACGGGCGTGGCGTTCTCAGCGACCGCTGAAAAAGC
>JAEYXX010000123.1 GCA_023431055.1 Pseudomonadota bacterium
GGCCATCGCCTTGGTGCAGGCACTGCGGCCCAAGGCCATCCAGCATCCCGCTCACGTCAACTGGATCAACCAGTTCGACGCGACCCACTGACAGAGGCATCGACATGAGCATCAAAGTAGGCATCAACGGTTTTGGCCGCATCGGCCGTCTGGCATTACGCGCGGCCTGGAACTGGCCAGAACTGGAGTTCGTGCAGATCAACGACCCGGCAGGCGACGCCGCCACCCACGCGCACCTGCTCAACTTCGACTCGGTGCATGGCCGCTGGCAGTTCGAGGCGGGCAGCGAGGGCGATTGCGTGGTGATCGATGGCAAGCGCATCAAGGTGAGCGCCAACAAGGCCATCGCCGACACCGACTGGAGCGGCTGCGACCTGGTGCTCGAGGCCAGCGGCAAGATGAAGACGGTCGCCGTGCTGCAGGGCTATCTGGACCAGGGCGTGAAGCGCGTGGTGGTCTGCGCGCCGGTCAAGGAGCAGGGCGCGCTGAACGTGGTGATGGGCGTCAATCAGCACCTGTTCGACCCGGCGCAGCACCGCATCGTCACCGCCGCCTCCTGCACCACCAACTGCCTGGCGCCGGTGGTCAAGGTGATCCACGAGGCGCTGGGCATTCGCCACGGCTCGATCACCACCATCCATGACCTGACCAACACCCAGAGCATCCTCGACCAACCGCACAAGGATCTGCGCCGCGCCCGCGCCTCGGGTATGAGCCTGATTCCGACCACCACCGGTTCTGCCACGGCGATTGCCGAGATCTTTCCCGAGTTGCGCGGCAAGTTGAACGGCCACGCCGTACGGGTGCCGCTGGCCAACGCCTCGCTGACCGACTGCGTGTTCGAGGTGGAGCGCGCCACCACGGCCGAGGAAGTCAACGCGATGCTCAAGGCGGCCGCCGATGGCCCGCTGAAGAACATCCTAGGTTATGAGGAGCGCCCGCTGGTGTCCATCGACTACCGCACCGATCCGCGCTCGTCCATCGTCGATGCGCTGTCGACCATGGTGGTGGCCGGCACTCAGGTGAAGATCTATGCCTGGTACGACAACGAGTGGGGCTACGCCAACCGCGCGGTGGAGCTGGCGCGGATGGTTGGGGCAGCCGATTGATCCGTAGGGTGGATGACGCTTTTTCCATCCACCAGATAACCAAGGTGAATGAAAAAGGCGTCATCCACTCACTCTGCTGTCGCGGCTAAAGCCCCTCCCACGGTTTACACAGGATTTGTTATGCATGCCTTATCCCGTCTGGCCCCCGAGGTGCGCCAGTACCTGCTGGTGACCGGCAACTACTGGGCTTTCACCCTCACCGACGGCGCGTTGCGCATGCTGGTGGTACTGCACTTTCACAGCCTTGGCTACACGCCGTTGCAGATTGCCGCGCTGTTTCTGTTCTACGAAATCTTCGGTGTGGTCACCAACCTGGTGGGCGGCTACCTGGGCGCGCGGCTGGGCCTCAACCGCACCATGAACATTGGCCTCGGCCTGCAGGTGCTGGCGCTGTTGATGCTCACCGTGCCGGCTGTCTGGTTGACCGTGCCCTGGGTCATGGGCGCCCAGGCGCTGTCCGGTATCGCCAAGGATCTGAACAAGATGAGCGCCAAGAGCTCGATCAAGCTCCTGGTGCCGGACAGTCAGCAGGGCACCCTGTACAAGTGGGTGGCGATCCTCACTGGCTCGAAGAATGCGCTCAAGGGCGTCGGCTTCTTCCTCGGTGGCGCGCTGCTCGCCGTGCTCGGCTTCACCGGTGCGGTGCTGGCCATGGCCGCTGTGCTGGCGCTGATCTGGCTGGCCAGCCTGGTGCTGCTGAAGAAGGATCTGGGCAAGGCCAAGGCCAAGCCGAAATTCCGCAACATGCTGTCCAAGAGCCGGGCGATCAACATTCTCTCGGCCGCCCGGCTGTTCCTGTTCGGTGCGCGCGACGTCTGGTTCGTGGTGGCGCTGCCGGTGTACCTGAGCAGCGTGTTCGGCTGGGACTTCTGGCTGGTCGGCGGCTTTCTCGCGGCCTGGGTGATCGGCTACGGCATCGTGCAATCGCTTGCCCCGCGTATCACCGGCAAGCAAAGCGGGCATGTGCCGGACGGCCGCGCGGCTTTCGTCTGGGCCGCGCTGCTGGCCGGTCTGCCCGCGCTGATTGCCTTGGGGCTGAGCACTGGCTGGTCGGCGCAGGTGGTCTTGCTTGGCGGCCTTTTGCTGTTCGGCGTGCTGTTTGCGGTCAACTCCTCGCTACACAGCTACCTGATCGTCAGCTATGCCAAGGAAGACGGCGTGTCGCTGGATGTGGGCTTTTACTACATGTCCAACGCGCTGGGCCGGCTGATCGGTACGCTGCTCTCGGGCTGGGTCTTCCAGGCCTATGGGCTACAGGCCTGCCTGTGGGTCTCCAGCGCCTTCGTGCTGGCTGCCGCGCTGATTTCCATCGCCTTGCCCAGGCACCGCGAGACCGCTCGGCATGCCTGACGTGGAGGCGTTCAGGCCTGCGCCGTGCTCAGGAACTGCTCGATTTCGGCGGCGGTGCTGCGCGCGGTGCGGCTTACCCCGATCAGGGTGGCCGAGGCCGAGCCCGTCCATTCGCCATAGCCCACCAGCCATAGCCTGGGTTCGTGGATGGCGCGGGTACCGTCGACCTCGATTCGCCCTTCATCGGTGAGCAGCCCCAGGCTGGTCAGGTGGTCCAGCGCAGGTTTGAAACCGGTACACCAGATCACCACATCCACCGCGCTCTGCGTGCCATCGGGCCAGAGCACGCCATCGCGGGTGAAGCGTTGGAAGGGGCGTACCGCGTGCAGCACGCCGCGCTCGCGTGCCTCGACCACGGGCGGCACCATCACCACATCGCCGAGCCCGCCCACTGGCTGGTCGATGACGCGACCTTCCTGCTGGGCTTTCCAGCGCTCTGTGGCGCGTTCGAAGAGCACGCGGCCGTCGACATCGTCGGGCAGAAACAGCGGCTCGGTGGGCGTCACCCAAGTGGCGGCGGCCACTTTCGACACCTCTGCCAGGATCTGCGCCCCGGAGTTGCCGCTGCCCACCACCAGCACCCGTTTACCCGCGAACGGTTGCGCCTCGACATAGTGGGCCGAGTGCAATTGCTGGCCGCCGAACAGCTCGCTGCCTGGATAGTGGGGGATATGGGGATGGCTCCAGGTGCCGGTGGCACTGACAACCGCCCTGGCGTCCCAGTACTGATGCTCGGCATGCACGCGCAGCGACCCCGCGCGGCGTTCCACCGAGGTGACCCGCACGGGGCGCTGTACCCTAAACTGGTAGCGATCCTCATAGCGCGCGAGGTAATCGACGACGTGATCGCGCGTGGGGTAGCCATCCTCGACTGGCGGCATCATCCAGCCGGGAATCGAACTCCAGGTCGCCGGGGAGAACAGTCGCAGGGAGTTCCAGCCGTGACGCCAGGCGCCGCCGGGGCCGTCCTCGGCATCGAGCATCACCAATGACAACCCGGTGCGCCGCAGAAAGTATGCGGTGGCCAGAGCGGCCTGGCCGCCACCGATGATGATGACGTCCTGCATGGTTTCGGTTTGCACGGTCATCCATGGGCTCCTGCGTTATTTAGGAAAAAGTCTAATGACATGCAGACGTGTGGGGGTGATCTGCAACAAGTCTGCTGTCATTGCCCGCGGTCGTCGACATGCTTGGCCCCCGCTCAGATGCCGAAATCCCAGTTGAAGTTTCGACCGCAGAGTAGCAGGCGCCAGCCGTGGCAAGGCGGGTTTGCATAGGGCTGGCGCAGAACCTGCATCTATGCGCTATCCGCCGGTTTTCCGTCACCGGCACGAGGAGGATTCATTCATGCGTAACCTGCTTCTACTGGTGGCGCTGCTGGGGCTGACTGGCTGCATGAAGGTCAGCGATCTGGCCAGCGGCGCCGAGTATCACCTGCGTGATGCCGGTGTACTCGATCATGGCCGCACCGAGCGCATGACCTCGCGGCGCTTGCAGCAGGACTCGTTCATCTACATCGCCCAGGGCCATTTCGTGCCGCCGGGTCACGGTTATCCGCGGCCCAATGTGGTGGCCGAGGAAGCCTTCAAGGGCTTCGTCGAATACTTCCCTTTGGTGCGTCGCGCCCGTCAGCCTGCAGGCCTGGAAGAGGCCATGGCCGAGGCGCGTAGCGTTGGTGCGCACTATCTGCTGTATGCGCGTTTCGCCTACAGCGATGACCGCATCGGCACGCTGGAGGAATGGGAAGACCAGGAAGCGGTGGATCGCCTTGGTACCGACCGTGCGACGATCCAGTTGATGCTGATCGAAACCAATACCCGATATCTGGTGGATACGGCGCGGATTCGCAGCCGTGGCGGTTTCCTGACGTTCTACGATGCCAAACCCCAGGACCTGATCGGGCCGCCGCTGCATGACTACGCACGCAGCCTGATAGGCGTGGGGCGCTAAGAGTAGGGGCAATCGGCGCGCCGAACTTGTAGGAGGGGCTTTAGCCGCGACAGGTGGCACGGTGTATCCTCGTCAGTTCGTGGCACTACGGACGAGGAAAGACGATGAGCGACCCAGGCAAGGCTGGCGACCTGCTGGCGCAGATCCCCAAGGGCGAAGGCAAGGGCCTGCCACCCGTTCACCTGTGGAACCCGGATTTCTGTGGCGATATCGACATGCGTATCGCTCGTGATGGCACCTGGTATTACCAGGGGACGCCCATTGGCCGCAAACCCATGGTGCGGCTGTTTTCCACCATCATCCGCCGCGACGGCGACGACTATTTCCTGATCACCCCGGTGGAGAAGGTCGGTATCCAGGTCGAGGATGCGCCCTTCGTGGCAGTGACCCTGCAGGTGGAAGGCGAGGGCGAGGCGCAGGTGCTGCGCTTTACCACCAATGTCGAGGATGAGGTGGTGGCCGGCGTCGAACACCCGATCCGGGTGCAGATCGATCCTGCGACACTCGAACCCTCGCCCTACATTCTGGTGCGGCGTAACCTCGAAGCGCTGATTCACCGCAACGTGTTCTACCAGTTGGTAGAGCTGGCGGTGGAACGCGAGATCGACGGAGAGCCGTGGTTGGGCGTGTGGAGCAGTGGGCAGTTCTATCCCATAGGGCCATCTCCGGCCTGAGAGTGATTGGCTTCAAAGACAGCGACGGTGCGCGCGGGCACACCACTGGTATGAAGGGAGACGCAAATGGATGAGCATCGCATCGAAACCGAACGCCTGACGCTGCGCCCGCCGCAGCCGCAGGATGCCGACGAGATACAGCGCCTGGCCGGTGATTTTCGCATTGCCGATGTCACCCGCAGCATTCCCCATCCCTATCCGCCCGAGCTGGCGCAGCAATGGATCGAACGCTGCGCGCAGGATTGGGCCAGCGGCGCGGCGGCCAACTTCATCATCACCGAGTCGGACAGCGGCAAGCTGATCGGCAGCATGGCCCTCATGGATATAGGCCGCGGCGAGGCCGAGGTGGGCTACTGGATCGGCGTACCTTACTGGAGCCGTGGCTATGCCAGCGAGGCCTGCAATGCACTGGTGGATTTCGCCTTCCGCCAGCTGCGTCTGCGCCGGTTGCATGCCAGCCATCTGGCGCGCAATCCGCAGTCCGGACGTGTGCTGTTCAAGGCCGGATTTCGCCACCTCGGGCTGGGCCATAGCAAGTGCGGCAGCCAGGGCAAGGTCGAGCCGGTGGAGTTGTACGAGCGCGTTTCCGGCGAGTGATCCTCGGCTGCCTCAGCGCACCCGGTCACGACTCTGCACCGCCAGGTCCAGCGCCTTCTGCATATCCAGTCGTGCCGAGCGGCCGACATCCTTGTCGCTCAGTTCATAGTTGCGCTCGGACGGCAGGATGGGCGCGGTCAGGTCCTCGGCGTCCATCGGTTCGAAATCGTACTCGCCGCCGATGGTCATGGCGCTACGCCTTAGCAGCATGCGCACCTGTTCCGGTTGCAGATCCGGATTGATCGACAGCATCGCAGCGACCACGCCGGTCACCAGTGGGGTGGCGTAGGAGGTGCCGCAATGCACGTCGCCGGTGGCGTCCACTTCGTGGGTCGAGGCCTGGGCGCAGGCCGCCGCGGTGATGTCGACTCGCATGTCGACGTTCGACGAGTTACGTTTGACCACGTAGCTCGGGTCGTCTATCTCGACTTCTTCCTTCTTGCTGCGCTGGTGCCCACCGACTACCAGCAGTTGTTCGGTGATGAAGGAGGAGGGCAGACGGTACTCGTCTCTGCCTGAGTAGGAGGAACCGTTGCCGGCGGAGTTGATCACCAGCACGTCCGGGTGTTCTTCGCGCAGCCACAGGAAGAATTCCTCCAGCAACTCTTCGTAGCCACTCATGGCGATACCCGAGCGCACCAGCGAATCGATCTCGTCGCCTTCGACATTGCGCGTACCGACGCGGTGAATGCCCCAGCTCCAGTTGAGGACGCGTACGCCGTCTTCCACCAGGTTGACCGACGCGGCGATATTGGCGGTGATGCCCGCATCCGAGTTGCGCTCGACTATGACGTCGAAGCCGTTACTGGCCTTGTCCATCCCGCGCAGGAAGCCGGTGTTGCCACCCTTGTCCCAGTGCGCGGCGAGAATGCCGGCCACGGTGCTGCCGTGATTGTCCGGCTTGTCGGCATCGCGCGCATACACGCAGGTACGCGGCTTGCCGTCCGGGCAGGCGCCCAGGTAGTCGGCAAAATCAGGCGCGTCGAAGTCGACGTTACGCTCGATCACGCCCACGCGGATGCGCTCGGCCTCGATGGGCGAGTCGCCCGCGGGAATGCGCCGCTGGTAGTAGTTAACCGCATCCATGAAGCGGTTGGCGGCCCATTCCTCTGAGTTCTTTTCCGGTTTGCGTGCCGGCTTGCGCGCGGCTTCGCTCTCTTCGCCGCGCTCGGGGGCGCTTTCCTCCACGACCACGGCATCGACGCTGGTTTCGTTGCCGATACGCAGTACCAGCGCATCGCGCTCGGTCAGATTCTTCACCGGCAGGCGCAGCTGGTAGATGTTCAGCGGCGGGATGGCGCCGACCACCTTGGCGTCGTATTTCTTCGCCAGACGCCTGGCCTCGTCGAGACCGTCGTGGCTTTCCTCGATCAGCAGGCTGACCAGATCGACGTAGGTGGTCAGGCCGTCCATGTTCTTCGCCACTTCATCGGGGCCGGCGGCGAGCACATGGCTGCGATGCAGTGACAGCCACACCGGGTTGCTCGCGCGCGAGCCGTCTTCCAGCCACAGTGGCGCGCTGCGGTGTTCGTTGCTGTTGAGCTGCAGGCGCAGGGTGTCGCCGCTGCGTTGCACCGCCGAGGCGGGCAGGGTGTCGTCGCCGAGATGCAGCTTGGGCAACTTCTCGCCTAGGCCACGCACCTGCATGCACCATTGCTGCCGTTCACTGGCAAGCAGATCGCCACAGCGTTGCAGACTCTGGATGCGCAAAGCTTCCTGGGCGTCGGCAAGCGGGCTGAGCACAGCCATGACGAGAGCGGACAGAAGAACGCGGTTGGGCAGCATGGGGCGGGGCCTCCGTGGCGGGTGTTCAGCTTTCCGACTTTTTTCGGCCGCCTTCGTTCAGCTTGGGTGCGTGCGCTCGGTCGCTGTGAATCCTTGTGGCCGTGGCGCCGTTGCGCCTGATATTGGTTATGGTATTACGTTTCAATCACATACTACTCGAAGCCTTACATGCCCTCCAATCGTCTGCTTTCGATCGATGCCCTGCGCGGCTTGGTCATTCTCATCATGCTGCTCGATCACGTTCGCGAAACCTTCTACCTACATCAGCAGGTTGGCGACCCCATGGACGTGACGGCTACGGAGCCGGCGCTGTTCTTCAGCCGCACCCTGGCGCATCTGTGCGCGCCGGTGTTCATCCTGCTCACCGGGCTTTCGGCCTTTCTCTACGGGGAAAAGCAGATGAGCCGCGCGGCCACCAGCGCCTTTCTGTTCAAGCGCGGGCTGTTTCTCGTGGTGCTGGAATTCACCCTGGTCAACTTCGCCTGGACCTTCCAGTTTCCACCTACGGTGATCTACCTGCAGGTGATCTGGGCCATCGGCCTGAGCATGCTGGCGCTGTCGCTGCTGCTATGGCTGCCGCGTGCCTGGCTGGCCGTGCTGGGCCTGACGCTGGTGGCTGGGCACAACCTGCTCGACGGGCTGCACTTCGGTGTGGAGTCGGCCATGCACATACCCTGGGCGGTGCTGCATGATCGTGGCTGGCTCGAATTTTCCGACTCGCTGCGCCTGCGTACTTCCTACCCGGTGCTGCCGTGGATCGGTGTGATTGCGCTGGGCTACGTGATCGGCCCCTGGTTCCGCAGCTCGCGCGACCCTCGGCAGCGTCTGCAATGGCTGCAGCTGTCCGGGCTTGGCGCGCTGGCGTTGTTCGTGGTGCTGCGCCTGGTCAATGGCTATGGCGAGAAGCCCTGGGCGGTCGGGGAGAGCGGGCTGCAGACGCTGATGAGCCTGCTCAATATCACCAAATACCCGCCGTCGCTGCTGTTCCTGGCGTTGACGCTGGGCGTTGGCCTGCTACTGCTGGCTGCTTTCGAGCGCCGCAATGAGGGTCGCATGGTGCGCACGCTGGCCGTGCTCGGCAGTGCGCCGATGTTCTTCTATCTGCTGCACCTTTATGTACTGAAGCTGCTCTACATCGCCGCGTTCGCCATCTGGGGCGCGAACCAGGGGCATTATTTCGGCTTCGCCTCGATGGTCTGGGTCTGGGCTGCGACAGTGGTGCTGGCCGTGGTGCTGTTCCCGCCAACGCAATGGTTCGCGAGGCTCAAGGCGCAGCGTCGCGACATTCGCTGGCTGAAGTACTTCTGATCCGCAAATAGAAAAGGCCAGGGTTCTTCCCTGGCCTTTTGATTCGGGCTGCTGGCGCGTGTCGCTATAGCTTCATGTTCACCGACAGATAGGCCGAGCGGCCCGGCGCCGGGGAGAACATCGGCTGGTCGTCACCGCCCCAAAAGAAGTTGTCGAACCACACGTACTCATACTCGCGATCGGTCAGGTTCTTCAGTTGCAGGTCGAGGCTGGTGGTCGCGGAGACCTGATAGCGCACGTTGGCATCCAGCACCGCGAAGCCGCCGTACTTGCCCTGTTCGTTGAGCGTGTCGATGTAGTAATCGCCCTGGGCGCGCGCTTGCAGGCCGAAGCGCCAGGCGTCGTTGAGCTGGTAATCCATGCCGGCATTGCTGATGTAGCGCGGGGTGGAGATCACTTCGTTACCTGCCAGGGAGCGACCGCCGTCGCTGATGGCACTGCGTACCTTGGCTTGCTGGATGGCGTGCGAGCCCCATACCGTCCATTGCTGGTTGAGTTGCGCGCTGATCTGCATGTCGACACCGCGACGGCGGGTTTCGCCGAGGCCGACCGTGGTGCCGGTCGCGGGCATGTTGGACACCTCGTCGGTGGCGTCCTGCTGCCATACGGCGATACGTGCCTCGGAGCCGGCGAAGGGCTTGAACTTCACGCCCACTTCCTTGCCGGTGTTGATCGAGGGCTTGTACGCAGCCTGGCCGGTGGTCATGTACGCCGGGCCTTCCGAACCGGTGAGGATCTGGAAGGTACGGCCCCAGTTGGCATATACGTTCATGTCCGGGGTGATGCTGTATACCACGCTGAGCTTGGGTTGCTCGATCCAGCCGTAGTCCTGCAGCTTGGCTTTCTCACCGCTCATCAACTCGGTGTTGCCGGAAAACTTGTCCACCCGGTAGGCCGGGATGATCTTCAGTTTTTCGATGGGCTGGATGATCGCCTGAGCGTAGGCACCGGTGTTGTACAGCGTGTAGCTGTCATCGTTCTGCGTACGTGCCGGCGGCGCGTCGAAATCGGTAGGAATGCCGAAGTTGTAGCGATAGCGGCGGTACTCGTTGTTCTGCTGCTCGTAGTTGACGCCACCATCGAGGGTGAGCATCTCGTGGGCGCGCCAGGTCAGGTTGCTCAGCACGCCGGTCTGCCGTTCCTGCCACTGGCGGCGCTGGCGCGGGGCGTTGCCGACCGGGTAGTCGGTGAAGGTCACGGTGCGGTCATCGTCGTAGCTGTTGTAGTACAGCTTGTTGCTCAGGCTCAGGTCGTCGCTGAGCTGGAAATCGGCATGCCCGCTGAGGTGCTTCGTGTCGCGGTCGTCGCCGTCGTTGGCGTTCTTCGCTGGCGACTGCGTGCGGCTGGCGGCCAGTTGCCGGGCGGTGAGAAAGCCCGGTTCCTCGGCTTCGTGATGATAGAGGCGGGCGACCACACCGAGCTTCATGGTCTGTTCGTCATCGGTGACGAACCACTTGCCGCCCAGTGAGTATTTGTTGGAGTCGCTGTGGTCACGGAAGCCGTCGGAGTCCTGCTTGGCCAGGAAGTAGTTCTGCGCGAAGTTGCCTTCTTCATGGCCGACCGCCAGCTGGAATTCGCGGGTGTTGAAGCTGCCGTAGGTCAGGCGGCCATCGGTGTAGTTGCCGCCCTGACGGGTGACGAAGTTGATGTTGCCGCCAATGTTGTGCAAGCCGTAGCGCGGATCGTTGGTGCCGCGCACCACCTCGATGTAGTCCATGTCCAGCGGGAAGACCATGTCGATGAAGCGCTGGTTGCCGCTGTTGACGTTGCTCGGCACGCCGTCGATCAGGGTCTTGATGCCGTTGATATAACCTTCGCCATTGAAGGCGCGGAAGGTCACCTTGCCCGATTCGGCGCCCATGCGCGTCTCGGTCAGCTGGATGCCGGGCATCTGGCCTACCAGCTCCCAGCTGTTCATCACGGTTTTGTCCTCGATCTTGTCGCTGCCCATGATGTCGACCGAAGTCAGGATGCTGTCGGTGCGCAGCGTACCGGTAGCGTTCGGGGTGACGTAGACCGAGCCGAGCGAGACGGTGGAGTTGCCGGAGGAAGCTGCATGGATCTGAGGCGCGACCAGTGCGGTCATGACGGCAAGGGAGGCCGAGGTGGCTTTCATGGGTATTCCTAGCATTGCTTTTCTAAGAGTCGGGAGGTTGTTGCGTTGGCCTGCAGCTCGGGCTGGCGAATTTTCAGGCCGCGGCGAGCTGTCCGGTTGTGCCGGAGCGTTGCGGATGAGGCTCTCGATAAAGACGTTATATCATAACAATATTACGGTGCTCGGCTAGTTTGGAACCGTCTGCCTTTACCGGTGTAGTGCTGTTTAGAGCGGTTGGTGGCGCTACTTGGCGGCAGCATGAACCACAGGTGGTTGACGGACGATTAGACGCCAGCCCGCTAATGGCGTATCAATATCAGGCGTGCTTCGCGTTTCTATCCAGGCAATCACTATGCAGTCCCTGTGTTCGGTCAGCGCGCCCGGCAGCGCCAACGATGAGCGTCTCGATGGGTTGGTACGCCTGCTTGGTCGGTATTTCGATGCGACCGCCGTCCTGATCTGGGGCGCTGGAGAAGTGCAGCACATCTGCGCCAGCCATGAGCTGAGCGATGCACAGCTGGGGAAGATCGGCGAGGCCTGCGCGACCACTCTGAGCTGGCCATTGCTGGCCCGCGAAGGCGCGACGCTAGGGACTTTGTACTTGCTGAGCGAGCAGCCGCGTGAGCTGGATGCAAAAGAGCGCGAGGCGCTGCAGGACTTCGCCAACCTGGCGCATGACCTGCTGCCGCGTGAGGCCGATGAGGCCCGGCAACGTCAGGAAATCGCCGCTTTGCAGGGCAGCGAACGACGCATGGCGCTGGCCATTGCCGGTAGTGGCACCGGAATCTGGGACCGCAATATCGCTACTGGTGAGATTCACTACTCAAGCAGTTGGAAGGCGCTGCTCGGGTATGCTGACCACGAAATCGGCAATCGCATCGAAGAGAGCTATACCCGCGTGCATCCGGCCGACCTCGACTACGTCAAGGCGACCATCCAGGCGCATCTGGATCAGCGCACCGCGGCCTATGAAGTCGAACACCGTCTGCGCTGCCGTGATGGTCAGTACAAATGGGTATGCAGCCGCGGCAAGGTGGTCGAGCGCGACAAGCACGGCAAACCGCTGCGGATGATCGGCACCACCACCGACATCACCGCCATGCGCCGACTGTCCGAACAGGTGCAGCAGGCCGCCGCCCTGATGACCGACCTGACCAACGAAATCCCCGGCATGGTCTTTCAGTACCGCAGGCAGCCCAGTGGCGAATCGTCCTTCACCTACGTCAGCGCCGGCGCGCAAGCCATCTGTGGCCTGAGTGCGATGCAACTGATGGACGATGCGCAGGCACTTACAGCCATCGTCCACCCGGACGATCGCATGGCGTTCATCGACTCCTTCGAGCTGTCGGCCGAGGAGCTGACGCCCTGGCACCTGGAGTTTCGCGTGCAGGTAGCGGGGCGCGACATTACCTGGTGTCTGGGCGAAGCCCGACCGCGCCGCGAAGAGGGCGGTGGCGTGATCTGGCATGGCGTCATGACCGACGTGACCGAGCGTAAACAGATCGAGGCCGAGCTGCAGGCCTTCGCCACCACCGATTTTCTCACTCAGCTGGCCAACCGCCGGCATTTCATGCATCAGCTCGAAGCCGAACTGGCACGCCTGCGGCGCAACCCCGAGCAGAGTGCGGCGATCCTGATGTTCGACCTCGACTACTTCAAGGCCATCAACGACCGCTGGGGGCACAATGTCGGCGATCAGGCCCTGCGCCATTTCGCCACGATACTCGCCAGCCAGTTGCGCAAGACCGATACGGCCGGACGCCTGGGCGGCGAGGAGTTCGCCGTGGTGCTCAGCGAGGCGAATCTGGACAAGGCCATGCACTTCGCCACACGCATTCAGAACCAACTGGCCAACACCCCGATCCAGCATGCGGGAGAGCAGATCCACCTGGCGGTCAGCGTGGGGATCTCATCGCTCAACGCCAGCGATGCCAGCGTCGAGGCCGCCTTGTCGCGCAGCGATATCGCCCTGTACTGCGCCAAGCGCGGCGGGCGAAATCGCATCGAGCATCATTGACTGGGCAGGCTTGATCACCTGCAAGAGACACGCGTCACAGCCAGCGCCCGCCGCGAAAAAACGGCGGGCAGTTGCGCTGGACGCATGGCGCCATGCTGACTAACGTGGTTGCCCCATTCGAACCACCACAGGAAATCCTCATATGGACGTGCAATACAATTCCCTTGAAGAAGTGCGCGAGCGCATCGACCAGATTGACCGCGCCATGGTCGACCTCATCGCCCAGCGTGGCGGTTTCGTCGCTCAGGCGGCGCGCTTCAAGAAAGACAGTGCAGACGTTCGCGCCCCTGCGCGCGTCGAGCAGGTCATCGCCAAGGTGCGCACATTGGCCGATGAGCGTGGCGCCTCGGCAGCGGTTGTGGAGCAGGTTTACCGTGCGATGATCGCTGCATTCATCGAGGAAGAACTGCGTACCCATGCCGCCTTGAGCGCAGATGCCTGAACGGCGCCAGCCCTGACGCTGAGCCTAACGCTGGCTCAGCGCCGCCACTGATACGCCGGAGGCCACGAAGGTCATCCCGGCGCCCAGGTTCAACCCCTTCACCACCCGTGGCCGCGCTTGCAGATAGCGCGACAGCGAGGTGGCGAACACACCCATCAGCGCGAAGCCTACTGCCGTCAGCACCGCGAACCACAGGCCGTAAACCAGCATCTGCGTGCTCACCGAGCCGCGCTGCGGATCGACGAACTGCGGGATGAACGCCAACACGAAAAAGCCCGGCTTGGGGTTGAGCGCGGCGGATAGAAAACCGGTGAGGAAGATGCTCGGCAGCGATTGCCGTGTGACGGAGCGAAAGTTGATCAGGTTGCGCGTGCGTAGCACCTTGATACCCAGCCAGAGCAGATAACCGGCGCCGATGCACTTGATCAGCCAGAACGCCAGCTCCGAGGTCTGCATCAGCAACGTCAGCCCCAGCGACGCCGCCAACACGTGAAACAGAATCCCGGTGCCCGACGCCATACCTGAAACGATGGCCGCCAGGCGCCCCTGGCCGAGCCCGCGCGCCACCGCCAGCAGATTGTCCGGGCCGGGAGCCAGCACCAGCAAAATGCAGGCGCCCGTATAAGCCAGCCAGGTATCGATAGGGAACATGCACACCTCCATGCCGAAATGAATGAGGGCTCCGCCCCCAGGGACGGCCGACACTAACGCAGCGTAATTGGCCGGGGCAAACCGTCGCGGCTGGAAATGCGACACAGCTGCCGAACGGCAAATACAGAGGGATGCCACTCGCTGCATATGAACGAAAGGCCTCTCTCTATAGCACGTGACGACTCAAATACAGGCCGCCAGCCTACAGCCGTAACTCCGAGCGCCTGGCCTGATACTCATCGCCAAGCGGCGAACACAGGCGCTGATGGACGCGGCTGAGCCCCCCCAGCTCTCGGCTATGGCGCTACCGCGCTTTGAATACTCGGTTCTCACGCCCTGTCACGGGATTGACCGTGTAGCTTGGGGAGGTGAGGACAAGTTTGTTAGGGGCTGCTATCGGCCAGAAGCAGACTGTGATCAAAATAAATCTGCCTACTTTTTTGCCTATGGAGTGTCCGGATGCACCCATCGCTCCAACACGCGCTGGATATTATTGCTATTGAACGCAACGCTGCCGAGTACACCTTAGCGTTTGATGCAGCGTATGACTTAGCCCGCGTATTTGGCGAACTTGATCTGGCTAATCGCCTATTCGCGGAAATTCCCAGAACAGTGCCTGAAGGGCTGGTTGCCGACCTGTTCAACCTGCTGGTTTGGCAAACGAACGACAACGGCTCAGCTATGATGCGGGAGATCGAAACGTGGCTTAGAGACGGGCAGGACATACGCAAGCTGACGATTGCCATGAGCCTGGATGCATACCCGTTTCCAGACGCCCAGGAGATGTATCAGGTGCTGTCCACACTAGCCGCGGCTACCCCGGAAGTGGCAGCGAGGTGCCAAACGCTTATCACATTGCGAAAGGCGAGTGCACACCGTTGAACATGACGCAGGAAGAAAGAGGCGCTGCGAGTCTACTGATAAACTCTGCCAGATAACTCACTCTCAAAATTTAATCCCAGCCACCACCATGATCATCGAAGGCCTAATTCAACATCGGGGGGGAAAAGTTTGAACATCTATGCCCCAACTTTTTGGCCTAACGGATCGGAAATTGATCATGGCGCTCCTTCGCTGCGGCTGAGGGATATTCTGCCGGCCCTGGGCAGCACCACGTTCGCCTGCTTCGACAAAGACCACTTGCCGCATATAGGAGAAACAGTGCATGTGCTCTGGATACCACCTGTTTCGGATATCAATGGCTGGAGTGAACAGCCCTCGGAGATCGCTCTGAGCTACTTGCTGACGGCAAAAGTCATCAGCGAGGCGACGTTAATGGCTCCATCAGAGCGAGACCCAAATTTCATTCTTCGAGGCAAATACAGGTACACGCTCAATGTTCTCGCCCGTGAACGGCTGTTGGATGTGCTGAAAACTTTTACAGTTGAGGCAGACTCTTGGAGCCTGCCGACAGTCGCTACTGACCAAGGTATTACCCAGCTTTGGGATGAGGTGCATTGGTGCGGCGTGGCATCCGTCGAAGGGCTGATCTACCTGGTGGCTAACACAAGAAATGAGGGATTTATGGAGCTGTTGCTGAGCAAGGAAGGGGAACATCTCATTGGCCTGTTCTCCCTAGAGCTCAACCCCTCGGGAATCCAATGCAATCTGGGCAAGCACCGCCTAACGGCCATGGAGCAGCATTCTATCCAGCGCGCCATGCACAACGCTCAACCACTCTTGGATTCTCAGGCTCCCTATATCGTATTTTGTGATGCTCTGGATTGAAGTGAGATGAATGTCTGCTTCTTGGCCGAAAGCAGCCCAGTCACTGAGCTAGTAAAGACCGTGTGTGGAAGTAGACGCCAGATTGGATGTCACTCATTGGCTATCTGCGCGCAAATCCTGGGAGCTGCCGCATACAGACAGGAGTAGTGAGAAAGCCCCACCATCCGCTCGACGCGCACGTTGTTTGGGAGGCGCTTAGCCAGATACGCCGACATAGCGAAGGGCGACCAGTTGTCCTCGGCGCCATGCCATAGGCATACATCTGCCTCGCAGGCGAAGGTGCTGGCTGACCAGGGATGGAGATATTGCTGTATGTCCCGCGTATAGCCGGTCGTACCTTGGGCAAAGCACTGTTGCAGTACCTGGCAGATAAGCGCTTTGAACTTCGGTGATTTCACCAGCTCCCGATCCTGCCCCTGAGCGCTGGCGAACAGCATGCGAAACAGCAGCTGCGGTGCGCGTTTGGCTAGCAGCGCCTGCAATTTCACCAGCCAGTGGAGCAAGCCTGGGCTGCGCTGGGCCAGCGAGAACACGGCCTTGCCCGCCATCTGATCGAGGAAGTCTCCACCATCGAGCGGGGCGGCGGCGGAAACCAGGTGCTGGCTGCGAACCTGGCCTGGCATAAGGGCAGCGACTTCCAATGCGGCATGCGTGCCGAGGGAAAAACCGATGAAGTCGATCCGAGCATCTTGCACGGTCTCGCTGACCGCCTGGGCAATCTGTCGGTAGTAGTCAGCGCCGGTGATGGCGTGGTCGATGGCGAATCGGTCGAAGCAGAGAATGCGCAGGCCCTGTTCTCGGGCCGGCGCGTCGAATACGGAGGCCTCAGAAGGCGAGCCCGGCACCCCGTGGAAGTAAACGACCGGTTTGCCAGCCGGGTTTCCGTATTCGTTGAAGTCCATCGCTAGTTCCGAGCAAAGTGGCGTCTCGGTCTTTTATCACCACCTTGCTGAATACGCGCTAGGACGAACTGCCGCATTGCCTTCTGGGTTCGAGCCCCGGAATGAACCGGGCTCGATTCACGCCGGCAACCTGACCTTCTTCTTCGCCCCGAACAGGTTCCAGCTGGCCACGAACAGCGCCGCCACCAGCGGGCCGATCACGAAGCCGTTGAGACCCAGCAGGGAGAGGCCGCCGAGGGTGGAGATGAGGATCAGGTAGTCGGGCATGCGGGTGTCCTTGCCGACCAGGATGGGGCGCAGGATGTTGTCCACCAGGCCGATCACCAGTACGCCGAACGCGGTGAGGATGATGCCTTGCACCATGCTGCCGCTGAGCATCAAGTAGATGGCCACTGGCGCCCAGATGATGCCGGCGCCGGCTGCCGGCAGCAGTGATAGAAACGCCATCAGTACGCCCCATAGCAACGGGCTGTAGAGGCCCAGCGCCCAGAAGATGAAGCCACCGAGCGCGCCCTGTACGGCAGCGACCACCACGTTGCCTTTTACCGTGGCACGTACCACTCGGGTGAACTTGATCTGCAGGCGGCGTTTGGTGCTGCCGGCCAGCGGGACGGCGTCTCGGATTCTATGCACCAGATCCTTGCCGTCACGCAGCAGGAAGAACAGCAGGTAGAGCATCACGAAGAAGCCGATGAAGAACTCGAAGGTGCCCTGGCCAATGGCGAATACCTTGGTGGCCAGGTATTGGCTGCCGGCCATGGCGCCCTTGGAGATCTGTTCGCGCAGGCCTTCGAGGTTGCTCATGCCGACACGGTCGAGCTGTTCCTGGATCGACGGCGGCAGCATCTGGATGAAACTGGTGACGTAGGCACCGGTATCCAGCTCGCCTGATTCCAGCTTCTGGTACAGGGCGGTGCCTTCCGCCACTACGGCAGAGGTGATGAAGATCACCGGAAGAATCGCCACCAACAGGCAGATGATCAGTGTCAGCAGGGCGGCCACGTTGCCTCTGCCGCCGGTACGACGCAGCAGGCGCTCCTGCAGCGGTGCGAACACCACGGCGAGGACCATGGCCCAGAACACCGCGCCGTAGAACGGCAACAGTATCCAGAAGAAGGCGATGGTCACCAGGACGAGCAGCAGGATGAAGGCTTTCTGTTCGAAGGTCGGGTTCTGCATTTCGGGTTCGCCGGGAAGGGACATGCCAGTTAGTCCCCCGATGCCCTGGCAAAGTGCCCTTAAAGTTGGATTGGGCTTGTAGTCGCTCGCTTGGGGGGCTTGACAGCTCTGGGATACTGGAAGACGTGAGGGCGATCATTCGACGGAGGCATGGCCATGCGTGACGAGGAAATCAAGGCGCTGTTCGATCAGCAGGCGGCGGGCTACGACAAGCAATGGGCGGGGATGGCGCCGATTCGTGAGGCGCTGTATCTGCTGCTCGACGCGCTGTTCATCGACCTGCCGGCCGACGCGCGGATACTCTGCGTGGGCACCGGCACGGGGGCGGAAATCGCGCACCTGGCCGAACGCTTTCCGGGCTGGCGCTTCACTGCGCTCGACCCGTCCGGAGCGATGCTCGAGGTATGCCGTCAGCGCGCGGAGCACGGCGGTTTTGCCGAGCGCTGCGACTTTCATGAGGGCTATCTGGATACGCTGGCGCCTGGGGCGGCTTACGACGGCGCTACCTGTTTTCTGGTGTCGCAGTTTCTGCTCGAACCTGTGGTGCGTACCGGGTTCTTCGGCCAGATCGCGCAGCGCCTGAAACCTGGCGGGCTGCTGGCCAGTGTCGACCTGGCAGCGGATACCCAGTCGCCGGCCTATGAGGTATTGCTGCCAGGCTGGATGACGCTGATGTCTGCGGCCGGGGTCGATGCGCAGACGCTGGCGCGTGCACGGGCAGCCTATGCTCGCGATGTGGCGGTGCTACCGGCGCAGCAGGTGGCGGACATCATCCAGGCCGCCGGTTTCGAGGCGCCGGTGCAGTTTTTCCAGGCCGGGCTGATGCATGGCTGGGTCAGCCGGCGCGAAGCCGATGCGTGAGCGGTGCTACTCGTGGCGCGTGCTGCGGTCGCGGTCGCCTGGGTAGTGGCGGTCGAAGGGCAAGGGCGGTAGCCAGGCTTCGCGGCGGATGGTCCAGAGTTCGTAGGTGGGGGTGAACAGGTTCGGTTCGTCCAGCGAGCCGACGTTGACTTCGATTTCATCCCCCGAGCGCGCGAACACCGGCGAGCCGCAGTGCGGGCAGAAATGGCGGCCGGCGTACTGACCGGTTTCGCCCTCTACCTTTACCGCGTCCTGCGGGAAGATTGCCGAGGTGTGGAAGAGGGCGCCGTGGTGCTTGCGGCAGTCCATGCAGTGGCAGACGCCGACCCGATAAGGTTGGCCGCTGGTTTCGAAGCGTACCTGGCCGCAAAGGCAGCCGCTGGTGAGGTGGGACATGGCGATGTTCTCCTGTTTCGTGTGCAGGGACTGAGAACATAGCAGGGGATGACGTAATGCCGACCAGTCAAGCCTGGGAGGATTTGTTCGTAGGCGCCCGCTTGCGGGCGATGCGTCTGTCGAAATCGCCGGCAAGCGGGCGCCTAGGGTTTGGCAACGCCTCGCCCCAGGTGATCGAGCTCCTGCTCGATCTTCACCCATTCCGGTTTCAGGGCGCGGCGCAAGTAGGCGATGAAGAGTCGATCGCGCAGGCGGCGCAGGGTGGAGCTCCGTCGCGCGGCCTGGGCTCGCTCGATGGTTTCGCTGAGCCAGGCGCTGTCGAAGCCTGTCCAGATCGGTGGGATGGGCGCGAGCATGTTGGAGTAGCACGCGGGAGCGACATCCTCGTAGAAGGCTGCTTGCGCCGTGACGCGATCGAAACCCTGCACTTGGTGGGCGATGTATCCGTAGTCGACTTCGGTGTCGACGAATACGTCCGACAGTGCCAACCACAGATGGATGCGTTCTTCGCGGGTCATAAGCCTGTTCTGCTCAATGCTGCGTAATCAGTGGCGAGAATGTAATGGCTGGCGCGCATCCTGGCCATTGGCGCGGGCTGCTGCGAAGGCCTGACGGGATGTATCATCGGGCACATATTTGCATGACTGAATCTGCCTATGAGCGTCGGCCGTGCAAGCGCTGTTTTCGTATCCATGGCCGTGCGACGCCGGCCCGCCATCTGCGAGTGATGACACCATGATCGAGGTAACCGAAGTTTCCATTGCCGAGCTGCGCGCCGCGCTGGAGGCCGGCCGCACCACGGCGGTCGAGCTGGTCAAGGCCTACCTGGCGCGTATCGATGCCTACGACGGCCCGGATACGCCGACCCGGCTGAACGCGGTGGTGGTGCGCAATCCCGAGGCACTGAAGGAAGCCGAGGCGTCCGATGCGCGCCGCGCTCGCGGCGAGACGCTGAGCCCGCTCGATGGCATTCCCTACACCGCCAAGGACAGCTACCTGGTCAAGGGCCTGACTGCCGCCTCCGGCAGCCCGGCATTCAAGGATCTGGTGGCGCAGCGCGACGCCTTCACCGTCGAGCGCCTGCGTGCCGCTGGCGCCATCTGCCTGGGTAAGACCAACATGCCGCCGATGGCCAATGGCGGCATGCAGCGTGGCGTCTACGGCCGCGCCGAAAGCCCGTACAACGCTGATTACCTCACCGCGCCGTTTGCCTCCGGCTCGTCCAATGGCGCCGGCACGGCTACCGCTGCCAGCTTCGCCGCCTTCGGCCTGGCCGAGGAAACCTGGTCCAGCGGGCGCGGCCCGGCTTCGAATAACGGCCTGTGCGCCTACACGCCGTCGCGCGGGGTGATCTCGGTGCGTGGCAACTGGCCGCTGACGCCGACCATGGACGTGGTGGTGCCTTACGCCCGCAGCATGGCCGACTTGCTGGAAGTGCTCGACGTGGTGGTGGCCGATGACCCGGACACCCGTGGCGACCTGTGGCGTATGCAGCCCTGGGTGCCGATCCCCAAGGCTTCGGAGGTGCGTCCCGAGTCCTACCTGGCGCTCACTGCCAAGGCCGATGCGCTGAAGGGCAAGCGCCTGGGCGTGCCGAAGATGTTCATCAACAAGGACGAACTGGCGGGCACCAGCGAGAACCCGGGCATTGGCGGGCCGACTGGCCAGCGTATCCACACACGACCGACTGTGATCGCCCTGTGGGAAGCTGCACGTCTGGCACTGGAAGCGGCGGGCGCCGAAGTGGTGGAGGTGGACTTCCCGCTGGTGTCGAACTGCGAGGGCGACCGCCCCGGTGCGCCGACCGTGTTCAATCGCGGCATCGTTACGCCCGAATTCCTGCATGACGAGCTGTGGGAGCTGAGCGGTTGGGCCTTCGATGATTTGTTGCGCGCCAATGGCGATCCGAAACTCAACCGCCTGGCCGATGTGGATGGCCCGCAGATCTTCCCGCATGACCCGGGCACGCTGCCGAACCGCGAGGGCGACCTGGCGGCAGGCATGGACGAGTACGTCAACATGGCCAAGCGCGGCATCAAACCCTGGGATCAGATTGCCACGCTGCCCGACGGCCTGCGCGGCCTGGAGCAGATTCGCAAGATCGATCTGGAAGACTGGATGGATCGACTGGGGCTGGATGCGGTGCTGTTTCCCACCGTGGCCGACGTGGCCCCGGCCGATGCCGACGTCAACCCCGAGTCTGCCGACATCGCCTGGAGCAATGGCATCTGGGTCGCCAATGGCAACCTCGCCATTCGCCATCAGGGCGTTCCGACCGTCACCGTGCCGATGGGGGTGATGGCCGATATCGGCATGCCGGTGGGCCTGACCTTCGCCGGGCGTGCCTACGATGATTCCGCGCTGCTGCAACTGGCGGCGGCCTATGAGTCGACCGGCAACAAACGCCAGGTGCCGCCGCGTACGCCGCCGTTGGGCTGATCAGGCCCGCTGGTCGCGCGCATTGCGTGTAGGGGCGAGCTCTGCTCGCGAAAGCGCTTTGCGAGCAGAGCTCGCTCCTACAGAAGGGCACCCAACGCCTCTTTCCATCGTGGAAAGGGAAGCCGCGCTGATTAAGTGGGAGCGGCTTTAGCCGCGATTGCTGTAAGAGACCGTCGCCGCTAAAGCGCCTCCAACGGTTTGTGACGCGCCACGATCCAGTGCGTAGGGCGGCAGCAACCCGCCAACGCCATTTCGGCGGGTTGCTCCCGCCGATCTACTGTTGCTGGCGCAGATCCACTGCCGGCGCGCCCTGGCCGTCGAACAGCTGGCTCGGCTGGCTCGGCAGGATGCTTGGGCGGCCGTTGTTCGGGCCGCCGTTGCCGATAATGCGGATATCGCTGTACTTCTTGCCGGAAAGCGCCGCCAGACCGGCGCCATCACGCACCACGGTGGGCCGCAGGAAGACCATCAGATTGCGCTTGATGTGCGAGTCGCGAGTCGAGCGGAACAATCCGCCAATCAGGGGAATATCACCGAGCAGCGGTACCTTGGAGGTGGCCTGGGTGACGTCGTCCTGAATCAGGCCGCCGAGCACGATCACCTGGCCGTCGTCGGCGAGGATGGTGCTCTTGATCGAGCGCTTGTTGGTCACCAGATCGACCGCCTGGGCATTGAGTCCGGTGCTGGGGGCGATGGAGGAGATTTCCTGCTCGATCTCCAGGCGCAGGGTGGCGCCTTCGTTGATGCTTGGCGTGACCTTGAGGGTGACGCCGATGTCCTTGCGCTCGATGGTGGTGAAGGGGTTGCCGGCACCGGAGGCGTCGGTGGTGTAGGAGCCGGTCTGGAAGGGCACGTTCTGCCCCACGAGAATTTCTGCCTTCTGGTTGTCCAGGGTCAGCAGGCTCGGAGTGGACAGCAGATTGCTCTTGCTGTTGGCCGACAATGCCGTGATCAGCGCGCCGAAACGGTCGCTGCCGACACCGATGATGGCGCCGTCGGGCAGGGTGGTGTTTTCCGGTATCTCACCGCTCTGCAGGATCTGCAGCACGCTGCCGACCGACAGGCCGGTGCCGGCGAAATTCACCCCGCCCAGGCCGCCAGTCCTGCCGCGGGCATCCACCGCCCACTGCACGCCGAGGGCGTCGGTAATGTCGCCGGAGACCTCGACGATGGCGGCTTCGACCATCACCTGGGCGCGCGGCACGTCGAGCTGACGGACGATGTCCTCGAGGGTCGCGACCAGATCGGGCTCGGCCAGCAGCACCAGGGCGTTGAGGCTCTCGTCGGCGCGGATGAGGATGTTGGACTGCCGGCCTGTGGTTTCGCTGCCCTCCTTGTTCTTCAGACCCTCGGAGATATCGCCGAGTGTTTCGGCCAGCGACTTGGCATTGTTGTGGCGCAGGCGGATCACCCGGGTATTGGCCGAGCGGCTGCTGGGGCTATCCAGCGAGCGGGCGAGGTCGGCGAGCTTGGCGCGGGCTTCCGGTGGCCCGAGCAGAATCAGGCGATTGGTACGGGCATCGGCCACCACCTGAGTGGCGCTGGTGCCCTTGGCCTGGCCGCGGGCGATGGAGGTGTTGAGCACCTCGGCGGCATCCATCACCCAGGCGTGCTGCAGGGTGACCACGCTGAAATCCTGTGCGCCGCTCTGGTCGAGCTGGCGCATCAGGTCTTCGATGCGCGCGATGTTGGCGCTGCGGTCGCTGATGATCAGTGCATTGGACGAGGTAACGGCCGCCAGGTGGCCGTATTGCGGTACCAGCGGGCGGATCAACGGGATCAGCTCGGCCACCGGCGCGTGCTGCACCTGGATCAGCCGGGTTTCCAGGCGATCCGGCGCCGGGCGGCCGGCATCGGCTTCGGCCTTGGCTTCGGCATTGGGTACGATGCGCGCCTGGTCACCCTGGGTCAGCACGCTGAACCCGTGGGTGGCCATCACCGAGAGAAATAGCTGATAGACCTCGGACAAGCCCAGTGGTGTGCTCGATACCACGTTGACCTGGCCCTTCACCCGCGGGTCGACGACGAAGGTCTGCCCGGTGATGCTGGCGATCTGGTCGATGAATTCGCGGATGTCGGCGCCTTTGAGGTTGATGGTCCAGCTTTCCTCCTGCTGATTGACGCTGGCCGGCACCTGTTCGATCTGCGCGAGCAGCGGCAGGGGTGCAGCGGCCAGGCCGGCGGCGAGGAGGGCGAGGGTCAGTCGGCTTCGGAGAACATGCATCGGTTCAGTCGCTTTCCATGGGCTGATCGGCGGGCGTTTCCTCGGGCGGGGTGCCGGAGGCTTCCATCTGTTCGCGCAGCTCTTGCATACGCTGGCGCAGTTGTTCGAGGTTGTCCTGGTCGAGTTGATCGAGCTGCTGCAGCGAATCGTCTTCGCTGACTTCGGCCGGCGGCGTGTAGCTGTACTGGCCGCTTTGCTGGCGCGGGAAGGTAAGGCTTTCGCGGCGGCCGTTGCGCAGCAGTTCGACGCGGTCGGCGTAAACGGCGTCCAAGCGCACGCCGCTGTCCACGTCCGTACCAACACCGTAGCGCTGAGCGCTCTGGCCCTGGCGCTGGATCAGCGCGCTGGAGCGTTGCGGGTCGCTGTGCACGAAACTGCCGAGCAGGGTCAGTTGCAGGTTGGTGGCCGGTGGCGGGCGGCTGTCCGCCTGATGAGGCGTGCCGAACAGCTGGGCGATGGGCGCCTGGGCGCGTTGTTCGGGGCTGGGGGCGGTCTGGGTGCTGGGCGCCTGAATGGGGCCACGTGCCAGACGCAGCAATTCGGCGCTCTGCCAGGCCAGGCTGACGCTCAGGGCGATCAGCACGAGCATGCCGATCAGGCTCGGGGCATTGTCCTTGAGCCGCTGGGAAAGGGCCGAAATGGGCAAAGGCGTTACTCCGCAAACGACGTTCTTTCTGTACGAGAAGTGCGTTCGGCGACTTCTCGTACCGATTTTGATTCTTCTTATGGCCTGGGCGTCGCGCGCTGATCATAACAGCCTGTGCGAGCTTGGCATCCCATTAATAGGGTGAGTGTGCAGTTTCGGTCATTGTGTTAAAGATAATCTGATAACCATTACAAAAAGACCGTCCTAGATGTAGTCATAGGGTCAAGCAGTCAGGTTAGGCTGTACTCCCGGGATAAGGTTCTGTTCTAAGGTCACGCATGAACGCCTCGTTGCTCGAAACTCCACTGCGCCGCTTACCCTTCAGCTTCGCCAAGCGTCATGGCGTGGTCTTCGTCATGCATGACGGGCGCGCCAGCCTGGCTCATCGCGCTGATTGTGACCCGGTGGCGCTGGCCGAGGCGCAGCGCTTCGCCGGTCGCAGTTTGCCGCTGCAGGTGCTCGGTGCACAGGAATTCGCCCAGGCGCTGGGCGCTGCCTATCAACACGACTCCGCTTCCATGCAGCTGGCCGAGGACATCGGCGGCAGCCTCGACCTGGCCTCGCTGGCCGATCAGGTGCCGGAAACCGAAGACTTGCTGGAGCAGGAGGACGATGCGCCGATCATCCGCCTGATCAACGCCATCCTCGGCGAGGCGATCAAGGAAAACGCTTCCGACATCCACCTGGAAACCTTCGAGAAGCGCCTGGTGGTGCGCTTTCGTGTCGATGGCATCCTGCGTGAGGTGCTCGAGCCCAAACGCGAGCTGGCGGCGTTGCTCGTCTCGCGGGTGAAGGTGATGGCGCGGCTGGACATCGCCGAGAAGCGCGTGCCTCAGGACGGGCGCATCTCGCTCAAGGTGGGTGGGCGCGAGGTGGACATACGGGTTTCCACATTGCCATCGGCCAACGGTGAGCGGGTTGTGTTGCGTCTGCTCGACAAGCAGGCCGGGCGCCTGTCACTGCAGCACTTGGGCATGCGCGCCGAGGACCGCGCGCTGATGGAGGAGACGGTTCGCAAGCCGCACGGCATCCTGCTGGTCACCGGCCCGACCGGCTCGGGCAAGACCACCACCCTGTACGCCAGCCTGGTCAGCCTCAACGACCACACGCGCAACATCCTCACCGTCGAGGATCCCATCGAATATCACCTCGAAGGCATTGGCCAGACCCAGGTCAACAGCAAGGTGGACATGACCTTCGCCCGCGGCCTGCGCGCCATTCTGCGTCAGGATCCGGACGTGGTGATGGTTGGCGAGATCCGCGACAAGGAAACCGCCGAGATCGCCGTGCAGGCCTCGCTTACCGGCCACCTGGTGCTCTCGACCCTGCACACCAACAGCGCTATCGGTGCCATCACCCGCCTGGTGGACATGGGCGTGGAGCCCTTTCTGCTTTCCTCCTCGCTGCTCGGCGTGCTGGCCCAGCGCCTGGTGCGCGTGCTGTGCCCTGCGTGCAAGGAACCTTATCCGGCCGATGCGGCCGAATGCGCGTTGCTCGGTGTGCCGGCCAACTCGCCGCCGACGCTGTATCACGCCCGCGGCTGTGCCCACTGCCATCAGCAGGGCTATCGCGGGCGGACCGGTATCTACGAACTGGTGGTGTTCGACGAAACCATGCGCACCCTGGTGCACAGCCGGGCTTCCGAGCAGGACATGACACGCCACGCCCGCACCCTGGGCCCGAGCATTCGCGATGATGGTCGGCGCAAGGTGCTGGAAGGAGTGACCACGGTGGAAGAAGTGCTGCGCGTGACGCGGGAAGAATGATGGCGATTGGGACGTTGGTGTCGGCTCACGCGACAGCGGCTGGGCGGCATTGCGCTTCAGCCGCGAGGCGTTGCAGATCGCGGCTGAAGCCGCTCCTACGAGGTGAACTGGAGCGATTTGTCGATGGCAGCCTTTGAATACATCGCCCTGGACGGTCGCGGCCGCCAGCAGAAGGGCGTGCTGGAGGCCGATAGCGCGCGGCAGGTGCGCCAGCTGCTGCGCGAACGCCAGTTGGCGCCGCTGGAGGTCAAGGCCACGCGTAGCCGCGAGCAGGGCAGTGGCGGCGCTCGCCTGGGCTTTGCCCGTGGTCTGTCGGCGCGTGATCTGGCGCTGGTCACTCGCCAGTTGGCGACGCTGATCCAGGCGGCGCTGCCCATCGAGGAGGCACTGCGCGCCGCTGCCGCGCAATCCACCAATTCGCGTATCCAGGGCATGCTGCTGGCGGTGCGCGCCCGCGTGCTGGAAGGCCACAGCCTGGCCGGTAGTCTCAAGGAATTTCCGGCCGCCTTCCCCGAGCTGTACCGCGCCACGGTGGCGGCGGGCGAGCATGCCGGCCACCTTGGCCCGGTGCTGGAACAGCTGGCCGATTACACCGAGCAGCGCCAGCAGTCGCGGCAGAAGGTGCAGCTGGCCTTGCTCTATCCGGTGATTCTGATGTGCGCCTCGCTGCTGATCGTCGGCTTCCTGCTTGGCTACGTGGTGCCGGACGTGGTCAAGGTGTTCGTCGATTCCGGGCAGACCCTGCCGGCCCTGACCCGCGGGCTGATCGCCCTGAGCGACTGGGTCAAGGCCTGGGGGCTGGTAGCCCTGGTGGCGCTGATACTGGCAATCGTGGCCTTGCGCGCGGCGCTGCGTGACGAAGCGTTCAGGCTGCGCTGGCATCGCTTGCTGTTGCGCCTGCCGCTGATCGGTCGGCTGGGGCGCGCCACCGATTGCGCGCGCTTCGCCTCGACCCTGGCGATCCTTACCCGCAGTGGCGTGCCGCTGGTCGAGGCGCTGGCAATCGCTGGCGAGGTAATCGGCAACCGGGTGATCCGTGGTGAGGTGCTGGTGGCGGCGCAGAAGGTGCGCGAGGGCGGCAGCCTGACCCGTTCGCTGGAGGCCACCGGGCAGTTCCCGCCGATGATGCTGCACATGATCGCCAGCGGTGAGCGCTCCGGCGAGCTGGATCAGATGTTGGCGCGTACGGCGAAGAACCAGGAAAACGATCTGAGCGCACAGATCGCCTTGCTGGTCGGCTTGTTCGAGCCGTTCATGCTGGTTTTCATGGGGGCAGTGGTGCTGGTGATCGTGCTGGCCATCCTGCTGCCGATTCTTTCTTTGAACCAAATGGTGGGGTAACTAGGTGAAAAGCAGACAAGCAGGTTTCACCCTGATTGAAATCATGGTGGTGGTGGTGATTCTGGGCATTCTGGCTGCGCTGGTGGTGCCGCAGGTGATGAGCCGGCCGGATCAGGCCAAGGTCACCGCTGCGCAGAACGATATCCGTGCCATCGGCGCAGCGCTGGACATGTACAAGCTCGACAACCACAACTACCCCAGCACTCAGCAGGGGCTGGAGGCGCTGGTGAGCAAGCCGAGCGGCAACCCGCCGGCGAAGAACTGGAACAAGGACGGCTACCTCAAGCGCCTGCCCATCGATCCCTGGGGCAATCCCTATCAATACCTGGCGCCCGGCACCCGCGGCGCTTTCGATCTCTATTCGCTCGGCGCTGATGGCAAGCAGGGCGGCAGCGACCTGAACGCCGATATCGGCAACTGGGATCTCTGACCCGACCATGCCGTCGTTCGCCTGTAGGAGCGAGTGTCGCGAGCGAAGCATGCATCGCAGAAAACCTTCGCCAGCAGAGCTCGCTCCTACGTTTAAGTCGCAGCGCGGCTTCACACTGATCGAGCTGCTGGTGGTGCTGGTCATCCTCGGCAGTCTGATCGGTCTGGCGGTGTTCAGCACCGGCATCGCGGGGCCGTCGCGCGAGTTGCGTAGCGAAGCCGAGCGGCTCAGCGGGCTGATCGGCGTGCTGGTCGACGAAGCCGTGCTGGACAATCGCGAATACGGGCTGAGCTTCACCCGTGAGGGCTACCGGGTGATGCGTTACGACCCGCTGCGCGCCGAGTGGCAGGCGCTGGATCGGCAGACACACCGTTTGCCGGAGTGGGCCGAGTTGGCGTTCGAGGTCGAGGGCGAGGCGCTCGCCCTGCCGGCAACGAGCAGCACGGGTGCGCCGCAGCTGCTGATTCTCTCCAGTGGCGAACTGACGCCTTTTCGCCTGCGCCTGGCCGAACGCCGGCGCGATGGCCTGCGCCTGCAACTGTCCAGCGACGGCTTCGGCCTGCCACGTGTCGAGGAGCTGGGTACGGGGCGTGCGGGATGAAGGGGGCGCGCGGCTTCACCCTGCTCGAAGTGCTGGTAGCCCTGGCCATCTTCGCGCTGGTTGCCGCCAGCGTGCTGACCGCCAGTGCGCGTAGCGTGCGTACCGCCAGTCAGCTCGAGGACAGGACCCTGGCCATGTGGGTGGCGGACAATCGTCTGAGCGAACTGCAGCTGGCCGATACGCCGCCGGCCGACGGCCGTGATCAGGGCCAGGTGGAGTTCGCCGGGCGTCGTTGGCTCTGGCAAAGCGAGATCCAGGCCACCAGCGAGCCGGCCATGCGTCGGGTGACGCTGTGGGTCGCCGCTGAAGAGCGGGGTGCTCGTGGTGATCTGCGTGATCGGGCACTGGTCAGCCTCAGCGGTTTTCTGGGGGCGCCGCAGTGATTCGTCTGCCCTGCTGGCGTGAGTTCCGTTCGCGAAATGGCATCGATGCGGGTTCGCCAGCAGCCCGTAGGGTGGGGCGGGCGGCGCTCCGCTTCAGCCCACCCACAGCTGCCAGCCTTGGTGGGCTAAAGCCCACCCTACCAACTGGTCACCCTCAGCGGTTTTCCGCGTGCCCCATGATGTGTGGGAGCGCTCAGCGCGGCTTTACCCTGCTGGAGTTGCTGATCGCCATCGCCATCTTCGCTCTACTGGGGCTGGCCACCTACCGCATGCTCGACAGCGTGCTCAGCGCCGATGCCGTCACCCGTGAGCATGAGCGCCAATTGCGTGAGCTGACTCGTGCTTTGTCCGCTTTCGAGCGCGACCTGCGGCAGGTGACGGTGCGGCCGATTCGCGATGCCTTCGGTGACGCACAGCCGGCGCTGCACAGTGATCTGGCCGACGCCACGGCGCTGGAGTTGAGCCGTGCTGGCTGGCGCAACCCGCTCGGCCAGCCGCGCGCCGAGATACAGCGCGTGCGCTGGCAGCTCAGTGGTGAGCAATGGCAGCGGCGTTACTGGCGTGTGCTGGATCGGGCGCAGGACAGTACGCCGCAGATCCAGCAGGCGCTCAATGGTGTCGAGTCGCTGAGCCTGCGCTATCTGGACAAGGACGGCCAGTGGCAGCCCGACTGGCCGCCGGTCAATGCGACGGGCGACGGCGCCCTTAGCGAATTGCCGCGTGCGGTGGAGCTGCGCCTGCAGCATCGCCGCTATGGTGAGCTGCGTCGCCTGCTGCGTCTGCCCGATTTGCCAGCACAGAATGCTGCCGCGGCGCCGACGGAAGACGCCGATGAGGTGCCGCAGTCATGAGGCGCCAGAGCGGGGTGGCCTTGATCACCGTATTGCTGGTGGTCGCCGTGGTCACGGTGGTCTGCGCCGGGTTGATCGCGCGGCAGCAGCTGTCGATCCGCAGCAGCGCCAATCAGTTGCACGTCACCCAGGCCTGGCACTACGCCCTGGGTGGCGAGACCCTGGCCAGGGCGGTGTTGGAACGCGATCTGCGCCTCGGCGATCCGCGTCAGCCGGTTGATCACCTTATGGAACCCTGGGCCAGGCCACTGGTGTTCCCCCTGGATGAAGGCGGTGAGCTGCGGGTTCGTATTGTCGATCCCAGCGCTCGCTTCAACCTCAACAGCCTGGTGCGCCAGGGGCGGCCCAACGAGCTGGCGGTGTTGCGCCTGCGTCGCCTGCTGCTGCGTCTGGGCATCGCCAAACCTTACGCCGAGCGCCTGCTGGACTGGCTGGACAATGACAGTGAGCCGCAGGGCGGCAACGGCGCCGAGGACAGCCAGTACCTGCTGGCGACACCGCCCTATCGTACGGCCAACCGCGAGATCACCGACGTCTCCGAGTTGCGCCTGTTGCTGGAGATGGAGGAGGCTGACTATCGCCGTTTGCTGCCCTTCGTCAGCGCATTGCCCAGTGAGGCGCTGCTCAACGTCAACACGGCCAGCGCCATGGTGCTCTCCAGCCTGTCCGATGGTCTGACGCCGGATGCGGCCATGGCACTGGTCGCCGCACGGGGCGCCGAGGGTTACGCCAGCCCGGCAGCCTTCGCCGCGCAGCCAGCGCTGGCCGGACTGGGTGAGCAGGCGGTGCAGGGCTTGGCGGTCGGCAGCCAGTATTTCGAAGTGTTCAGCGAGGTCAGCCTGGGCGAGCGCCGGGTGGTCTTGCGCAGCCTGTTGCAGCGCAGCAATGATGGCCAGGTCAGTGTCCTGGCGCGTGATCTGGGGCAGGGCGGGATGCCGCCTGCGCCGACTGAGGAAGAACAAGAATGACCCCCTTATGGATTTTTCTGCCGCCCGAGGCGAACCACGACCTTTCTGCGGACCTGTCCGTGCAGCGGGTCACGGCAGACAGCAGTCGTAGCCAGAGCCTGTCCGAGGCCTTGGCGGACCTGCCCCTGCACTGGGAACTGGTGTTGCCAGTGGAGGCCGTCACCGCATGCGCCGTGCAGCTGCCGACGCAGAAGGCGCGCTGGATGCACCAGGCGCTGCCGTTCGCGGTGGAGGAGCTGCTTGCCGAGGATGTCGAGCTGATGCATCTGGCGCTGGGCGAGCAGCTGGCCGATGGCCGGCATCGGGTTTATGCCGTGCGCGCCGCCTGGCTGCGCGAATGCCTGGCGCTGTTCGCCGCGCAGCCGCCGCAGGCCATCCGTGTCGATGCCGATCTGCTGCCGCGCGAGGGCAGCCAATTGCTCTGGTTGCATTCGCGCTGGCTGCTGGGCGGGGAAGCGCCCTGGCGTCTGGCCCTGCAACGCGAGGATTGGCCGGCGCTGGTGGCGCGTTGCACGTCGCCATGCGTCGCGCGAGCGCCGGCCAGCCAGGCGCTGCCCGAGCCGGTCGACGAAGCGCTGCAGTTGGTGGATGCGCACCAATGGCTGGTGCAGCAGGGTGCCTCCCTCGACCTGGCACAGGGCGCGTTCGCCCTGCGCCAGAGCGGCGAGGGTTGGCAGCGTTGGCGCCCGCTGGCCGGGGTCTTGGCACTGTGTCTGGTCTTGCAGTGGGGCTTCAATCTGGCGCAGGGCTGGTACCTGCAGCGTGAGGCCGATGCCTATGCTGCCTCCAGCGAGGCGCTATATCGCCAGCTGTTTCCCCAGGACAACAAGCTGATCAACCTGCGCGCGCAGTTCGATCAGCATCTGGCGCAGTCCTCTGGCAGCGACAGCCCGCTACTGGGCCTGCTGGCCGAAGTGGCGGCGGCGCTGCAGGCCGATGGCGCTGCGCAGGTGCAGGTCAACCAGCTCGACTACAGTGCGACTCGCGCCGATTTGTCGCTGCAGTTGCAGGCGCCGGGGTTCGCCGAGCTGGAACGCTTGCGCGAACGCCTGGAGGAGGCGGGGCTTTCCGTGCAGATGGGCTCGGCCAGCCGCGAGGCCGAGGGTGTCAGCGCACGCGTGGTAATAGGGGGATGAGCGGCATGTCGAAGATGGGCCTGAGCGAAAGCCTGCAACAGCATTGGCAGCGTTCGCCATTGGCGCTGCGCTGGCAGGCACTGCCGGCGCGTGATCGTCTGGCGCTGGCTGCGCTGGGCGTGTTCCTGTTGCTGGTGCTGTTCTACCTGGCGTTGTGGCAACCGGCGCAGCGCCACGCACAGGATGCTCGCGCCGCGTTCGAGGAGCAGCGCGCGCTGTATGCCTATCTGCAAAGCCGTGCGCCGCAGGTACAGGGTCGTGACCTGCAGCCACGCACCAGCATCGACCCGGCACGCCTGCAGGGCGTGGTCACGGCCAGTGCGGCCGAACAGGGGCTGGTAATCGAGCGGCTGGATACCGAAGGCTTTGGCGCCGTGCAGGTCAACCTGCAGCCAGTGGCGTTCGCCCAGTTGCTGCGCTGGATCGAGGCGCTGGAAGGGCAGGGCATACGCGTCGAGGAAGCCGGGCTGGATCGCGCCGAGGAGAACCGCGTCACTGCACGCCTCAGCCTGCGTGCTGGCGATTGACCCAGGTTTGCTGAACGCCATGTCCTCTCAGGTCGTATGCCACCCGGCTTGCGGCTCTTCGCATCTGCTCCGTGGGGTGCGACTGCCGATCTTGGCGGTAACATCGCGCACTCAGTTGGGCGGTTACGGAACGTCGGTGCGCCGATCTGGTGCCGATTTCTGCGGCAGATGAAACGCGCAACAGCCGCCAATGCCCGTCAAATGGGCTTTTGCTGGCAGCTGGCCTGGGAATTGCTGTAGATATCCGTTTACCTTTTTCTGCTTGATCACTCCTTTTTCAAGCTGTCAATATCTGCGCCCGGCGCATCCAGTGCTTCTGTAATTAGTTGTCGCATTGAGGAAATATCGCCTCATTGCCTGCCGCTAGAATGCCGCTCACCCAGCCAAGGCCCCTTTTGCCCGTCCACCACGGCGGCGCAGCACCGCCTTCTACAATCCATAAAAGGCCCGGGCCCCTCACTGCCATCGATGCCATACCCAATTCGAAGGAGCAAAGAATGAAGAAGATCGCACTGCTCGGCGCCCTGGCGCTGTCCCTGATGTCGCCCCTGGCGCTGGCTGAAAAACCGCTACGCATTGGCATCGAAGCGGCCTATCCGCCCTTCGCATTCAAGACTCCCGATGGTCAGATCGCTGGTTTCGACTACGACATCGGCAACGCCCTGTGCGAAGAGATGAAGGTCGAGTGCAAGTGGATCGAGCAGGAGTTCGACGGCCTGATCCCGGCGCTGAAGGTACGCAAGTTCGACGCCGTGCTGTCGTCCATGTCGATCACCGAAGATCGCAAGAAGTCCGTGGATTTCACCGGTAAGTACTACGCCACTCCTGCCAAGCTGGCGATGAAGGCCGGTACCGAGTTGAACGATCCGCTGGTCGACCTGAAAGGCAAGAAGATCGGGGTGCAGCGCTCGTCCGTATACGACCGTTACGCCACCGACATCTTCGCCCCGGCCGGCGCCGAAATCGTGCGCTACGGTTCGCAGAACGAAGTGTTCCTAGATATGCAGTCCGGCCGCCTGGATGCCACCCTGGCCGACTCGGTGAACATCGATGACGGCTTCCTCAAGACCGACGGCGGCAAGGGCTTCGCCTTCGTCGGCCCGGACTTCACCGACGTGAAGTACTTCGGCGAAGGCCAGGGCATCGCCGTGCGCAAGGGTGACAAGGCACTGGCCGACAAGATCAGCGCGGCCATCCTCGCCATTCGCGCCAACGGCAAGTACAAGGAAGTGCAGGACAAGTACTTCGACTTCGACGTTTACGGCGAGTAAACGCGTCGAGGCAGATGAAGTGGCACTAACCTTTGCCGAGGTTGTGCCACTTTTTTCTTGGTTAATCCTGTAGGAAACCGCTGCCGTTCGCCTGTGCTGGCGGGCAGGCATCATCAATTTTCTTTGTGCTATACGGCGCCACCCTGGTGCCTGAGAGGTATTGGCGCATGCTTCAAGGCTACGGCTCGACCATTCTCGACGGTGCCTGGCTTACCGTGCAGTTGGCGCTGCTGTCGATGGCGGTTGCCGTCGCGCTTGGCCTGCTCGGTGCGGCTTTTCGACTGTCGCCGGTGAGATGGCTGGCCCTGATGGGCGAGACCTACGCCACGGTGATCCGCGGTATTCCCGAGCTGGTGCTGATTCTGCTGATCTTCTTCGGTGGTCAGGATCTGGTGAACCGCATCGCCCCGTTGCTGGGTTATGAGGATTACATCGACATCAACCCGTTCGTGGCAGGTGTCGGCACATTGGGCTTCATTTACGGCGCCTATCTGTCGGAGACCTTCCGCGGTGCCTTCATGGCTATCCCGAAAGGGCAGGGCGAGGCGGGCCTGGCCTATGGCATGAGCCCGCTGCGGGTGTTCTTACGCATTCTCGTGCCGCAGATGATCCGCCTGGCGATTCCCGGCATCACCAACAACTGGCTGGTGCTGGTCAAGGCCACCGCGCTGATCTCCCTGGTCGGCCTGCAGGACATGATGGCCCGCGCCAAGAGCGCCGGTGATGCGACGCGCGAGCCCTTCACCTACATCCTCCTGGCGGCCGCCGTGTACCTGGCGATCACCAGTGTGTCGCTGCTGGTGTTGCGCTATCTCGAACGGCGCTATTCGGTCGGCGTGAAAGCCGCCGAGCTCTGAGGGGAGTGACCATGCTTTTCGATTACAACGTGGTACTCGACAGCCTGCCGCTCTACTTCGGTGGTGTGCTGGTGACCCTCAAGCTGCTGATCATCGCGCTGGCCGTGGGGCTGCTGCTGGCCGTGCCGCTGGCGATCATGCGGGTATCCAGACAGAAGCTGATCAACTTCCCAGCGTGGCTCTACACCTATGTGATCCGTGGCACGCCGATGCTGGTGCAGCTGTACCTGCTGTACTACGGCCTGGCCCAGTTCGACGTCGTGCGCGAGAGCTTCATGTGGCCTTACCTGTCCAGCGCCACCTTCTGCGCCTGCCTGGCCTTCGCCATCAATACCAGCGCCTACACCGCGGAAATCCTGGCGGGCAGCCTCAAGGCCACGCCGCATGGCGAGATCGAGGCAGCCAAGGCCATGGGCATGTCGCGCGGCAAACTGTATCGGCGCATCCTGCTGCCATCGGCGTTGCGCCGTGCGCTGCCGCAGTACAGCAACGAGGTGATCATGATGCTGCACACCACCAGCCTGGCTTCGGTGGTGACCCTTATCGACATCACCGGTGCGGCCAAGACCGTCAGCTCGCAGTACTACCTGCCGTTCGAAGCCTACGTCACTGCCGGCCTGTTCTACCTGGCGCTGACCTTCATCCTGGTGCGCCTGTTCAAGCTTGCCGAGCGTCGCTGGCTGGCTTACCTGGCGCCGCGCAAGGCCTGACGCCATGACGATTGAAGAGAACCCGAACATGTACAAACTCGAAGTTCAGGACCTGCACAAGCGCTACGGCAGCCATGAGGTGATCAAGGGCGTGTCGATGGCGGCCAAGGCCGGCGACGTGATCAGCATTATCGGTTCCAGTGGCTCGGGCAAAAGTACCTTCCTGCGCTGCCTGAACCTGCTGGAACAGCCGCATGCCGGCAAGATTCTGCTCAACAACGAAGAGCTGAAGCTGGTGCCGGCCAAGGACGGTTCGCTGCGCGCCGCCGATGCCAAACAGTTGCAGCGCATGCGCTCGCGCCTGGCCATGGTGTTCCAGCACTTCAATCTGTGGTCGCACATGAGCGCCCTGGAGAACGTGATGGAAGCGCCGGTGCACGTACTCGGCGTGAGCAAGGCCGAGGCCCGTGACAAGGCCGAGCACTACCTGGCCAAGGTCGGCGTGGCGCACCGTAAGGACGCCTATCCGGCGCACATGAGCGGTGGCGAGCAGCAGCGCGTGGCCATTGCCCGTGCCCTGGCGATGGAGCCGGAAGTGATGCTGTTCGACGAGCCGACCTCCGCGCTCGACCCGGAACTGGTCGGTGAAGTGCTCAAGGTGATGCAGGACCTGGCCACTGAAGGCCGCACCATGGTGGTGGTGACCCACGAAATGGGTTTTGCCCGCGAGGTGTCGAACCAGTTGGTGTTCCTGCACAAGGGGCTGGTGGAAGAACGCGGCTGCCCCAAGGAAGTGCTGGCCAATCCGCAATCCGAGCGGCTGCAGCAGTTTCTTTCCGGCAGTCTCAAATAATAAGAAGCTAGACTGCGCACTTAACTGGTGCGTTGAACCTACTGAATAGACGCTAATGACCCCCCATCGAATCGGCTTTTTGTACTGGCCCGGCACCAAGGCTCTGACGTTGTCTCTGGCGGAGGAAGCGCTGCGTGTCGCTCAGCGCGTACACCCGGAAGTGGTGTACGAACTGGTGTTTCTTCAGGCCGAACCGCTGGCTGCCGGTGACTGGCGTCTGCCGGGCGAGCCCTGGGCCGGGCATCTGGAAGGGCTGGACAAGCTGTTCCTGCTGGCCGATGCACCGCCAGCGCAGGTTGCGGCGGGGCTGGCGGCTGCGCTCAAGCAGCAGGTGCGCAGCGGCTGCGTGATCGGTGGGCTGTCAGCCGGGGTCTATCCGCTGGCTCAGCTCGGTCTGCTCGATGGTTACCGCGCGGCGGTGCACTGGCGCTGGCAGGACGATTTCGCCGAGCGCTTCCCCAAGGTCATCGCCACCAGCCATCTGTTCGACTGGGATCGTGATCGCCTGACCGCCTGCGGCGGCATGGCCGTGCTCGATCTGCTGCTGGCCGTGCTGGCGCGCGATCACGGCGCCGAACTGGCCGGTGCGGTGAGTGAGGAGTTGGTGGTCGAGCGTATTCGCGAAGGCGGGGAGCGCCAGCGCATTCCGCTGCAGAACCGCCTCGGCTCCAGCCACCCGAAACTGACCCAGGCGGTGTTGCTGATGGAGGCCAATATCGAGGAGCCGCTGACCACCGACGAGATCGCCCAGCACGTGTGCGTGTCGCGTCGGCAGCTGGAGCGCATCTTCAAGCAGTACCTCAATCGTGTGCCCAGCCAGTATTACCTGGAGCTGCGTCTGAACAAGGCGCGCCAGCTGCTGATGCAGACCAGCAAGTCGATCATCCAGATCGGCCTGTCCTGCGGCTTCTCCTCGGGGCCGCATTTCTCCAGCGCCTACCGCAATTTCTTCGGTGCCACGCCGCGCGATGATCGCAACCAGCGGCGCAGCAACAGCCCCTTCGAGCTGACCTCGACGCCGGTCGAGCGCGGCTGATCCAGCTCGCTTCCATGCTGCAGTAGCCCGGATGAAATCCGGGGCGGTCAGGTGCCGGCCCCGGATTTCATCCGGGCTACGCAATCACGGGTTTCGATACCGGTTGGTCAGCCTGCGGAGATTTTTTCCCGCGGCGTGCTCCAGGTGATGATCTGCGATTAAACTGCGCCTTTCCGACGCTTTCTGTCGCTTCGACGAAAACCCGTGGAAAACCCGGGGTGGCGCTGTAAGAAGTTGTCGCATGGCGACAATGCCAGCCCTGATTCAGTCCCTACAATCCTTGCATTCCCTGTCGTTTCGGGCGTTTCGTCGCCTGTCTGCGGCCGGTATTTCTCATCAGGAGAGCTTTGATGTCCGTTCAGCACGATGCGGTGCAACGCGCCGACTTCGACCAGTTCATGGTCCCCAACTACGCCCCTGCTGCCTTCGTTCCCGTGCGCGGCCTGGGTTCGCGAGTCTGGGATCAGAGCGGCCGAGAGCTGATCGACTTCGCCGGCGGCATCGCCGTCAACGTGCTGGGCCACTGCCATCCGGCGCTGGTGGCGGCGCTGACCGAGCAGGCCAATACCCTGTGGCACATCTCCAACGTGTTCACCAACGAGCCGACTCTGCGTCTGGGCAAGAAGCTGGTCGAGGCGACCTTTGCCGAGCGCGTGTTCTTCTGCAACTCCGGCGCCGAGGCCAACGAAGCGGCATTCAAGCTGGCCCGGCGTGTCGCCCACGACCGCTTCGGCCCGGAAAAGCACGAGATCATCGCGGCCACCAACAGCTTCCATGGCCGCACCCTGTTTACCGTCAGCGTCGGCGGTCAGCCGAAGTACTCCGACGGTTTCGGGCCGAAGATCCAGGGCATCACCCATGTGCCGTACAACGATCTGGAGGCACTGAAAGCTGCCATTTCCGACAAGACCTGCGCCGTGGTGCTGGAGCCGATCCAGGGCGAGGGCGGCGTATTGCCTGCCGAGAAGGCCTACCTGGAGGGCGCCCGTGCGCTGTGCGATGCGCACAACGCGCTGCTGGTGTTCGATGAAGTGCAAAGCGGCATGGGCCGTAGTGGCGAGCTGTTCGCCTACATGCACTACGGCGTGGTGCCGGACATTCTCTCCAGCGCCAAGAGCCTGGGCGGCGGCTTCCCCATCGCGGCCATGCTCACCACCACCGATCTGGCCAAGCATTTTTCGCCCGGCACCCACGGCACCACTTACGGCGGTAACCCGCTGGCCTGTGCTGTTGGCGAGGCAGTGCTGGATATCGTCAACACCCGTCAGACGCTGGACGGCGTCAAGGCCAAGAGCGAACAGTTCAAGGCCCGTCTGCTGGCGCTCGGCAAGCAGTACGGCCTGTTCGAGCAGGTGCGCGGCATGGGCCTGCTGCTCGGTTGTGTACTCAACGACGAGTGGAAGGGCAAGGCCAAGCAGGTGCTCGACGCCGCCACGGCCGAAGGCCTGATGATTCTGCCGGCGGGGCCGGATGTTCTGCGTTTCGCCCCAAGCCTGGTGGTCGAAGACGCCGATATCGACGAAGGCCTGGCCCGTTTCGAGCGCGCGCTGAGCAAACTGACGGTGGCCTGAGTCCCTGCTGACTTATTGTGGGAGGGGGCTTTAGCCGCGACGATCGTCGCTGAGACTGCATGGATGCAGGCGATGGAGCGAAGCAGGATGCCCGAGCCGAAAGCGCCTCCCACGGCTGTTTGCCCGACCCGGGCTATGAATACCCTGTTTAGAAGGAGTGACCCCATGCTGGTGATGCGCCCCGCGCAAATGGCAGACCTGGCTCATGTGCAGCGTCTGGCTGCAGACAGCCCGGTCGGCGTCACTTCGCTACCCGATGATGCGGGACGCCTGGGCGACAAGATCGTCGCATCGGAGTCGTCCTTCTCCGCCGAGGTCAGCTTCAACGGCGAGGAAACCTACTTCTTCGTCCTCGAGGACACGGCCAGCGGGCGATTGGTCGGCTGCTCCGGCATCGTCGCGTCCGCCGGTTATTCCGAGCCGTTCTACAGCTTTCGCAACGAAACCTTCGTGCATCATTCGCGCGAGTTGAAGATCCACAACAAGATTCACGTGCTGTCGCTGTGTCACGACCTCACCGGCAACAGCCTGCTCACCAGCTTCTATGTCGAGCGACCGCTGGTATCGACCGTGTTCGCCGAGCTCAATTCTCGCGGTCGCCTGCTGTTCATGGCCAGTCACCCTGAGCGTTTCGCCGACGCCGTGGTGGTGGAAATCGTCGGCCATAGCGACGAGAACGGTGATTCGCCGTTCTGGGATGCGGTAGGGCGCAACTTCTTCGACATGAACTACGCCGAGGCCGAGCGTCTGTGCGGCCTCAAGAGCCGCACCTTCCTTGCCGAGCTGATGCCGCATTACCCGATCTACGTGCCGCTCCTCTCGGATGAGGCGCAGGAGGCCATGGGCCAGGTACATCCGCGTGCGCAGATCACCTTCGACATCCTCATGCGCGAAGGCTTCGAGACCGATCACTACATCGACATCTTCGACGGTGGCCCGACCCTGCATGCGCGCACTTCGGGGATCCGCAGCATCGCGCAGAGTCGCCTGGTGCCGGTAAGGATCGGCGAGGCCGAAGCCGGTGGTCGTCAGTATCTGGTCAGCAACGGCCAACTGCAGGATTTCCGCGCCATCGTCGCCGATCTCGACTGGGTGCCGGGCAGGCCCGTGACCCTCAGCGTCGAGGCTGCCGAAGTGCTCGGCGTCGGCGAGGGCGGCAGTGTTCGCCTGGTGGCGGTTTGAACAATAGGGCTGCAGGCTGCAAGTGGCAGGCTGCAGGCAGAGTATCAAGGCTTTTGCCTGAGGCCTGGCGCCTGCAGCCTGAAGCCGAACCGGAGGTTGTATGATCGTTCGTCCCGTGCGCAGCGCCGATTTGCCGGCGCTGATCGACCTGGCTCGCAGCACCGGCGCCGGCCTGACCACGCTGCCGGCCAACGAGGAGCGCCTGGCGCAGCGGGTCGGCTGGGCGGAGAAGGCCTTTCGCGGCGAGGCTGAGCGTGCCGATGCCGACTACCTGTTCGTCCTCGAAGACGACGCCGGCAAGGTGGTGGGGATTTCCGCGGTGGCGGGCGCTGTCGGCCTGCGTGAGCCCTGGTACAACTACCGGGTCGGTTTGACCGTCACCGCCTCGCAGGAGCTGGAGATCCATCGGCAGATTCCGACCCTGTTCATGGCCAATGACCTGACCGGCAACAGCGAGCTGTGCTCGCTGTTCCTGCATGCCGATCACCGCAGCGGTCTCAACGGCCGCCTGCTGTCCAAGGCGCGCTTTCTGTTCATCGCCGAGTTTCGTGAGCTGTTCGGCGACAAGGTCATCGCCGAGATGCGCGGCATGTCCGATGAAAGCGGCCGTTCGCCGTTCTGGGAAAGCCTCGGCCGGCACTTCTTCAAGATGGAGTTCTCTCAGGCCGACTATCTCACCGGGGTTGGCAACAAGGCCTTCATCGCCGAGCTGATGCCCAAGTTCCCGCTCTACACCTGCTTCCTCTCCGAGGATGCGCGTGCGGTGATCGGGCGCGTGCATCCGGACACAGAGCCCGCATTGGCCATGCTCAAGGCCGAGGGTTTCAGCTATCAGGGTTATGTCGACATCTTCGATGCGGGGCCGGCGATCGAGGCTGAGACCGCGAAGATCCGTGCGGTACGTGACAGCCAGCAACTGGTGCTGGCCGTCGGCACGCCAGGTGACGATGCCGTGCCCTATCTGGTGCATAACCGCAAATGCTACGACTGCCGCATCACTGCGGCGCCGGCGCGGGTAGCGGCCGGTACGCTGGTGGTCGCGCCGCAGACAGCCAAGCGCCTGCGTTTGTCCGCAGGTGACCTGGTGCGGGCCGTACCGTTGGCGCTCGGCCACTGAGAGATTGTGTAGCGAGCCGGTCAGCCTGCCGGCCGTAAGCGTGGAGTGAAAATTACAATGAGCACTCACTATATCGCCGGCCAATGGCTGGCAGGCCGTAGCGAGCCTCTGCAATCGCTCGACCCGGTCAGCCAGGCGGTGGTCTGGCAGGGGCGTGGCGCCGATGCTGCGCAGGTCGATGCGGCCGTGACTGCTGCACGCCAGGCCTTCTCGGCCTGGGCCGCGCAATCGCTGGATTCTCGTATCGCCGTGCTGGAACGTTTTGCTGTGTACCTCAAGGATCGTGCGCAGCAGTTGGTGCAGGCCATTGGTGAGGAGACCGGCAAGCCGCTGTGGGAAGCAGCCACCGAAGTGAACAGCATGGTGGGCAAGGTCGCCATTTCCATCCAGAGCTATCGCGAGCGCACTGGCGAGAAGAGCGGCCCGCTGGGCGACGCCGCCGCCGTGCTGCGGCACAAACCGCATGGTGTGGTGGCAGTGTTCGGCCCCTACAACTTCCCTGGGCACCTGCCCAACGGCCATATCGTACCGGCGCTTTTGGCCGGCAACTGCGTGCTGTTCAAACCCAGCGAACTGACGCCCAAGGTGGCCGAGCTGACCGTGCAATGCTGGATCGAGGCCGGCCTGCCCGAAGGTGTGCTCAGCCTGCTACAGGGTGGCCGTGAAACCGGCGTCGCCCTGGCCGGCCACTCCGGTATCGACGGGCTGTTCTTTACCGGTTCCAGCCGCACCGGCAACCTGCTGCACGCGCAGTTCGCCGGGCGTCCGGAGAAGATCCTGGCGCTGGAGATGGGGGGTAACAACCCGCTGATCGTCGATCAGGTGGCCGATGTCGACGCGGCGGTCTACACCATCGTCCAGTCCGCATTCATTTCTGCCGGCCAGCGCTGCACCTGCGCCCGTCGTCTGTTGGTGCCGCAAGGGGAGTGGGGCGACGCCCTGCTGGCGCGCCTGGTGCAGGTTGCCGGGCAGATCAGGGTCGGCCGCTTCGACGAGCAGCCGGCGCCGTTCATGGGCTCGGTGATCTCCCTGCAGGCGGCTGCTCAACTGATGCAGGCGCAGGCCGATCTGCTGGCCAAGGGTGCCACCGCGCTGCTGGCCATGACCCAACCGCAGGCGAGTTCTGCGCTGCTCACGCCCGGCATCCTCGATGTCTCGGCAGTTGCCGAGCGTCCAGACGAGGAGTTCTTCGGTCCGCTGTTGCAGGTGATCCGCTACGACAGCTTCGAGTCTGCCATCGCCGAAGCCAATGCCACTGCTTACGGCCTGGCCGCGGGGCTGCTGTCCGATTCGCGCGCGCGCTTCGAGCAGTTCTGGCTGCATAGCCGCGCCGGCATCGTCAACTGGAACAAGCAGCTCACCGGCGCTGCCAGCACTGCGCCCTTCGGCGGTATCGGTGCCTCTGGCAACCACCGCGCCAGTGCCTACTACGCCGCCGATTATTGCGCCTACCCGGTGGCCGGGCTGGAGAGCGAAAGCCTGACCTTGCCCGCGACCCTGACCCCGGGAGTGACCCTCTGATGACCGCCTATGAGATGAACTTTGACGGCCTGGTCGGGCCGACTCACAACTACGGTGGGTTGTCTTACGGCAACGTTGCCTCGCAGAGCAACAGCCAGGTCGTGTCTAGCCCCCGGGAAGCCGCCAAGCAGGGCCTGGCGAAGATGAAGGCGCTGATGGACATGGGCTTCAAGCAGGGCGTGCTGGCCCCGCAGGAACGCCCGGATGTCGCTGCGTTGCGTCGCCTGGGCTTTACCGGCAGCGATGCCGAGGTGATCCAGCGTGCAGCGCGCGAAGCCATGCCGCTGCTGGTGGCGAGTTGTTCGGCGTCGAGCATGTGGACGGCCAATTCCTGCACCGTCAGCCCCAGTGCCGATACTGCAGATGGGCGCGTGCACTTCACCGCCGCCAACCTCAACTGCAAATTCCACCGTAGCATCGAGCACCCGACCACCAGTCGCGTATTGCAGGCGATGTTCGCCAACCAGGCGCACTTCGCCCATCACCCGGCGCTGCCGGCGGTGGCGCAGTTCGGTGACGAGGGTGCGGCCAATCACACGCGCTTCTGCAAGGGCTATGGCGATGCCGGTGTGGAGTTCTTCGTCTATGGACGCAGCGCCTTCGACACCCGTTATCCGGCGCCGGCGCGCTATCCGGCGCGGCAGACCCTGGAGGCCAGTCAGGCAGTGGCGCGCCTGCACGGGCTGAGCGAGGCTGGAGTGGTCTATGCCCAACAGAATCCGGCAGTGATCGATCAGGGTGTGTTCCACAACGACGTGATCGCCGTGGGCAACGGCGAGGTGCTGTTCTATCACCAGGACGCCTTCCTCGATACCGACAAGGTGCTGGCCGAGCTGGGCGACAAGCTGGCGCGGCGTGGCGGCAACTTCCAGGCGGTGTGCGTGCCGGGCTCGGCCGTCAGCGTGCAGGACGCGGTGCGCTCCTACCTGTTCAACAGCCAACTGTTGACGCGCGCCGATGGCAGCATGCTGCTGGTGGTGCCGGAGGAGTGCCGCAACAATGCCAGCGTCTGGCGCTATCTGCAGCAACTGATCGCCGGTAATGGGCCTATTCGCGAGGTGCGCGTGTTCGACCTCAAGCAGAGCATGCAGAACGGCGGTGGTCCGGCCTGTCTGCGCCTGCGTGTGGCGCTCAACGAGCATGAGCTGGCGGCGGTCAATCCGGGCGTGGTGATGAGCGATGCGTTGCACGACACCCTGGTGACCTGGGTCGACAAGCACTATCGCGACCGCCTGAGCGAAGCCGATCTGGCCGACCCGCAATTGCTGACCGAATGCCGCACGGCATTGGATGAACTGACGCAGATCCTTAAACTGGGCTCGGTCTATCCTTTCCAACTGAACTGACCCACAGGGCGGATGTCGCTTGTTACATCCGCCTTATCCAACTCCCCGGAGATTTTATGAGCGACGCGCTGCAACTGATTCTTGAAGATAACGACGGCACCCAACTGGAAACCTCCTGCAGCCGTTTCGCCGTGGTGTGGCAGGGCAAGGAGCTGTGGGTCCAGGCCGTTGGCGATCAGTTGCTGATCGGTGTCGACGTGGAGGAGGGCGATACCGAGTACGCCAATCTGCTGCTGCGTCCGCAGGCTACCAATCTGGTCAGCCTGCAGCTGGAGATGGAGCCGGCGCTGGCCGATGAGGACGATCACGTTCATGGCCCGGACTGCAATCACTGATTGAAGCTTGCAGGGTGGGCCGTTGTTGGTGGGCTGAAGTGCAGCGCCGCCCGGCCCACCCTACGAACATGCTGCGAACCAAGGAGTGCCCATGCTTGCCCTCGGCAAACTGCTTGAACTGACCCTGGCCGGCCATGAGCCGTCGGCGAAGATTCAACTGACGCCCGATGGCACGCGTCTGCGCTGGCTGGATGAAGGCGCGCTGGAGGTGACCCCGCCAGCCGCGCGCGATAATGGCCTCGACTTACTGCTGTCGGCCGGCGTCCATGGCAACGAAACCGCTCCCATCGAACTGCTCGACCGCCTGTTGCGTGGCATTGCGCGCAACGAGCTGCATCCGGCTGCACGCATTCTCTTTCTGTTCGGCAACCCCGAGGCCATGCGCCGCGGCGAGCGCTATGTCGAGCAGGACCTTAACCGCCTGTTCAGCGGTCGTCACGAGCAATCCAGTGGCTTCGAGGCCATCAGGGCCTGCGATCTGGAGCATCTGGCGGTCAACTTCTTCGGCAAGGACACCGGCCGCACGCGCCTGCATTACGACCTGCATACCGCCATTCGTGCCTCGAAGATCGAGCAGTTCGCCCTCTATCCATGGCAGGAGGGCCGCGCGCATTCCCGCCGCGAGCTGCAGCGCCTGCGCGCTGCCGGTATCGAGGCGGTGCTGCTGCAGAACAAGGCCTCGACCACCTTCAGTGCCTACACCTACGCGCAGCTTGGTGCCGAAGCCTTCACCCTGGAGTTGGGCAAGGCCCGTGCCTTCGGGCAAAACGAACTGGTCAATCTCGATCTATTGGAGAACGCGCTGCATGCGCTGATCGAAGGGCGCGAGGTGATCAGTGGCGAGCCCACGCTCGATGGCATGCAGCTGTTTGCGGTCTCGCGTGAAGTCATCAAGCACAGCGACAGCTTCCAGCTGAACGTGCCGGCGGATATCGAGAACTTCACCGAGCTGGAGCCTGGCTACCTGCTGGCGGAGGATATCGCCGATACCCGCTGGATCGTGGAGGAGCAGGATGCGCGCATCATCTTCCCAAATCCCAAGGTCAAGAACGGTCTGCGTGCCGCGATCCTGATCGTCCCCGACGACGGTACCGGTTTGCTGTAATGCTGCTGTGGGAGGGGCTTTAGCCGCGACGCTGCGGTCTCCTGATCGCCGCTGAAGCGCCTCCCACGGTTTTTGCCCTCAACTGTATCTGTCACCCTTCGGGCGACCTCTTTAGCATGGGCCTTCCGCCAATTGCCGGGAAAGCCTGTCATGCCCCTGATCGACCTGCGTAGCGATACCGTCACCCAACCCACCGCCGCCATGCGTGAAGCCATGATGGCTGCCGAGCTGGGCGATGACGTGTATGGCGAAGACCCCACGGTAAACCGTCTGGAGGCCTGGCTGGCCAACGAGCTGGGCTTCGCGGCGGGGCTGTTCGTGCCCACCGGCACCATGAGCAACCTGCTCGGCCTGATGGCCCATTGCGAACGCGGTGATGAGTACATCGTCGGCCAGCAGGCGCATACCTATAAATACGAAGGCGGCGGAGCCGCGGTGCTCGGCTCCATTCAGCCGCAGCCGATCGACGGCGAGGCCGATGGTTCGCTGGACCTTGCCAAGGTCGAGGCGGCGATCAAGCAGGACGACTTCCACTTCGCCCGTACTCGCCTGCTGGCGCTGGAAAACACCATGCAGGGCAAGGTGCTGCCGCTCGATTATCTGGCCGCCGCGCGTGAGTTGACGCAGCGCCGTGGTCTGAGCCTGCATCTGGATGGCGCACGTTTGTACAACGCAGCGGTCAAGCTCGGGGTGCCGGCGCGTGAGATCACCCAGTATTTCGACTCGGTGTCGGTGTGCCTGTCCAAGGGGCTCGGTGCGCCGGTCGGTTCGGTGCTGTGCGGCAGCGCGGCGCTGATCGGCAAGGCGCGTCGTCTGCGCAAGATGGTCGGCGGCGGTATGCGCCAGGCCGGCGTGCTGGCGGCGGCGGGGCTGTATGCGTTGCAGCATCAGGTCGAGCGCCTGGCCGAGGATCACGCCAAGGCCGCGCATCTGGGCGAGGCGCTGGCCGGACTGGGCCACCGCGTCGAGCCGGTGCAGACCAATATGGTTTATGTGCAGCTCGGCGAGCGTGCCGGGCAGATCAAGGCCTTCATGGCCGAACGCGGCATCGTCGTCAGTGCGGCGCCGCGCCTGCGTCTGGTCACTCATCTGGACGTCAGCGCCGAGCAAATCGAGCAGGTGATCGAGGCCTTTGCCGCTTTTCGCTCGCTTTGAGTCGCAACCGCAGCGCCCGATAGGCGCCTGCTATCAACAAAGGCACTAGCCGCGCGCGGTAGGCCCGATATAATGCGGCCCTTTGCCGGCTTTTGCCGTGGCCGCCTGTTTCCTTGGAAGACCCTATGAAAAGCGCAGAAATCCGTGAAGCCTTCCTGAGCTTCTTCGAAGAAAAAGGGCACACCCGTGTCGCTTCCAGCTCGCTGATTCCGGCGAACGACCCGACCCTGCTGTTCACCAACGCAGGCATGAACCAGTTCAAGGACTGCTTCCTCGGTTTGGAAAAGCGCGCCTACACCCGCGCCACCACCAGCCAGAAGTGCGTGCGGGCGGGCGGCAAGCACAATGACCTGGAGAACGTCGGCTACACCGCGCGTCACCACACCTTCTTCGAAATGCTGGGCAACTTCAGCTTCGGCGACTATTTCAAGCGCGATGCCATCCATTACGCCTGGGAATTTTTGACCTCCGACAAGTGGCTGAACCTGCCCAAGGAAAAGCTCTGGGTCACCGTCTATGCCACCGATGACGAGGCCTACGATATCTGGACGAAGGAAGTCGGCATCCCCACCGAGCGCATGATCCGCATCGGCGACAACAAGGGCGCGCCCTATGCGTCCGACAACTTCTGGGCGATGGGCGACACTGGCCCGTGCGGCCCGTGCACCGAGATCTTCTTCGACCATGGCGAGCACATCTGGGGCGGCCCACCCGGCAGCCCGGAAGAAGATGGCGACCGCTACATCGAGATCTGGAACAACGTCTTCATGCAGTTCAACCGCACTGCGGACGGCGTATTGCACCCGCTGCCGGCGCCGAGCGTGGACACCGGTATGGGCCTTGAGCGCATCAGCGCCGTGCTGCAGCACGTCAACTCGAACTACGAGATCGACCTGTTCCAGAACCTGCTGGCCGCTTCGGCCAAGGCCATCGGTTGCGCCAATGAAGGTCAGGCCTCGCTGAAAGTGGTCGCCGACCATATCCGTTCCTGCAGCTTCCTGATCGCCGACGGCGTGACCCCGTCCAACGAAGGCCGTGGCTACGTGCTGCGCCGCATCGTGCGTCGCGCCTGCCGCCACGGCAACAAGCTGGGCGCCAAGGGCAGCTTCTTTTACCAGATCGTCGCTGCGCTGGTGGCCGAGATGGGCGAAGCTTTCCCTGAACTCAAGCAGCAGCAGGCGCACATCGAGCGCGTGCTGAAGACCGAAGAAGAGCAGTTCGCCAAGACCCTGGAGCAGGGCCTAAAGATCCTCGAGCAGGACCTGGCTGGCCTGCAGGGCTCGGTTATCCCGGGCGATGTGGTGTTCAAGCTGTACGACACCTATGGCTTCCCGGTCGACCTGACCGCCGATATCGCCCGCGAGCGCGAGCTGTCGGTGGATGAGGAAGGCTTCGAGCGTGAAATGGAAGCGCAGCGCGAGCGCGCCCGCTCCGCCAGCGCCTTCGGCATGGACTACAACGCCCTGGTCAAGGTCGACGCCGACACGCGCTTCCTCGGCTACGAAGGCACCAGCGGCAGCGGCAAGATCATCGCCCTGTTCAAGGCCGGCAGCGCCGTCGACAGCCTCGCCGAAGGCGAGGAGGGCGTGGTGGTGCTGGATCAGACGCCGTTCTACGCCGAATCCGGTGGTCAGGTCGGTGACTGCGGTTACCTGGAAAGCGCTGGCGTGCGTTTCGATGTGCGTGACACCACCAAGGCCGGCGGCGCCTTCCTGCACCACGGTGTGGTGGTCAAGGGCGGCCTGAGTGTCGGCGCCAGCGTCAAGGCTGAAGCCGAAGCCGGCGTGCGTCAGGCCACCGCGCTGAACCACTCTGCTACCCACCTGCTGCACGCCGCGCTGCGTCAGGTGCTGGGCGATCACGTGCAGCAGAAGGGCTCGCTGGTAGACAGTCAGCGCCTGCGCTTCGACTTCAGCCACTTCGAGGCGATCAAGCCAGAGCAGATCAAGCAGCTGGAAGACATCGTCAACGCCGAGATTCGCAAGAACTCCGAGGTCGAGACCGAGGAAACCGACATCGAAACCGCCAAGGCCAAGGGCGCCATGGCGCTGTTTGGCGAGAAGTACGGTGATCAGGTGCGGGTGCTGAGCATGGGCGGCGATTTTTCCGTCGAGCTCTGCGGCGGTACCCATGTATCGCGTACCGGCGACATCGGTCTGTTCAAGATCACCAGCGAAGGCGGCGTGGCCGCTGGCGTGCGTCGTATCGAAGCGGTCACTGGCGCCGCCGCGCTGGCCTGGCTCAATGGCGCCGAGGAGCAGCTCAAGGAAGCCGCTTCTCTGGTCAAAGGCAGCCGCGACAACGTACTCGACAAACTGTCGGCGCTGATCGAGCGTAACCGCCAGCTGGAAAAGGAGCTGGAGCAGCTCAAGGCCAAGGCCGCCAGCGCCGCGGGTAACGATCTGGCCGGCTCGGCGGTGGACGTGAAGGGCACCAAGGTGCTGGCTGCGCGTCTCGATGGTCTGGACGGCAAGGCGCTGCTGGCGCTGGTCGATCAGTTGAAGAACAAACTGGGCAGTGCGGTGATCCTGCTCGGTGGCGTGTTCGAGGAAAAGGTGGTGCTGGTCGCTGGTGTAACTCAGGACCTGACGTCCAAGCTCAAGGCCGGTGACCTGATGCGTCAGGCCGCTGCGGCCGTGGGCGGCAAGGGCGGTGGTCGCCCGGATATGGCTCAGGGCGGCGGTGTTGATGCCGGCAAACTGGATGAAGCCCTGGCCCTGGCTGCCACCCTGGTCGAACAGGCTTCGTAACGAGCGAGAAAGCGGGGCCCGCAGTGCGTCCGGCGGGCCTTGGCAGTGTGACCCGATGCGGGTTTAATGGGCGCCCTTCGAGGAATCAGGCGGCTTTTTGAAATGGCTTTGATCGTACAGAAGTTTGGGGGCACCTCCGTCGGCACCGTCGAGCGTATCCAGCAGGTGGCCGAGAAGGTTAAGAAATTCCGCGAGAAAGGCGACGACATCGTCGTCGTGGTGTCCGCCATGAGCGGCGAAACCAACCGCCTGATCGATCTGGCGAAACAGATCACCGACGGCGAGCCGGTACCGCGCGAACTGGATGTGATGGTGTCTACCGGTGAGCAGGTGACCATTGCCCTGCTGGCCATGGCGCTGATCAAGCGCGGTGTGCCGGCGGTGTCCTACACCGGCAACCAGGTGCGCATCCTCACCGATAGTGCGCACAACAAGGCGCGCATTCTGCAGATCGACGACCAGAAGATTCGTGCCGACCTCAAGGCTGGTCGTGTCGTCGTCGTCGCCGGCTTCCAGGGCGTCGACGAGCATGGCAGCATCACCACCCTCGGTCGTGGCGGTTCCGATACCACCGGCGTGGCTCTGGCAGCGGCGCTGAAGGCCGACGAGTGCCAGATCTATACCGATGTCGATGGCGTCTACACCACCGACCCGCGTGTGGTGCCCAAGGCTCAGCGTCTGGAAAAGATCACCTTCGAAGAGATGCTGGAAATGGCCAGCCTCGGCTCCAAGGTGTTGCAGATTCGCTCGGTGGAGTTCGCCGGCAAGTACAACGTCCCGCTGCGCGTCCTGCACAGCTTCCAGGAGGGGCCGGGCACCCTCATTACCCTTGATGAAGAGGAATCCATGGAACAGCCGATCATTTCCGGCATCGCTTTCAATCGCGACGAAGCCAAGCTGACCATCCGTGGGGTGCCGGATATCCCTGGCATCGCCTTCAAGATTCTCGGCCCGATCAGCGCCGGCAACATCGAAGTGGACATGATCGTGCAGAACGTCTCGCACGATAACACCACTGATTTCACCTTTACCGTGCACCGTAACGACTACAACAACGCCCTGGGCGTATTGCAGAAGACCGCTGACGAGCTGGGTGCCCGTGAAGTCGTGGGCGATACCAACATCGCCAAGGTGTCCATCGTGGGTGTCGGCATGCGTTCCCACGCCGGTGTCGCCAGCCGCATGTTCGAAGCGCTGGCCAAGGAAACCATCAACATCCAGATGATCTCCACCTCCGAGATCAAGGTGTCCGTGGTCATCGAGGAGAAGTATCTGGAGCTGGCGGTGCGCGCTCTGCATACTGCCTTCGAGCTGGATGCCCCGGCCCGACAGGGTGAGTGATTGATCTGATTCGAAAGGCGCGGCTGGTTCCGCGCCTTTCGTTTTTTTGACCGACTTGCGGGAACTTTCTTTCTGCGCGGGCTGGTCAATACTTGGGTGGAGGCTTTCAGGCTTGTTTTAGCAGGGAGCCAGCACCATTTTCTTTTTGCAGACTGTTGTCCTGAAAAATGTAATCCGTGAGGAGAAAGGAATGCTGATTCTGACTCGCCGGGTCGGAGAGACCCTGATGGTCGGTGATGATGTGACTGTCACCGTGTTGGGTGTGAAAGGTAACCAGGTGCGTATTGGTGTCAATGCGCCGAAAGAGGTTGCCGTTCACCGTGAGGAAATCTACCAGCGTATTCAGAAAGAGAAGGGTGACGAACCAAGCCACTAATTTTTCTACAAATTTTTGTTTGCAAACGGGGAAAACATGTTTATCATGCGCCCCGTGTTGCGGAGAGGTGGCCGAGTGGCCGAAGGCGCTCCCCTGCTAAGGGAGTACACCTCAAAAGGGTGTCGGGGGTTCGAATCCCCCCTTCTCCGCCATTATTCAGCGAGTCAGGCGTAAGCCGGGCTGGCGAATCACCAGAGGTGATCTGGTATAAAAGCACCAAGAAGCGGACTCATAGCTCAGCTGGATAGAGTACTCGGCTACGAACCGAGCGGTCGGAGGTTCGAATCCTCCTGAGTCCGCCATATTCAATGGCACTGCAGCGATGCAAGCCATTTTGTTTCAACCAGCGGTGATCTGGTCTAAAAGCGCCATAAGATCGCACGAAAGCGTAGCGAGCGAAGGGTAGGCGAGGCGAAAGCGAACGAAGAAGCGCAGTTTAGTTTTCTAAATGAGCATTCTGAGTTCGGTTTCAACGAAGCATAACCAAGCGCAGTAGCTTTCGAGTGATCTGTAACGGACTCATAGCTCAGCTGGATAGAGTACTCGGCTACGAACCGAGCGGTCGGAGGTTCGAATCCTCCTGAGTCCGCCATACCCAAAGGGCCTGCAGCAATGCAGGCCCTTTTTCTTTGTGCGTTATTTCTTCACGCAGCCGGCTTCGTCGAAGCTGACCTGTCGGCTGTTGCCGCCTTTGCGCTTTTCACGATAGTGGTAGCGCTCCTGTCCATTGCTCGCCGTGACTCTGTCCGGTTTGCCCAGGCTGTTTTCCACGTCGGCGCGGCTCATGCCGCGGCGGATTTCCTTGCGGATGATCGCCTGGCGCTTCTCGCTACTGGTCAGAAGGTTACCGCAGCCATCGTCCTGCTGGCCGACTATCACCACTTCGCCGGAGTTCGCGGTCGTGGTTTCTTTGCGTCTGTCCGGGGTGGCCAGCGGTATGGGCTTGCCACTGCTTGGCGTATGGTTGCGCGTGTCCTGCAGATGCTGCTCCTCATCGCTGGAGCAGCCGTGGCGAGTGAAGGTGACATGGCCGTCAGAGCCTACGCAGCGGAACACGCTGGCGGCCGAGCTGTCTTCAATAGGGGAGAGAAGCGCAGCGGCGAATAGCGCTGCCAGATGCCGTCCTCGCATGATTCGTCCTCCATGACGTTGCACGTTTCAGGTTAGCCCGTTTTTTCTCGTGCGCCAGGGTGTCCTGGCGTGCATCGCTGGCGTCGCATAGCCAGGGTTTCATGCGGGATTGAAGTTTGCGATGCAAGCAGTTGTTCTTGCCGCGCTTTTGTCACGTACAAAGCTGTTTTGCGGTGTTATCATTCGCCGCGTCAGCCCCGCCGGGGCTTGTGGAATACCACCATGGACTTACCCAGTAGTTACTCAATACTCCCCTCGCACAATCGTGTAAGACCTGATTGATCCCCTTTGGCGTGCCCGCCAACTGGGGGTGGAGCGCGCTATGACTGAAGTAGAAGCCAAAAAGCCGCAAGAGAGCTTGCAGGATCGCCTGGCCCAGGTGATCGAACTGCTGCATCGGCACAAGCTGGTCGAAGACCTGACTCACCGTCAGGAAGGCCAGCACCATGACCGGGTCGAGAGCCTGGTTCACCGACAGAATCTCGCCGAGCTGCAGCGCAAGCTCGAGGATCTGCACCCCGCGGATATCGCCCACATCCTCGAAGCCCTGCCGCTCGATGAGCGTCTGACCGTCTGGCAACTGGTCAAGGCCGAGCGCGATGGCGACATCCTGCTGGAAGTCTCCGACGCGGTGCGCGAAACCCTGATCGCCGACATGGACGATCACGAGATTCTCGCCGCGGCCAAGGATCTGGACGCCGACGAACTCGCCGACCTGGCACCTGAGTTGCCGCGCGACGTCGTGCATGAACTGATGGAATCGCTCGACGCCCAGCAGCGTGAGCGCGTGCGCTCGGCCCTTTCCTACGAGGAGGACCAGGTCGGCGCGCTGATGGACTTCGAGATGGTCACCATCCGTGAAGACGTCAGCCTGGAAGTGGTGCTGCGTTACCTGCGCCGCCTGAAAGAGCTGCCGGGGCATACCGACAAACTGTTCGTGGTCGATTACGACGGCGTGCTCAAGGGCGTGCTACCGATCAAGCGCCTGTTGGTCAACGATCCGGAAAAGCAGGTTGGCGAGGTCATGGCTGACGATCCGGTGAGCTTCCATCCGGACGAGGACGGCTACGACGCCGCGCAGGCTTTCGAGCGTTACGACCTGATTTCCGCCCCGGTGGTGGACAAGAATGGCAAGCTGATCGGCCGTCTGACCATCGACGAGATGGTCGACCTGATCCGCGAGGAAAGCGAAAGCGAAGTGCTGAACATGGCCGGTCTGCGCGAGGAGGAGGATATCTTCGCCTCGGTGTGGAAGTCGGTGCGCAACCGCTGGGCCTGGCTGGCGATCAACCTGGTCACCGCATTCCTCGCTTCGCGGGTGATCGGCCTGTTCGAGGGCTCGATCGAGAAGCTGGTGGCGCTGGCGGCGCTGATGCCCATCGTCGCCGGTATCGGCGGTAACTCCGGCAACCAGACCATCACCATGATCGTACGCGCCATGGCGCTGGATCAGGTCGGTACGGGCAATACCAAGCGCCTGCTGCGCAAGGAACTTGGGGTTTCCCTGATCAACGGCATCCTCTGGGGAGGCGTGATCGGCGCCGTAGCCTACGGGCTTTATGGCAGTTGGTCGCTGGGTGTGGTGATGACCGCGGCGATGACCCTGAACCTGCTGCTGGCGGCGCTGATGGGGGTGTTGATCCCCATGACCCTGGCGCGCCTGGGGCGCGACCCGGCCATGGGGGCCAGTGTGATGATCACCGCCATGACCGACAGCGGTGGCTTCTTCATCTTCCTCGGGCTGGCGTCGATCTTCCTACTTTAGATCACTCCATCAACTGCACCAGTCGCCAGGTATCGAGAAAGGCCGTGACCCGCGTGATCCGGCCATTCTCCAGTTGCATGTGCCAGGAGTAACTGTTTTCGTAGCGACTGCCGTCCTTGGCGGTCGCCTGGCCATCCCAATGCACGACCACGTTAGGCCCCTGTGCCACGATCTGGCGGACTGTGGGCACGATGGGCGTGGCCAGTTTGTCGGTGATGGGTTTGACTGCGTCTTCCATGAACGCCTCGCGCGTGCGGTAGGTCCCGGAGTACGGGCTGCTGCTGGCCACGACCCAGACGGCATCATCGGCCAGCAATTGGAAGATGCCGCCCTGGCCGGCGCGCCAATCATCGAAGGCTTTCTCAATCAGGGCCTGATTGGCCGCGGTGTTGTCACTTGCCCAGGCCGGCAGGCAGAGCGACACGCTGAGCAGTAGCGCAGCGACAGCTTTTTGCATGTACATAGGCTTGTTTCCTTGGCGGGTGGGTTGCCTTACTCGTCAGTTGCAGTGCTTTTGCGGCGCAGCACCATGCCGCTGTGGTAGAGCACGTCGTCGATGAACTCGCCGTCGGCGGTAAAGCCCGTGTCGTCGACATAATCGATGTGGTTACCAGTGACTCGGTAGCTGCCCTGGTAGGCGCTTTCGCGGTTGCCGCGTGCCTCGTCATAACGGCCGTTGGCCAATAGCTCATGGCGGACATGACCATCGTCCGTTACCCACATGCCCACGTAGGGATGCGGACTTTCCGTTTCCGCGCTTGCCGCATCGGGTAGCAGGGCGCTGCTGATCAGCAGCGCCGCCAGGCTGTTCTTCGCTGGCATATTCACCTCCATCAGTAAGGGCTGGCGGTCGGGCGCACGATGACTTCGCTGACATCGACGTCGTCCGGCTGTTCGACTGCATAGGCCACCGCCCGGGCGATGGCATCCGGCGTGATGGCGATACGGCGGAAGGCCTTCATCGCATCGCGGGCGCTGGCGTCGGTGATGCTGTCGGCCAGCTCGGACTCGACCACGCCCGGGCAGATGGTGGTGACGCGGATACGCTCGTTCTCCAGGCGCAGCCCCTCGGAAATGGCCCAGACCGCGTACTTGGTGGCGCAGTACACCGCGGCGGTCGGTGATACGGCATGGGCGCCGATCGAGGCGATATTGATCACCTGACCGCGCCCGCGCGCCTGCATGCCCGGCAGCACGACGGCGATACCGTGCAGCACGCCACGTACGTTCACGTCGATCATGCGGTTCCACTCATCCACCTTCAGCGCATCGAGCGGCGACAGCGGCATCACGCCGGCGTTGTTGATGATCACGTCGATGGGGCCATGCTGCGCCTCTGCGTGTTCCACGAAGGCCTGCATGTCGGATAGCTGGGTGACGTCGAGGGCGCGACAGGAGGCGCGCTGATCCTGGGCCTGCAGTTCTTCTACCAGTGCCTGCAGGCGCTCGATGCGCCGCGCGCCCAGTACTACCTGGTGGCCCTGGCTGGCGAGATGTCTGGCGATGGCTTCGCCGATGCCGCTGCTGGCACCGGTGATGAGGATGACCTTGCTCATGGCGATCTCCACTGTGGTTGGGAGACTCCATGCTAGGTGGGAGGCGTGTGGTCGCTAAGTCCGGTTACTCTTTGGATATTGCCTGTTTCTATTGAATGCTTCTTAAAATGCCCCAGTGTTCAGCGCGAGACGATACCCGAGTCATGACAACGACGCCCGAGAGCATGAAGCCGCGTATGGTCGAGTTGATGCTGCGGCTAGCCCCTGAGGAGGGCTATACCGCGGCGCAGTTGGACGGGGTCACCTTCATGCGTTCCAACCGGCCGCTTCCGGTGACGCCTGCGCTGTATGAGCCGAGCATCGTCATCGTGATCCAGGGGCGCAAGCGCGGGCTGCACGACGGCACGCTCTACGTCTACGATGCGCAGCACTATCTGGTGCTGGCGCTGCCACTGCCTTTTTCCATCGAAACCGAAGCCAGCGCCGAAGAACCCATGCTGGGCGTGGCGCTGCGCGTCGATCCGCTGCTGGTGGCCGAGTTGGCGATGGAGCTGGACGAGCCCCAGGCTGCCGAGCCGGCAACGCTCTATTCCAGCCCGATGGATGCACGCCTGAGCGACGCCACGCTGCGCCTGCTGGAGGCGCTGGCCGACCCTGACGAGGTGCGTCTGCTCGGTCCGTCGATCATGCGCGAGATCGTTTTTCGCGTGCTGCAGGGCGAGCAGGGCAGTGGCCTGCGTGCGACCCTGGCGCAGAACAGCCAGTTCGGCCGTATCGCGCGGGTTCTGCAACGAATTCACCGCGACTATCAAGAGTCGCTCGATGTGCCTTCACTGGCTGAAATCGCCAGCATGAGCGTGCCGGCCTTTCATGTGCACTTCAAGGCGATGACCAGTCGCTCGCCCTTGCAGTACCTCAAGGCCATACGTCTGCATCAGGCGCGGCTGCTGATGATTCGCAACGACATGAGTGCGATCAGTGCGGCGCAGCGCGTCGGATACGAGAGCCCGTCGCAGTTCAGTCGCGAATTCAAGCGGCTGTTCGGGCGCACCCCGGGCGATGAGACTCGCCATTTCAAGCAGCTCCTGGCGCTGGCACCCGCGGTTGATACCGGGGTGCGCTCGGCCTCCTGAGAGCCCTTTCGCAGAGCCATGCCCCTTCTTTGGTACTGGTCGTGAAAAAGCCACTACATAAATGGTCGATTCGAGCTGTTTGGTGTTTGCCTCAAACGCTTGTTTCAGGCTAAGGTTCGGCAGCTTTGTCCGGGCGCTGACCCTGGGCGCTCCTGATCAATAATGAATGCAGCCTGCGAGCTGCTGGCCAAAGGAGCCAAGATGACCCCCAGTGAACTGCTGCTCGAGGGTGTCGAACTCATGCTGTTCGGCATGGGTTTCGTGTTTGTCTTTCTGGTGTTGCTGGTGGGTGTGGTCAGCCTGATGTCGCGCCTGATCGCGACTTTTGCCCCGCCTGTTCCGGCCCCTGCCATCTCCTCTCCAAGGTCCAGCACCCAGTCGGTCGGCCATGAGCCGGACGCCGAAACGCTGGCCGCCATCCAATCCGCTATTGCCCAGCACCGCGCGCGTCGCGGTTGATCAGGTTCAGAGGGAGTACCTGTATGACTGCCGTTAAACAAGCACTCGGGATCACCGATGTGGTGCTGCGTGACGCCCACCAATCCATCCTGGCCACCCGAGTGCGTCTGGAAGACATGCTGCCGATCGCGGCCAAGCTCGATCAGGTCGGCTTCTGGTCGGTGGAGTCCTGGGGCGGGGCGACCTTCGATGCCTGCATTCGCTACCTCGGCGAAGATCCCTGGGAGCGCATCCGCGAACTGAAGAAGGCCATGCCCAACACCCGTCAGCAGATGCTGCTGCGTGGGCAGAACCTGTTGGGCTATCGTCACTACGCCGACGATGTGGTGGAGAAGTTCGTCGAGCGCGCGGCGGTCAACGGCGTCGACGTGTTCCGCGTGTTCGATGCGATGAACGATCCGCGCAACCTGGAAACCGCCCTCAAGGCCGTCAAGCATCAGGGCAAGCATGCCCAGGGCACCATCTCCTACACCACCAGCCCGGTGCATACCTTGGACATGTGGGTCGATCTGGCTAAGCAGATCGAAGACATGGGCGCCGACTCGGTGGCCATCAAGGACATGGCGGGCATCCTCACCCCGTACACCGCCTTCGAACTGGTCTCGCGCCTCAAGGCCAGCCTGGCCATTCCGATTCACATGCAGTGCCACGCCACCGCCGGGCTATCCTCGGTCGCCATTCTCAAGGCGGTTGAAGCCGGTATCGACAACGTCGACACCGCGATTTCCTCGCTGTCGATGACCTACGGTCATTCGCCGACCGAGTCGGTGGTGGCGATGTTCCAGGGTACCGAACGCGACACCGGGCTCAATCTGGAACTGCTGGAAGAAATCGCCGCCTACTTCCGCGAGGTGCGCAAGAAGTACGCGAAGTTCGAGGGCAACCTCAAGGGTGTCGACTCGCGCATCCTGGTCGCCCAGGTGCCGGGCGGCATGCTCACCAACATGGAAAGCCAGCTGAAAGAGCAGGGCGCCCAGGACAAGTTCGATCAGGTGCTGGCCGAAATTCCGCGTGTGCGCGAAGACCTTGGCTTCATTCCGCTGGTAACGCCCACGTCGCAGATCGTCGGCACCCAGGCAGTGATCAATGTGCTCACCGGTGAGCGCTACAAGTCCATCACCAAGGAAACCGCCGGCGTGCTCAAGGGTGAGTACGGTGCCGCACCCGCGCCGTTCAACGCCGAGCTGCAGGCCCGGGTACTGGATGGCGGCGAGGCCATCACCTGTCGCCCCGCCGATCTGCTCGATGCCGAGATGGACAAGCTGACCGCCGAACTCAAGGGCATCGCCCAGGAGAAGGGCATCAAGCTGGCCGCCGACGAGATCGACGACGTGCTGACCTACGCGCTGTTCCCGCAGATCGGCCTGAAGTTCCTGGAAAATCGCGGTAACCCGGCGGCCTTCGAACCGGCTCCGACCGGCAAGGAAGCACCGGCCCGCGAGGCTGGCAAGCCCGAGGTCTACACCGTTGAGGTGAACGGCAAGTCCTTTGTGGTGCAGGTGAATGAAGGTGGCGATATCGAAGGCCTCAAGCCTCTCGGCGGTGCGGCGAGCGCCGCGCCGGCCGCGGCCCCGGTCGCAGCGGGCGGCGGCGAGCCGCAGGCGGCGCCGCTGGCCGGCAATATCTTCAAGGTACTGGTGCAGCCTGGCCAGGCCGTGGAGGAGGGGCAACTGGTGATCATCCTCGAAGCGATGAAGATGGAAACCGAGATCCGCGCCTTCAAGGCCGGCACTGTCGGCGCCGTCAACGTCAAGGTCGGCGATGCAGTGGCAGTGGGCGACAGCCTGCTGACCATCGGCTGAGGAGCGCACCATGGAAAAGCTGCTCAAGCTCTGGCAGAGCACCGGTCTGTATCATCTGGAGCCCGGTCAGGCGTTCATGATCGCGGTGTGTCTGCTGCTAATCTATCTGGCCATCAAGAAGGGCTTCGAACCCTTGCTGCTGGTGCCCATCGGTTTCGGCGGTCTGCTGTCGAACATTCCGGTGGCCAACATGGCCGAGGGCGCCGGCTTCCTGCACCTGATCTATGAAGTGGGCCTGCCGACCAGCATCTTCCCGCTGCTGATCTTCCTCGGCGTCGGCGCCATGACCGACTTCGGTCCGATGCTGGCCAACCCGAAGACGCTGCTGCTTGGCGCCGCCGCGCAGTTCGGCATCTTCGGCACCTTGCTCGGCGCACTGGCGATCACCGCGCTGGGCATTCCCGGCATGGAGTTTACCCTCAAGGAGGCGGCGTCCATCGCCATCATCGGCGGGGCGGACGGGCCGACCTCGATCTTCGTCACCTCCAAGCTGGCGCCTGATCTGCTTGGCCCCATTGCCGTGGCGGCCTATGCCTACATGGCGCTGGTACCGCTGCTGCAGCCGCCGATCATGCGCGCGCTGACCAGCAAGGAAGAGCGCGCCATCGTCATGCAGCAACTGCGTCCGGTGGGGCAGACCGAGAAGATCATCTTCCCCATCGTGCTGTGCATTCTGATCGGTCTGCTGCTGCCCGATGCCGCGCCACTGATTGGCATGTTCGCCCTCGGCAACCTGCTGCGTGAGGCCGGTGTGGTTGAGCGTCTGGCCGATACCTCGCGCAACGCGCTGATCAATATCGTCACTATCTTCCTCGGATTGACCGTGGGCTCGAAGCTGTCGGCAGACGCCTTCCTGCAGCTCAAGACCCTGGGCATTCTGATGCTCGGCATGCTGGCGTTCTGCGCCGGCACCGCGGCTGGCGTGCTGATGGCCAAGCTGATGAACCTGTTCAGCAGCAACAAGGTCAACCCGCTGATCGGTTCGGCAGGTGTATCGGCGGTGCCGATGGCGGCAAGGGTGTCGAACAAGGTCGGCCTGGAGGCCAACCCGCAGAACTTCCTGCTGATGCATGCCATGGGCCCGAACGTGGCCGGGGTGATCGGCTCTGCCGTAGCGGCGGGGGTACTGCTCAGCTTCGTTGGCTGATGAAGGCGCGGAGTTAGCTCCGCGCTTCGCCTATTGCCAGGCAATGCCGTTGGCAAATTTGGCAGGAATGAAAAAAACCGGCTCTAGGCCGGTTTTTTTAATGGGTTCGCCTCAGGCTTCTTCGGCGGCCATTTCCACGTCGTGGGCGATCAGAGCGACCAGCGCGTTCTGTTGACGGCGCGACAACTGACGAAAGCGCTGCAGCAATTCGCGCTCATGGAGGCTCAGTTCGGGGCTGTCGAGACGCAGACTGAGGTCGTCATCCAGAGCACCTTCCTGAAGCATGCTCTGCTCCAGACGGGCGATGATTTCCGAATTCATACTGCGGTGATGGTTGCGTGCTACGTCAGCGATACGCTCACGCATGCCATCTGGCAAGCGAACGACAAATTTGTCAGCCGTACGGCTGGAGTAAATAGCCTGTTTCATAGGGCGCATACATTACCGGTTAGTTCAGGGAGCGATACTGGTAGTCAGTGTCGAGATTGTCACCGGTTTGACCGTCTTTCGCACTAGCCGTTCAACCAGTCTCGCGTTCTGCGTCATTACGACCCGTGGGTCGTCTGAACAGTTCCTTGACGCCAAATGCGTGGCAAATTGTGATCGATATAGGGGCGTTGTGCCAGCACCGATCGTCAGAAATGAGTAGCAATTGGCACTAGCGTCCACTTCGACGCCTGTCATCGGGAAAAATTCCCGCGCTTTCATCCAATCGTCACCTGCATTTAACCGCTCTGACATGGAACCTGCCTACGGTGGTCTACACCAGATGGCGGTCGCTTCGCCTTCTGACCATTGATGATAGTAGAGGGCCAGCATATGAGCGCAGCGATTCGAGTCGACCGTCTGAACAAGAGCTTCGGCCGTAAACAGGCGTTGTTCGATCTGGCGCTGTCGGTACAGCCGGGCGAGATGGTGGCGTTGATCGGCGCATCGGGCTCGGGCAAGTCGACCCTGCTGCGCCATCTCGCCATCTCGCCGGCTTGGCTCGCGGCGATGCCGGCAGTATCGAAGTGCTCGGTCGCCAGGTCCAGGCCGACGGTCGCCTCAACGGTGACGTGCGCCGTCAGCGCGCCGATATCGGCTACATCTTCCAGCAGTTCAATCTGGTGGGCCGCCTCAGCGTGCTGCAGAACGTGCTGCTCGGCGGCCTGGGCCGCATGCCGCGCTGGCGTGGCAGCCTCAGCCTGTTCAACGCCGAGGAAAAGCAGCGCGCGATGGTGGCGCTGGAGCGCGTCGGTCTGGCCGAGTTCGCCGCGCAGCGCGCTTCCACTCTGTCCGGCGGCCAGCAGCAGCGCGTGGCCATCGCCCGTGCGCTGTGCCAGCAGGCCGAGGTGATTCTTGCCGACGAGCCGATCGCCTCGCTCGACCCGGAGTCGGCGCGCAAGGTGATGGAAATTCTCGCCGACATCAACCGCCGCGATGGCAAGACCGTGGTGGTGACCCTGCATCAGGTGGATTACGCGGTGCGCTATTGCCAGCGTGCCGTGGCGCTCAAGGGCGGGCGCATTCATTTCGACGGCCCCACCGACAGCTTCAACCCCGATTTCCTCAATGACCTCTACGGCGGTGATCTCGATATCAGCCTGCTGCTACCGCAAGGGCAGCGCCCGCGCGCCGTGGAGCGTCCACTGACGCTGGCCAAGGCCTGACGTCGCTTTCCTCATTCGAAAAACCAACGCCAACTAGCAACAGGAGTGTGCTCCATGTTCAAACGCATCGGCCAGGTGCTGGCTGCCTCTGCGCTCGTCACCGGTTCCCTGCTGGGTTCGGTCCAGGCTGCCGAGGAACTCAACTTCGGCATCATTTCCACCGAATCCTCGCAGAACCTCAAAGCCATGTGGGATCCCTTCCTGGCCGACATGAGCAAGCAGACCGGGGTGAAGATCAACGCTTTCTTCGCGCCTGACTATGCCGGGATCATCCAGGGCATGCGCTTCGACAAGGTCGACGTGGCCTGGTACGGCAACAAGTCGGCGATGGAAGCGGTGGACCGCGCCGGCGGCGAGATCTTCGCCCAGACCGTGGCGGCCAACGGCGCGCAGGGCTACTACAGCCTGCTGGTGGCGCACAAAGACAGCCCGATCAATTCGGTCGAGGACATGCTCAAGAACGCTTCGAGCCTGACCTTCGCCAATGGTGACCCCAACTCCACTTCCGGCTATCTGGTGCCCGGTTATTACGTGTTCGCCCAGAACAACGCCGACGCCAGCAAGATCTTCAAGCGCTCGCTCAATGGCAGCCACGAGGTCAACGCGCTGTCGGTAGCCAACAAGCAGGTCGATGTCGGCACCTTCAACAGCGAGGGCATGGAGCGTCTTGAGGTGACCGCACCGGACAAGGCCGCGCAGCTCAAGGTGATCTGGCAATCGCCGCTGATCCCGTCCGACCCCATCGTCTGGCGCAAGAACCTGCCGCAGGAAACCCGCGACAAGCTGCGCAACTTCTTCATGACCTACGGCGCCAAACCGGAGGAGAAGAAGGTGCTCGAAGGCCTGCAGTGGGGCCAGTTCAAGCCTTCGGACAACGATCAGTTGCTGCCGATTCGTCAGCTCGAGCTGTTCAAGAAACGCACCGAAGTGGCCAACAACGACAAGCTCAAGGACGCCGACAAGCAGGCTCAGCTCAAGGAGCTGGACGCCGAGCTGGCCAAGCTCGAGCAGCGCATGGCCGAGCGTGAGAAGCAGGGCGGCGCCAGCGCCGGTTGATCCTGACAGCCCCTCGGTATCGACCGAGGGGCTGACTGCAGTCGTTTTCCCCGAGATGCCTTGATGACCACTTTGACCACCCATACCCCGACCGCCGATAGCAAACGCAGCTGGCTGCAACTGATCGGCTGGGGCCTGTTCTTCGCCGTGCTCGCCTGGTCCTGGCAGGGCGCGGAAATGAACCCGCTGGCGCTGGTGCGCGATGCCGGCAATATGGCCACCTTCGCCGCCGACTTCTTCCCGCCGGACTTCAGCAACTGGCAGCACTACCTCAAGGAGATGGTCGTCACCGTACAGATCGCTCTTTGGGGCACGGTGCTGGCCATCGTCTGCGCCATTCCGCTGGGCATCCTTTGTTCCGAGAACATCGTGCCCTGGTGGGTGTACCAGCCGGTGCGGCGGGTGATGGATGCCTGCCGTTCGATCAACGAAATGGTGTTCGCCATGCTCTTCGTCGTCGCGGTCGGCCTCGGCCCCTTCGCCGGTGTGCTGGCGCTGTTCATCAGCACCACCGGGGTGTTGGCCAAGCTGTTCGCCGAGGCGGTCGAGGCCATCGACCCTGGCCCGGTCGAAGGCGTGCGCGCCACTGGTGCCAGTGCCCTGCAGGAGGTGATCTTCGGCGTCATCCCACAGGTGTTGCCGCTGTGGATCTCCTACTCGCTGTACCGCTTCGAGTCCAACGTGCGCTCGGCCACCGTGGTCGGCATGGTCGGCGCCGGCGGTATCGGAGTGATCCTCTGGGAGGCCATACGCGGCTTCCAGTTCGCCCAGACCTGCGCCCTGCTGATCGTGATCATCCTGGTGGTGAGCGCCATCGACATCCTGTCACAGCGCCTGCGCAAGCTCTTTATCTGAAGGAGGAGGAGGGCGCCTGCGTGCGCCCTTTTCAAACGATGAACTTGTCTAGACAAAGCGAACCGCTGTACCGCGAGCTGGCCGCCGTGTTGCGCGAAGACCTGCAACGCATGAGCCCGGGCGACTACCTGCCGGGCGAGATGCAACTGGCCGCACGTTTTTCCGTCAACCGCCACACCCTGCGTCGCGCCGTCGACGAGCTGGTGCTCGAAGGCCGCCTGCTGCGCCGCCAGGGCAAGGGCACCCAGGTGTTGGCCAAGCCGCTGGTGTATCCGGTGGAGGCGGGCAGTGCCTTCAGCCAGTCGCTGTCGGCGCTCGGCCACCGGGTTGAAGCGAAACTGATCGAGCGCCTGCGCCGTAGTGGCAGCAGTGAGGAGTGCCGCCATCTGCAGCTGCCCGATGGTAGCGAGCTGATCGAACTGGCCACGCTGCGCCTGCTCGACGGCCAGCCGCTGAGCCTGATCCGTCACCGTTTCTGCGCCAGCCTGGCGCCACTGTTGGCCGACTACCAGGGCGGTTCGCTGCGCCAGTACCTGGCCGAGCGCGACCTGCCGCTGGCGCGCACTTTCAGCCTGATTGGTGCGCGTCTGCCCAGCCGCGAAGAAGCCGCGCACCTGCTGATGCCGCGCCATGCGCCGCTGCTCAGCGTACTCACCCTGTCCCGCGACCCCGCTGGCCGGGCGGTGGAGCTGGCGCAGTCCAGCAGCCGCGCCGACCGCTTCCAGTACCAGGTAGCGACCTGATGGAGACCCGCATGAACGACCTTGATCCGAACATCGCCGCGCGCCAGCGCTGGATGGGCGTGCTGGCCCGCGCCGGTGACGCCCTCGATGCCCACGAGGCGGCACTGAAGGACAGCGCCTATCAGCTGATCCGCGCCCCCGAGGTAGGCATGACCCTGGTGCGCGGGCGCATGGGTGGCACCGGCAGCGCCTTCAACCTCGGTGAGATGACCGTGACCCGCTGCGTGGTGCGCCTGGCCGACGGCCGTACCGGCTACAGCTACCTGGCTGGTCGCGACAAGCGCCGCGCCGAACTGGCCGCCCTGGCCGACGCCCACCTGCAGGGCGGTGACCAGGCGCGCTGGCTCGTTGACCTGATCGAACCCCTGGCCCGCCAGCAGCGCGAACAGCGACTGGCCCGGGCCGCACAGACTGCCACCACCCAGGTGGAGTTCTTCACCCTGGTCAGAGGAGAGGATTGATGACTACGCCGCACAGCTCGCACTGGCTGCAACCGGCTTTCGACGACCCGGTGCTGGATGCCCAGGTCAGCTTCCGCGCCGCCCTCGCTGCCCTGGCCGAACCGGGTATGCCACGGGCCATGGACCGTGCCCACGCGCTGGGTGGTCTGACGCCGGCCACTTATGGCCTGTGCCTGGCCTTTCTCGACAGCGACACGCCGCTATGGCTGGCGCCGCGCTTCGATACACCGTTGATTCGCGCCAACCTGGCCTTCCACTGCGGTTGCCCGATCGTTGCCGAGCGCGAGATCGCCCTGTTCGCCCTGCTCGATGAGAGCGAACTGGATGATTTGTCGGATTTCGACAACGGCAGCGAGCGCTACCCGGATCAGTCCTGCACGCTGCTGATCCAGCTCGACGATCTGCACGCCGGCCCGGCCCTGCGCTGGCGCGGTCCGGGCATCAAGGATGTGCGCAGCGTCAGCCTGCCGCTGCCGGCCACGTTCTGGCAGCAACGCCAGGCGCGCAGTGCCTTTCCCCGTGGCCTGGATTGCTTCTTCGCCGCTGGCGGCGAGGTCATCGGCCTGCCGCGCAGCACCCGCGTGCTGATCGAGAACGAGGAGGCCGCCTGATGTATGTCGCCGTCAAGGGTGGCGAACGCGCCATCGACAATGCTCATCAGCTGCTGGCCAATCGTCGCCGTGGCGATACTTCCATCGCCGAACTGAGCGTGCAGCAGGTGCGCCAGCAACTGCCGCTGGCCGTGGCCCGCGTCATGAGCGAAGGCTCGCTGTACGACGAGGAACTGGCCGCGCTGGCGATCAAGCAGGCAGCCGGTGACCTAATGGAGGCCATCTTCCTCTTGCGCGCCTACCGCACCACGCTGCCGCGCTTCGGTGCCAGCGAGCCGCTGGATACCACGCAGATGCAGCTGGTGCGGCGCATTTCCGCGACCTTCAAGGACCTGCCCGGCGGTCAGCTGCTCGGCCCGACTTTCGATTACACCCACCGCTTGTTGGACTTCGCCCTGCTGGCCGAGGGCGAGTATCCGGCGCCGGAAGCAGTCGCTACCGATGAGCCAAAGCCCTGTCCACGAGTGCTGGACTTTCTCGCTGACGAAGGGCTGATGGCCCGTGAGACGGACGACGGCGCTCCGGTGCCCGATATCACCCGCGAGCCGCTGGCCTTTCCCGCCAGCCGCGCCGAGCGTCTGCAGGCGCTGGCCCGTGGCGACGAGGGCTTCCTCCTGGCGCTGGGGTATTCCACCCAGCGCGGCTACGGGCGCAATCACCCCTTCGCTGGGGAGATCCGCATCGGCGATGTCGAGGTGTGGATGACGCCCGCCGAACTGGGCTTCGCCGTGCCGCTGGGCGACATCGAAATCACCGAATGCGAGATGGTCAACCAGTTCGTCGGGGAAAGCGCCGAGCAGGCGCAGTTCACCCGCGGCTACGGCCTGGCCTTCGGCTACGCCGAGCGCAAGGCCATGGGCATGGCCCTGGTCGACCGCGCGCTGCGTGCCGGCGAGTACGGCGAAGAGGTGCAGGGCCCGGCGCAGGAAGAGGAATTCGTGCTGATGCACTGCGACAACGTCGAGGCTGCCGGCTTCGTCTCGCACCTCAAATTGCCGCACTACGTCGACTTCCAGGCCGAACTGGAACTGATCCGCAAGCTGCGCCGTCAGGCGTCGGCAGAGGAGAACCGCTGATGAACCTTTGCACTGCAAGCGGCGCCCGCGAGGCGTCGGCCTACAACTTCGCCTATCTGGATGAGCAGACCAAGCGCATGATCCGCCGTGGCCTGCTCAAGGCGGTGGCCATCCCCGGTTACCAGGTGCCTTTCGGTGGCCGTGAGATGCCGCTGCCCTACGGCTGGGGCACCGGTGGCATGCAGTTGACCGCTGCCATTCTCGGCGCGTACGACGTACTCAAGGTGATCGACCAGGGCGCCGACGACACCACCAATGCGGTATCGATCCGCCGCTTCTTTGCCCGTACAGCAGGTGTCGCCACCACCGAACGCACGGTGGAGGCCAGCGTGATCCAGACCCGCCACCGCATCCCGGAAACCCCGCTGTCGGCCGGGCAGATCATGGTCTACCAGGTGCCTATCCCCGAGCCGCTGCGCTTTATCGAGCCGAGCGAGCAGGAGACCCGGACCATGCATGCGCTGGAGGACTACGGCGTGATGCACGTGAAGCTGTACGAGGACATCGCCACCTTCGGCCATATCGCCACCGCCTATGCCTACCCGGTGACGGTGGACGAGCGCTATGTGATGGATCCGTCGCCGATTCCCAAATTCGACAACCCCAAGCTGGACATGAGCCCCGCGCTGATGCTGTTCGGCGCCGGTCGCGAGAAGCGCCTGTACGCGGTGCCGCCCTTTACCAAAGTGGTCAGCCTGGACTTCGAGGATCACCCCTTCGCCGTGCAGCAGTGGGATGAGTGCTGCGCCTTCTGTGGCAGCAGCGAGTCCTTCCTCGACGAGCTGATCGTCGACGACGCCGGCAGCAAGCGCTACGTCTGCTCCGACACCGACTACTGCCGCCAGCGCACCGAGGAGAACCTGCAATGAGCGCCGCCGAACGTCTGCAACCTGCCGTGGCGGCCGAGCCGCTGTTCTCGGCGCGCGATCTGACCCGCCTGTACGGCCCGGAAAAGGGTTGCCAGGGCGTCAGCTTCGACCTCTATCCCGGCGAGGTGCTGGGCATCGTCGGCGAGTCGGGCTCGGGCAAGTCCACCTTGCTCAGCCTGCTCTCCGGCCGTTGCCGACCGGATCGCGGCAGCGTGAGTTATCGCGCGCGCAGTGGTCAGTGGCTCGACCTGTACAGCGCCAGCGAGGCCGAGCGGCGCACGCTGCTGCGCACCGAGTGGGGCTTCGTCGAGCAGAACCCGCGTGACGGCCTGCGCATGACGGTGTCGGCCGGCGCCAACATCGGCGAGCGGCTGATGGCTCAGGGCGTGCGCCACTACGGAGAGCTGCGCGCCGCCGGGCTCGACTGGCTGAGCCAGGTGGAGATCGACCCGGCGCGTATCGACGATCTGCCGCGCACCTTCTCCGGTGGCATGCAGCAGCGCCTGCAGATCGCCCGCAACCTGGTCTCCGCGCCGCGCCTGGTATTTATGGACGAGCCGACCGGGGGCCTCGATGTCTCCGTTCAGGCGCGCCTGCTCGACCTGCTGCGGGGCCTGGTGCGCGAGCTGGACCTGGCGGTAGTGATCGTCACCCACGACCTTGCGGTGGCGCGCCTGCTGGCCGACCGCCTGATGGTGATGCGCCGCTCGCGCGTGGTGGAGGCGGGGCTGACCGACCAGATTCTCGACGACCCGCAGCATCCCTATTCGCAGCTGCTGGTGTCGTCGGTGTTGCAGCCATGACTGAGAGCTGCCCGCTTGCGCATGACGCGGGATGTAGGGCGGGTGTAACCCGCCACGGCAATGGCGGGTTGCACCCGCCCTACGGCCTGCAACCGTCAACCCGTAGCCCGGATGAAATCCGGGAAGCCCGTGCCCGCCACCCCCGGATTGCATCCGGGCTACGACAGCAATCGAGGTGTGTATGAACAACCTGATCGAGGTCAGCGGCCTCAGCAAGACCTTCACCCTGCACCAGCAGAACGGCGTCGTCCTGCAGGTGCTGCGTGATCTGAATTTCGCCGTGCGCGGTGGCGAGTGTCTGGTGCTGCACGGCCAGTCCGGCGCCGGCAAGTCGACCCTGCTGCGCACCCTGTACGGCAACTATCTGGCGGCCGGCGGCAGCATCCGCATCCGTCACCAGGGCGAGCCGGTGGAGCTGGTCGGCGCCGAACCACGCCAGGTGCTGGCGGTGCGTCGGCACAGCCTGGGTTACGTCAGCCAGTTCCTGCGGGTCATCCCGCGCGTCTCGACCCTGGACGTGGTGATGGAGCCGGCGCTGTCACGCGGCTGGACGCGCAATGACGCCGAGGCGCGGGCCAAGAGCCTGCTGAGTCGGCTGAATATCCCCGAGGCGCTGTGGCAACTGGCGCCGGGCACCTTCTCCGGCGGTGAGCAGCAGCGCGTCAACATCGCCCGCGGCTTCATGGTCGAGTGGCCGGTGCTGCTGCTGGACGAACCCACCGCCTCGCTGGACGACGCCAACCGCCAGGTGGTGCTTGAGCTGATCAATGAGGCCAAGGCCGCGGGCAGCGCGCTGATCGGCATCTTCCACGACCGCATCGCCCGCGAGGCGGTGGCCGACCGTTACCTCGACATGAGCGCCGCCGCGGCGCAACCGGAGTACGTCTATGTCGTCTGAACAGATTCTCAGTAACGCCCGTATCGTTACTGCCGAACGCGAGTTCCTCGGCTCGCTGCTGCTGCGTGACGGGCTGATCGCCGCGGTGGATGAGGGCGCCAGCCGCCTGCCGCAGGCCCAGGACCTGGGCGGCGACTATCTGCTGCCGGGGTTGGTGGAGTTGCACACCGATAACCTGGAAAAGCACATGACCCCGCGTCCCGGTGTTGACTGGCCCTCGGCCTCGGCGGTGCTGACCCACGATGCGCAGATCGTCGCCGCTGGCATCACCACGGTATTCGATGCGCTGGCCATCGGCGACATCAACCCGCGTGGCCGGCGCATGCAGCAACTGCCTGCGATGATCGAGGCCATCGCCGCCAGCGAGGCGGCCGGGCAGACCCGCGCCGAGCACCGCCTGCACCTGCGCTGCGAGCTGTGCCACCCCGATGCGCTGACCATCTACCGCGACCTGGTGGAGCACCCGCTGGTGGCGCTGGTGTCGGTGATGGACCACTCACCCGGCCAGCGCCAGTTCGCCAAGGTGGAGAAGTATCGCGAGTACTACATGGGCAAGTACCACCTGAGCCCGGCGGAGATGGAGGAGTTTCTCCAGGAGCAGATCGCCAACTCGCGCCAGTACAGCGACCGCCAGCGCCGCGCCATAGTCGAGGACTGCCACGCCCGGGGCATCTCCGTGGCCAGCCATGACGACGCAACCCTGGCCCACGTGCAGGAGTCGGCCGGCTTCGGCATGGCCATCGCCGAGTTCCCCACCACCCTGGAAGCGGCCAGAGCCAGCCACGCGCTGGGGCTGAAGGTGCTGATGGGGGCACCGAATGTGGTGCGCGGCGGCTCGCACTCCGGCAATATCGCCGCCGCCGAACTGGCGCGCCACGGCGTGCTGGATATCCTCTCCAGCGACTACTACCCGGCCAGCCTGCTGCATGCGGCCTGGCTGCTCGCAGGGCAGGACAACGACTATGATTTGCCTGCGGCCATCGCCACCGTGAGCCGCGCGCCGGCCAGGGCGGCCGGACTGGATGACCGCGGCGAGATCCGCGTCGGTCTGCGCGCCGACCTGGTACAGGCCAGGGCCCATGACCAGCAGCCGGTGATCCAGCAGGTGTGGCGCCAAGCACGAAGGGTATTCTGATGCAGGGCAGGTTGATCTATCTGATGGGGCCTTCGGGCTCGGGCAAGGACAGCCTGTTGCAAGCCGCGCGTGCGCCGCTGGAGGCGCACGGCTGCCGTTTCGCCCGGCGGGTGATCACCCGCAGCGCCGAGTCCGTCGGCGAGGACGCACTGGGCGTCACCCCGGACGAGTTCGAGCGTCTGCAGGGCGAGGGCGCCTTCGCCCTGAACTGGCTTGCCAACGGCCTGGCCTACGGCATCCCGCGCGAGATCGATGATTGGCTGAGCGCCGGCCAGGACGTGCTGATCAATGGCTCGCGCGGTCATCTCGAGGCGGCTCGTCAGCGCTATCCGCAGCTGCTGGCGATATTGCTGCAGGTCGACGAAGCGGTGCTGCGCCAGCGCTTGCTAGCCCGTGGCCGGGAAACGCCGGAGCAGATCGAGCAGCGCCTGGCGCGCAGTCGCAAGTTGCAGCAGGAGGATAGGGAACGCACTGTCATCCTCGACAACTCCGGCCCCCTGCAACAAACCGTCAGCCGCCTGCTGCATCTGCTCGATGAGACCCGCCAATGCGCCTGACCCTGCTTGGCACCGGCGATGCCCGTCAGGTGCCCGTGTACAACTGCAGTTGCCCGGCCTGCGATGCGGCGCGCGTGTATCCGGCGCGGCGCCGTGGCCCCTGTTGCGCGCTGATCGAATGCGGCGCGCAGCGCTGGCTGATCGACAGCGGCCTGACCGATCTCACCGAGCGCTTCGCGCCGCACAGTCTCAGCGGCATTCTGCAGACCCACTACCACGCCGACCACGCCCAGGGCCTGTTGCACCTGCGCTGGGGCCAGGGACTGGTGATTCCGGTACATGGTCCGGATGACCCGGAGGGCCTGGCCGATCTGTACAAGCACCCCGGCATTCTCGACTTCAGCCAGCCGTTTGCCGCCTTCGAGCGCCGTCAGCTGGGTGAGCTGAACGTCACCGCGCTACCACTGACGCATTCCAAGCCAACCTTTGGCTATTTGTTCGAGGGGCTGGGGTTCGAAGGTCAGGGCCGGCGTATCGCCTACCTGACCGACACGGTTGGCGTGCCGGAGGCCAGCTGCGCCGAGCTTCAGCGTGCGCCGCTGGATCTGCTGGTGCTCGATTGCTCCACCGCACCGCAGCCGGTGGCACCGCGCAACCACAACGACCTGACCCGCGCGCTGGAAGTCATCGCTCACCTGCAGCCGGCGCAAGCGGTGCTGACCCATATCGGTCACAGTTTCGATGCCTGGTTGCTGGACCATCCCGACGCCTTGCCGCCTGGCGTGACGCTGGCGCGCGACGGTCTGGTGCTGTGAGTCCGTATCGTCCGTAACCCTTAATTTCAGGCTAGCCTGCCTGCCGTTACAGTGTCAGACCTTCCGATTCGTTTGCCGACAGCCAAGAGAACGCATGAACGCCCGCAGTATCACCCTGTTGCTGTGCACTGCCGAAACCCTGGGTATGGCCGGGTTTGCCCTGTTCGCCGCCCTGTTGCCGCAATTCCAGGCGCTCTGGGGCTTGAGCAATACCGAGGCGGGCTGGATCGGCGGCGGCTTCTTTCTCGGCTATATGCTGGCGGTGCCGGTGCTTACCGGCCTGACCGACCGTTATGACGCCCGGCTGATCTACCTGTGGGCCATGCTGCTGACGGCTGTGGCCAGCGCCGGCTTCGTCTTCGCCGATGGTTTCTGGTCGGCGCTGCTCTGGCGCGTGCTGGCCGGGATCGGCCTGGCGGGCACTTACATGCCGGGGCTCAAGGCACTGTCGGAGCGCATTGACGGCGCTTCGCAGTCACGGGCAATCGCCTTCTACACCGCCAGCTTCGGCCTGGGCACGGCGCTGTCCTTTACCCTGTCCGGCGAGCTGGCCAAGCTCGGCGGTTGGCAAGTCCCGGCGTTGCTCAGCGGCGCCTGCGCGTTGCTGGCCTGGGCGTTGGTGTACTGGGGGATGGCGCCGAAACCGGTGGCAGCGCATGCACCGCGCAAGCTACTGGATCTGGCACCGCTGAAAAGCCGTGCGGTGTTGGCCTACTGCCTGGCCTACGCGATGCACAACCTGGAGTTGTTCGCCCTGCGTGCCTGGCTGGTGGCCTTCGTGGTGTTCTCCGGGCATTTTCAGGGCGTCGATCCCTGGCTATCAGGCACCTGGGTGGCGATGCTGGCAACGTTGATCGGCATGCCGTCGAGCATTCTCGGCAATGAGCTGGCGCTGCGTTTCGGGCGGCAGCGCTGGTTGATTGGCGTGATGCTCAGCTCCGCTTTGCTGGCAGCCCTTGTCGGCCTGGGAGCGGCGCTGCCGTTCTGGTTGATGCTGGGGCTGGTGTTGCTTTACGCGGTGACGGTGACGGCAGACTCCGCCTCGCTGACCGCCGGGCTGGTCAGCGTGGCCCCGGCCAGCCACCGCGGTGCGGCGATGGCGCTGTATTCTTGCACCGGTTTCACCGGCGCCTTCCTCGGCCCGCTGTTGTTCGGCATGACCCTCGATGCCCTGGGTGATCAGCAGTTGCTCGGCTGGTGGGCTGCGTTCGCGCTGATGGGCCTGCTACTGACGTTGGGGCCGCTGGCGCTGTGGTGGGCGGGTAGGGGGCAAGAGGGCAGTACGCATCCGTAGAGGCGCCTGCCTCAGGTTCACGCCTTTGTTCCCAATGCTTCCGCTTTACGCAGCCAGCTCTGGCGCTGTTCCTCGCTGGCCGGCCGCACCGGGGCGAATTCGCTCAGGCACCGCGTTTTGATACCGCAGAAACCGAGGATGGTGCGCACCATCTGCCGATGTGCCGGGGCACCGTAGATCCAGCGGAAGTACCAGCGTGGCGTGTCCATGGTCACCAGCAGGTCGGCGCTGCGCCCGCTGAGCAACTTGTCCCAGAGTTGCGAGCGGTTGCGGTACCTGAAGGCGAAACCAGGCAGGAATACCCGGTCGAAGAAGCCCTTGAGCAGTGCAGGAATGCCGCCCCACCAGACCGGGTAGACGAACACCAGATGCTCGGCCCAGTGGATCAGGCGCTGGGCCTCGAGCAGGTCCGGTTCCAGGCTCTGGCTCTGTTCGTAGCCCTCGCGCAGTATCGGGTCGAACTGCATCTCACCCAGCCTGAGCTGACGCACCACGTGGCCCTTGCTGCGTGCGCCGTGGCTGTAGGCCTCGGCCAGGGCATGGCAGAGGCTGTTCTTCTTCGGCGTGCCAAGCACCAGCAGGATTCGTTTGCCATCGCCTTCCAGCGGTGTGGCGCCGCTCTTGCCTTCATTCATGCCGCCCGGCTCCGAGCATGTCCTGTGGTCTGACCCATTGATCGAACTCCTCTTCAGTCAGGTAACCGAGTTGCAGTGCTGCCTGGCGCAGGGTGCTGCCTTCGGCGTAGGCCTTCTTGGCGATTTCGGCGGCCTTGTCGTAGCCGATGTGCGGATTGAGCGCGGTCACCAGCATCAGGCCGTTCTCCAGGTGCGCGGCCATCTGCGTGGCGTCTGGCTGCAGCTCGGCCACGCAGTGCTGCTGGAAGTTGCGGCAACCGTCGGCGAGCAGGCGGATCGACTGCAGCAGGTTATGGATGATCACCGGCTTGAACACGTTGAGTTGCAGGTGGCCCTGGCTGGCGGCGAAGCTGATGGTGGCGTCGTTGCCCAGCACCTGGCATGCAAGCATAGACAGTGCTTCGCACTGGGTCGGGTTGACCTTGCCGGGCATGATCGAACTGCCCGGTTCGTTCGCCGGCAGACGAACCTCGGCAAAGCCGGCGCGGGGGCCGGAACCGAGCAGGCGCAGGTCGTTGGCCAGTTTCATCAATGCCACTGCCAGGGTTTTCAGGGCGCCGGAGAGCTGCACCAGCGGCTCGTGGCCCGACAGTGCGGCGAACTTGTTCGGTGCGCTGGTCAGCGGCAGGCCGGACAGTGCGGCGAGCTCGGCGGCAATGGCCTCGGCGAAGCCGGCCGGCGCATTCAGACCGGTACCGACGGCGGTACCACCCTGGGCCAGCTCGCAGACGGCGGGCAGGGCGGCGCGAATGGCCGCTTCGGCATGGCCGAGCTGGGCGACGAAGGCAGACAGCTCCTGGCCGAAGGTAATGGGCGTGGCATCCATCATGTGGGTGCGCCCGGTCTTGACCAGATTGGCATGGCGCTGCGCCTGCTCTTGCAGGCCGTCACGCAGTTCGGCCAATGCCGGTAGCAGGCAATGGCGCACACCCTGAACGGCGGCAATGTGCATGGCCGTGGGGAAGCAGTCGTTGGAGCTCTGGGCGCGGTTGACGTGGTCGTTGGGGTGGACCGGGCTCTTGCCGCCACGCTGGCCGCCAGCCAGTTCGTTGGCGCGGCCGGCGATCACTTCGTTGACGTTCATGTTGCTCTGCGTGCCGCTACCGGTCTGCCAGACCACCAGGGGGAATTGCGAGTCGTGCTGGCCTTCGAGCACTTCATCTGCCGCCTGCTCGATCAGCCGGGCGATATCCGCCGGCAGTTCGCCGCTGCGGCTGTTGACCCGGGCCGCGGCCTTCTTGATCAAGGCCAGAGCATGCAGCACGGCCAACGGCATGCGCTCCTGGCCGATGGCGAAGTTGATCAGCGAGCGCTGGGTCTGCGCGCCCCAGTAGGCGTCGTTGGGGACTTCAATGGGGCCGATGCTGTCGGTTTCGGTGCGGCTCATGGCGTTCTCCGGGCATGTTCGAGGTTGCTGGCAGTTTAGGTCGCGCCGCCGGAGACTGGTTCCGCAACTTATCTATCGTGTCGATTACCAGCGCGCGTGGGTCTCGCCCAGCCACCCCAGCGCCCCATCCACCGGTACACGCTCGCCATTGGGGCCGCGCAGCACGCCATCGTACCGGCCGAAGCGCTGCAGCGTGTTGGCGTGGAAGGGGCCGAACTTGGGACAGGCTCTGTGCAACTGGCGGGGTGTGAAGCGCAGCGATACCCGATCATCCTCGCTGTGCAGGCGCCAGGGGGCCAGTGGCGCCTGTGAGCTGCGGACGATGTGCAGGGGGCTGTCGAGCTGCTGCACTTCACCGCCGAACCACAGGGCGTTTTCCGAGAGGCCGCTGTGATCCAACCAGCCCGTGCCGAAGTTGCCGGCGATACCGCCTGCGGCAGCGAAGGCCGCTCGCTGCCAGTAGCTGTTCAGCGGCCAGACGCCGCGACCGAAGTCCAGCGCGGCGAAGCTTTGACCCGGCACGCAGCTGTACTGCTTGCTACCCAGTTGCAGGCTGCCTGCCGTGGGCAGGCCAAGCTGGCGGCAGGTGGCGTGAAAGCCGCCATTCTGCAGGGGTGCGACCAGATTGACCGATTGCAGATGGGCAGGGCGCTGAATGTCCAGGGCAACCTGTAGGGGCTGGCCGCCGATATCGGGTGCCGAGGCAGTAAGACGCAGGCGGCCCGGGTGCTCATCGATGCGTAGCTGCAGGCGGGAATGATTGAAGGCGTGGCTTTCCAGCGGCAGATCGGGCAACTGGCAGCCCAGGGCAAAAGGACGGAACTGGGCCCGGGCAACCGACTTGCCGGATTCCAGATCGAGAAAGTAGGCGGCTCCGTAGCCGAGGTAGTCGAGATCGGCCAGGGTCAGCGCGAGCATCCATTGCGGCGTGGTGATACACCAGTGATTCCAGCGTTTGCGCCGTCCCAGGTGGCCGCGCAGGGCGCAGTCCACCAGCGGGCGGCTGGACCAGCCAATGGCTGCGTCCTGCAGGCGGCCCTTGCTGTCGCAAAGTGGCTGGAGCGGAAAGGTGGCATGTGAGGCGAGGCTGGTCATCGGGCACGTCCATGTATGTGCGCAGGCTGGCGATCAATTGCCGGGTCGGGGAAGTGCGCACGCCTTGATCAGAGTGGCGAATAACACGCAGGATGCCGAGCTGGCCCAAGCATGGGCAAGTACTGGCAATTTGGCAACTGACCAGTGGGTGCACCAGTGTGCAGGGTGTCTGTGCGCTGGTGCACAACTCGTCTCCCTTGAGGGATTTTGGCGCAGGGCACAAAATGCTGCCTTCGTAGTCTACCCAGACTCATTCACAACCACTGGACGCTCTCCATGCTCCGTTTTTCCCAACTTTGCACCGCCGTTCTGCTCAGCGCGAGCGCATCCCTGGCCATGGCCGATGCCGCCAGCCACGCCGCCGATGCCGAGCGTTTTCTCAAGCTGGCCCATGCCGACAAGCTGACCGTGCCGGTGTACGGCCAGGTGCAGCAGATGTTCGCCCAGCGTTTCGCCGAGGCGCCGAATGGCAAGAAGGCGGTGCTGGAAAGCTATCAGGCCAAGGCCAATGCCGCGCTGGACAAGGCGGTGGGCTGGGACAAGCTCAAGCCGGACATGGTCAAGCTCTACACCAGCAACTTCAACGAGCAGGAGCTCAAGGACCTGATCGCCTTCTACGAATCGCCGCTGGGGCAGAAGGTGCTGCAGAAGATGCCGACCCTCACCGCGCAGTCCGCGCAGATCACCCAGAGCAAGCTGGAAAGCGCCGTGCCCGAGGTGAACAAGCTGCTGGCGGACATGAGCAGCGAACTCGGCCTGCCGAAACAACCCTGATGGAGTCCAAGATGTCCAAGCAAGACCTGATCACCGCCGCCCTGGCCGCGCTGCAACCCGAGCATCTCGAAGTACTGGATGAGAGCCATATGCACAGCCGCGGCCTGGAGACCCACTACAAGGCGGTGATCGTCAGCCCGGCGTTCGCTGGGCTGAATGCGGTCAAGCGGCATCAGAAGGTCTACGCCACCGTCGGCGAGCTGATGGGGCAAATCCACGCCCTGGCGCTGCACACCTATACGCCCGAAGAATGGGCCGCGCAGGGCGTGGCGCCAGCCTCGCCGACCTGCCGTGGCGGTCATTGAGGTAGCCCGGATGCAATCCGGGGAGATCAGCCACCAACTCCCGGATTGCATCCGGGCTACGTGACAGGCTGTCGCGCCTTGGCGCCGACATTCTCTGCTTTGCTACAATCCTCCCCGCGCCGGCTCAAGCCGGCGTTTTTCATGTCACGCCAGTCCGCCCTTTACGTGGGTGACTACTGAGAGAATATTCATGACCGATAAAGTCGTCGTTGCGGCGCTGTATAAATTCGTCTCCCTGCCGGATTACCAGGCGCTACGCGAACCCCTGCTGCAAACCCTGCTCGACAACGGTATCAAGGGCACTCTGTTGCTCGCCGAAGAGGGCATCAACGGCACCGTGTCCGGCAGCCGCGCCGGCATCGACGCGCTGCTCGCCTGGTTCCGCCAAGACGCCCGCCTGGCCGATATCGACCACAAGGAATCCTACTGCGATGAGCAGCCGTTCTATCGCACCAAGGTCAAACTGAAGAAGGAAATCGTCACCCTCGGCGTGCCGGGCGTCGACCCCAACCAGCGCGTCGGCACCTACGTCGAACCGCAGGACTGGAACGCCCTGATCAGCGACCCCGAGGTACTGGTGATCGATACGCGCAACGACTACGAGGTGGCCATCGGCACCTTCGAGGGCGCCATCGACCCCAAGACCAAGTCGTTCCGCGAGTTCCCCGAGTACGTGAAGACCCACTTCGACCCGAGCAAGCACAAGAAGGTGGCGATGTTCTGCACCGGCGGCATCCGCTGCGAGAAGGCCTCCAGCTACATGCTCGGCGAAGGTTTCGAGGAGGTCTATCACCTCAAGGGCGGCATCCTCAAATACCTCGAGGAAGTGCCGCAGGAGCAGACCAAGTGGCGCGGCGACTGCTTCGTCTTCGACAACCGTGTGACCGTGCGCCACGACCTGTCCGAAGGCGACTACGATCAGTGCCACGCCTGCCGCAATCCGATTTCCGTGGAAGACCGCCAGTCCGAGTTCTACAGCCCCGGCGTCAGCTGCCCGCATTGCTGGGATTCGCTGCCGGAGAAAACTCGTGAAAGCGCCCGCGAGCGGCAGAAGCAGATCGAGCTGGCCCGTGCGCGCAACCAGCCGCACCCGATCGGCCGTGACCCCCGCCAACTGAACGAGGCCTGACCCCATGGCGAGCCGCCTGCTCTACGTGATGGACCCGATGTGCTCCTGGTGCTGGGGTTTCGCACCCGTAGTCGAAGCCCTCACCGAGCAGGCGGCTGCGGCCGGCGTGCCGCTGCAGATCGTGGTGGGCGGCTTGCGCCGTGATCAGGTGGCGATCGATGCCGCAGCGCGGGTGCGTTACCTGGGCTACTGGCAGGCGGTCAACGCCAGCACCGGGCAGCTGTTCGATTTCGACCGCGGCCTGCCTGAGGGAATGGTGTACGACACCGAGCCGGCCTGCCGCGCACTTGTCACTGCACGCAACCTCGACGTGCCAAGCGCCTGGACCCTGCTCAAGCTGGTCCAGCGCGCTTTCTACGCGCAGGGCGCCGACGTCACCCAGGCCAGTGTGCTGGTGGAGCTGGCCGAGCGCGCCGGCATTCCGCGCATCGAATTCGCCGAGGCTTTCGACAGTCAGGCCATGCATGAGGCCACCGCCGCGGATTTCAGCTGGGTGCAGGATCTGGGCATCGCCGGTTTCCCCACCTTGCTGGCCGAGCGCGATGGTCAGCTGGCGCTGCTGACCAACGGCTACCAGCCACTCGAGGCGCTGTCACCGCTGCTGGGCCGCTGGCTGGAGCGCGCTGCCAATGCCTGATCGGTTGAGCTGGGCAGAAGTCCGTCGCCTGGCCCTGCGTCACAAGAAAGCGCTGATCCTGGCCAATCTGGTCGCCGTGCTGGCGACCTTGTGCAGCGTACCGATCCCGTTGCTGCTGCCGTTGCTGGTAGACGAAGTGCTGCTGCACGACGGCGATGCGGCGCTCAAGGTGATGGACAATTTCCTACCCAGCGAATGGGAAACCGCTGCCGGCTACATCGGCCTGATGTTGCTGCTGACCCTGCTGCTGCGCGGCTCGGCGCTGATCGTCAACGTGCTGCAGGCGCGCCTGTTCGCCAGGCTGTCGAAGGACATTGTCTACCGCATCCGCATGCGCCTGATCGAGCGGCTCAAGCGTATCTCCCTGGGCGAGTACGAGAGTCTGGGCGGCGGCACCGTGACCACCCACCTGGTCACCGATCTGGACACTCTCGACAAGTTCGTCGGCGAGACCCTCAGCCGCTTCCTGGTGGCGGTGCTGACCCTGGTCGGCACCTCGGCCATCCTGATCTGGATGCACTGGCAACTGGCGTTGCTGATCCTGCTGTTCAACCCGCTGGTGATCTACGCCACCGTGCTGCTGGGCAAGAAGGTCAAGCACCTGAAGAAGCTGGAGAATGACAGCACCTCGCGCTTCACCCAGGCGCTGACCGAGACGCTGGAGGCGATTCAGGAAGTGCGCGCCGGCAACCGCCAGGGCTACTTCCTCGGTCGCCTCGGCGGGCGTGCGCGAGAGGTGCGCGATTACGCCGTGGCCTCGCAGTGGAAGAGCGACGCCTCCAACCGTGCCAGCGGCCTGCTGTTCCAGTTCGGTATCGACGTGTTCCGCGCCGCGGCCATGCTCACCGTGCTGTTCTCCGACCTGTCCATCGGCCAGATGCTCGCGGTGTTCAGCTACCTGTGGTTCATGATCGGCCCGGTGGAGCAGCTGCTCAGCCTGCAGTACGCCTTTTATGCAGCCGGCGGTGCGCTGACGCGGATCAACGAGCTGCTGGCGCGCCAGGACGAGCCGCAATATGAAGGGCGCGTCGATCCCTTCAAGGGGCGCGACACGGTGGGCATCGAGGTGCGCGGGCTGACCTTCGGCTATGGCGACGAGCCGGTGCTGGATCGTCTGGATCTGTCTATCGGCCCGGGCGAGAAGGTCGCCATCGTCGGCGCCTCCGGTGGTGGCAAGAGCACCCTGGTGCAGCTGCTGCTGGGGCTGTACACGCCGCAGGCCGGCAGCATCCGCTTCGGCGGTAGCACGCTGGAGGAGATCGGCCTGGATTGCGTGCGCGACAACGTCGCGGTGGTGCTGCAGCACCCGGCGCTGTTCAACGACACGGTACGCGCCAACCTCACCATGGGCCGCGAGCGCAGCGACGAGGCCTGCTGGCAGGCGCTGCGCATCGCCCAGCTGCATGACTCCATTGCGCAACTACCGCAGGGCCTGGACAGCGTGGTCGGGCGCAGTGGCGTGCGCCTGTCCGGCGGCCAGCGCCAGCGCCTGGCCATCGCCCGCATGGTGCTGGCCGAGCCCAAGGTGGTGATCCTCGACGAAGCCACTTCGGCACTGGATGCGGCGACCGAGTACGCCCTGCACGAAGCGCTGGCGCAGTTTCTCGAAGGCCGCACCACGCTGATCATCGCCCACCGCCTGAGCGCGGTGAAGCAGGCCGACCGGGTGCTGGTGTTCGACGGCGGCAGCGTGGCCGAAGATGGCGACCATCAGCAACTGATCGCCGAAGGTGGCCTGTACGCCAAGCTCTACGGGCATTTGCAGCAGGGGTGAGGTGCCTGGGAATTGTTCGCGGCTGAAGCGCAATGTCGTCCAGTGTTGTAGGGCGGGTGCAACCCGCCACCAATTTTTGGCGGGTTGCATCCGCCCTACGGATCTGAAGCTGTTTCTACGGGATAGGTAGGGGCGGCTGGGCGGCATTCCGTTTCAGCCGCGATGCTCTCTTGCGCAGGCAACGTCCCCGGATTGCATCCGGGCTACACAGCTGCCTGGCCAGTCGCGGCTGAAGCCCCTCCCACGTGGGGGCCGGCTGCTCCTGTGGGAGGCGCTTCAGCGGCGACGCTTTGCCTTAGCCGTTGCTCATCAAGGCTGCGCTCAACTCCTCGAACAGCGTCTGCACCGAACGTAACGCTCGGCAGTCGGGGCGGGTCAGCAGCCAGAGCTCGGTGTCGCAGCCGGTCAGCGGCGGGCCGAGTGCCTTGAGTTCGGGGTGGGCGCGCAGCACGAAGTCGGGCAGGGCGGCCACGCCCAAGCCGGCGCGCGCCAGTTGCGCCACGGCGTACATGCTGCTGCAGCGGTAGTTGGGGGTGACGCCCGGCAGTTCACGCAGACGCCAGAGCACTGTGGCGTGATCCGGCATCGCCTCGTCCGGGGTGATCCAGCTCTGCCGGGCCAGGTCGCTGCGGTCCTGGCCATCATCTCGCGCGCAAACCCGATAGGACACCTTGGCCAGACGCCGGCCCACCAGATGCTCCGGCGGCTCGTTGGTCAGGCGCAGGGCCAGGTCGGCGTCGCGCCGGCTGAGGTTGGCGAAGTCATTGGAGGTCACCAGCTCCAGCGCCAGCGCCGGGTAGTTGGGCATGAAGCGCGCCAGCGCCGGTAGCAGCAGGCTGCTCAGTACGGCGTCGGTACAGGTCAGGCGCACCGTGCCACTGACCACCTGTTTGCCTAGTTCCAGCGCCACACGCGCAGCATCCAGCGCCTGTTCGGCGCGTTCGGCCTGTTCCGCCAGGGCGCGGGCGGTCTCGCTGGGTTCGTAGCCGCGCCGGCTCTTCTCGAACAGCGCCACACCCAATGCCGCTTCGAGCCGGCGTACGGCGCGAAATACGGTGGATACGTCCACCTGCAGCAGTTCTGCAGCCCGCGCCAGGGAGCGGCCGCGCACCAGAGCGAGCACCAGGGATAGGTCTGTATGGTCAATTTGATATTGCACAGCTGCAATCTCTGCTTGTCTATTTGCCAATTATTGTTGCGCAGGCGCCATCTTATAGTGGCAGGTAAACCGCCATGCAAGAGGGGGATAAGCGCATGTACAGCAAGTGTCGAGTCAAGGTTGCTCTGGTGGGGGACTTCAATGCGGCGATCACCGCGCACCGGGCCATTCCTGAGGCGTTGCGTCTGGCCAGCGAGGCCCTGGGTGTGGCAGTCGAGCATGACTGGCTGGCCACCGACAGTATTCAGGATGACGCCGCGCTGATGGCCTATGACGGCATCTGGTGCGTGCCTGGCAGCCCCTATGCCGCCACCGAGGGCGCGCTACGCGCCATTCGTTTTGCTCGTGAGCAGGGTGTGCCCTTTCTCGGCACCTGTGGCGGCTTCCAGCATGCGCTGCTCGAATACGCGCGCAACCGCCTGGGCTGGACCGATGCCGAGCATGCCGAGCTGTCGCCGCAAGCGCCAAATCCGCTGATTGCGCCGCTGACCTGTGCGTTGCTGGATGTCAGCGAGCATGTGCATCTGCTTTCCGGTTCCCGGATTGCCGAGCTCTATGGCGTACGTGAGATCAGCGAGCAGTACCTGTGCCGTTATGGTCTTGCTGACGCTTTCGTCGAGCCATTGATGGCACAGGCGCTGAAGGCCTCCGGGCATGACGAGTCCGGGGCGGTGCGTGCCATCGAGCTGGAAGATCATCCGTTCTTCATTGCCACTTTGTTCCAGCCCGAGCGTGCGGCGCTGGAGGGTCGTCTGCCGCCACTGGTCGCCGGTCTGGTCGGTGCCTGTGCGGTGCAGTCGGTGCACGAGGCGCACCTGGCCATGGCCTCATGATCGCCGCTACACCGCAGCCACCCTATTACGTGGTGATCTTCACCTCGCAGCGCACCGAGGTGGACGCCGGTTATGCCGAGGCGGCGCAGCGCATGCTGGAACTGGCCGCGCAGCAGCCCGGCTTTCTTGGTGTGGAGTCGGCGCGCAGTGATGGCCTGGGTATCACGCTGTCCTACTGGCAGAGCGAGGAGGCCATCTGTGCCTGGCGCGAGCATGCCGAGCACAGCGTCGTGCGTGAACAGGGACGAGCCGACTGGTACGCCGCCTTTGCTACGCGGGTGGCCAAGGTCGAGCGTGCCTACAGCTTCTCGCGTTCTGCTTGAGCGCCGGCGGCAAGCCGGCAGACCGGGGTGTAAGGTTTTTCTTACGACAGGCGGGGCGTTGCCTGCATTGCGCGCCTGGCGTAACGAAAGTTTGCCACTGCTGCGCTCGACTGCTGTGTCGAAGTGTCGCAAGCCATCTTGAGAGCGCGTCTGCGCTCGGTTGTCATGGGGTTGTCCGCAGAGCATTCGTGCACTGCCATAACAATGACAATCAGGAGGCAAGATGAACGCCGTGGCCAAGATCGAGCAGCACAATCCCATCGGAACCGACGGTTTCGAGTTCGTTGAATTCACCGCACCGACTGCCGAAGGTATCGAGCAACTGCGTCAGTTGTTCACCGCCATGGGCTTCACCGAAACCGCCAAGCACCGCTCGAAAGAGGTATGGCTGTTCCAGCAGCACGACATCAACATCGTGCTCAATGGCAGTCCCACCGGCCACGTACGTGCCTTCGGCGAGAAGCATGGCCCCAGTGCCTGCGCCATGGCCTTCCGGGTCAAGAACGCCGCCCAGGCCGCCGCCTACGTCGAGCAGCAGGGGGCCAAACTGGTGGGCAGCCACGCCAACTTCGGCGAGCTGAACATTCCATGCGTCGAAGGCATCGGCGGCTCTCTGCTGTATCTGGTCGACCGCTATGGCGACAAGAGCATCTATGACGTCGACTTCGAGTACATCGAAGGCCGCGGCCCCAACGACAATGCTGTCGGTCTGCAGTGCATCGACCACCTGACCCACAACGTGCGCCGCGGGCAGATGGACGTGTGGTCCGGCTTCTACGAGCGTATCGCCAACTTCCGCGAGATCCGCTACTTCGATATCGAAGGCAAGCTCACCGGCCTGTTCTCCCGCGCCATGACCGCGCCGTGCGGCAAGATCCGCATCCCGATCAACGAGTCGGCCGACGACAAGTCGCAGATTGAGGAATTCATCCGCGAATACCACGGCGAAGGCATCCAGCACATCGCCCTGAGCACCGACGATATCTATGCCACCGTGCGCCAACTGCGCGCCAATGGCGTGGACTTCATGACCACCCCGGACACCTACTACGAGAAGGTCGACAGCCGCGTCGCCGGCCATGGCGAGCCGACCGAGGTACTGCGTGAACTGAACATCCTGATCGATGGCGCGCCGGGCGATGACGGCATTCTGCTGCAGATCTTCACCAACACGGTGATCGGCCCGATCTTCTTCGAGATCATCCAGCGCAAGGGCAACCAGGGGTTCGGCGAGGGCAACTTCAAGGCGCTGTTCGAGTCGATCGAGGAAGACCAGCTGCGTCGCGGTGTGATCTCCGAGGAGTGATGCCATGAGCCGCCAATGGATCCGCTTTCCCCTGCGTGAAGGCGAGTGCTCGCGCCAGGCGCATTGCGACCTGCCGCAGGGCACCTACGAGCGCGAGATGGGCCGTGAGGGCTTCTTCGGCCCCACCGCGCACCTGCACCACAAGCATCCGCCCACCGGCTGGATCGACTGGGAAGGCCCGCTGCGCCCGCATGCGTTCAACTTCAACGACATCCCCAGCGAGCGCGATTGCCCGCTGGCTGCGCCGCTGACCCTGCACAACGCCGACGTCAAGCTGCGCGTCTGGCGCACCCACGGCGCCATGCGCCATCTGGTGCGCAACGCCGATGGTGACGAGTTGCTGTTCGTGCATGAAGGCAGTGGTCATTTCTACTGCGATTTCGGCCATCTGGAGTACCGCGATGGCGATTACCTGCTGATCCCGCGTGGCACCGCCTGGCGCATCGAGGCCAGCACGCCGAGCTACTTCCTGCTGATCGAGAACACCGACGGTGCTTATCAGTTGCCGGACAAGGGTCTGCTCGGGCCGCAGGCGATCTTCGACCTGGCGGTGCTGGAGCACCCGCATATCGACGACGCCTTCAGGGCGCAGCAGGACGAGAACACCTGGCAGATCAGGATCAAGCGGCGCAATCAGATCAGCACCGTGACCTACCCGTACAACCCGCTGGATGTGGTCGGCTGGCACGGCGACAACACTGTGGTGCGCCTGAACTGGCGCGACATCCGCCCACTGATCAGCCATCGCTACCACCTGCCGCCGTCGGTGCACACCACCTTCGTTGCCAATGGTTTCGTGATCTGCACCTTCACTCCACGGCCGGTGGAATCCGATCCCGGTGCGCTCAAGGTGCCGTTCTTCCACAACAACGACGACTACGACGAAGTGCTGTTCTATCACCGTGGCAACTTCTTCAGCCGCGACAACATCGAGCAGGGCATGGTCACCCTGCACCCGTGCGGTTTCCCCCATGGGCCACACCCCAAGGCGCTGAAGAAGAGCCAGGAGGATCCGGCCACCTTCATCGACGAGGTGGCGGTGATGATCGACACCCGCCGCGCCCTGGACGTGGCCGATGCCGCCGGCGCGGTGGACGTGGCCGAGTACGTCAACTCCTGGCGCGCGCCGGGTTTGTAGGATTAAACGAAGCTGTGGGAGCGAGCTCTGCTCGCGAAGCTTTTTGTTCGGTCAGGGTTCGCTCCTACCTCAGATTTCGAAGGATTACCGATGAAACTCGCATCACTGAATCAAGGCCGCGATGGCGTGCTGATCGTCGTTTCCCGCGATCTGACCCGCGCCGTCGTTGTGCCGCAGATCGCGTTCACTCTGCAGGCTGCGCTGGACGACTGGGCCGTGACCCGGCCCAAGCTCGAAGCGGTCTATCAGCGCCTCAACGATGGCCTGGAAGAGGGCGCCTTCGCTTTCGATCAGGCCGCCTGCCACAGCCCGTTGCCGCGTGCCTACCACTGGGCCGATGGCAGCGCCTACGTCAATCACGTCGAGCTGGTGCGCAAGGCGCGTGGCGCCGAGATGCCGGAATCCTTCTGGCACGACCCGCTGATGTACCAGGGCGGCGCCGATGCCTTTATCCCGCCGTACAGCCCGATTCGCCTGGCCGACGAAGCCTGGGGTATCGACCTGGAAGCCGAGCTGGCGGTGATCACCGACGACGTGCCGATGGGCGCCACGCCGGCCGAAGCGGCAGGGCATATCCGCCTGCTGATGCTGGTCAACGACGTGTCCCTGCGCAACCTGATCCCCGGCGAGCTGGCCAAGGGCTTCGGTTTCTACCAGAGCAAACCATCGTCGAGCTTCTCTCCGGTGGCGGTCACCCCGGACGAGCTGGGCGAAAGCTGGAAGGATGGCAAGGTGCACCGGCCGCTGGTCTCGCATATCAACGGCGCGTTGTTCGGCCAGCCGGATGCCGGCGTGGACATGACCTTCAACTTCCCCACGCTGGTGGCGCATGCGGCCAAGACCCGGCCGTTGGGTGCCGGCACCATCATCGGTTCCGGCACCGTTTCCAACTACGACCGCAGCGCCGGATCGAGTTGCCTGGCAGAGAAACGCATGCTGGAGATCGTTGAGCAGGGCGAAGCGAAGACGCCGTTCCTCAAGTTCGGCGACCGGGTGCGCATCGAAATGTTCGACGCAGCCGGCCAGAGCATCTTCGGCGCCATCGATCAGGTGGTGGAAAAGTACGAAGCCCGCTGATCTGTGGGGGCGGCTGTAGGAGCGGCTTTAGCCGCGATTCTCCAGCAGTCGCTAAAAGCATCGCGGCTAAAGCCGCTCCTACCAGGTCGCGTTTCGCAAGGAATCCGCAATGCTGAAACTCTATGGCTATTGGCGCTCCAGCGCCGCCTATCGCGTGCGCATCGCCCTCAACCTCAAGGGCCTGGCCTATGAGCAGGTGCCCGTGCATCTGGTCAAGGATGGCGGCCAGCAGCACGGCGCCGACTATCGCGCGCTGAACCCGCAGGGGCTGCTGCCGCTGCTGGTGGACGAGGAGAACGGCGGCGTGCGCATCGCGCAGTCGCTGGCGATCCTCGAATACCTCGAGGAAATCTTCCCGGTGCCGGCGCTGTTGCCGGCCGATCCAGCCGAACGCGCGCAGGTGCGGGTATTGGCGCTGCATATCGCCTGCGACGTGCACCCGCTGAACAACCTGCGCGTGTTGCAGTACCTGAGTGGTGAGCTGGGCGCCAGCGACGAGGAGAAGAACGCCTGGTACCGGCACTGGGTCGCGCTCGGTCTTGCAGCGGTGGAGGAGGGCCTGGCCGTATTCGACGGGCGTCTGTCGCTCGGCGAGCGGCCTGGATATCTGGAAGCCTGTCTGATCCCGCAGCTGTATAATGCGCGGCGTTTTAACTGTGACCTTGCCGCGTACCCACGCATTGTCGCCATGGCGGCGCGCTGTGAACCCCTGGAGGCCTTCCGACGGGCCGCGCCGGAGGTGCAAGCCGACGCCCAGTGACACCTTCGGCTTCAACCCAAGCCTTGCATTCCGCTGCGCCACGAGCGCGGCGGGTCCGATTCCGTCACAGATAAAAACAAACAGGTGACGCATGACCCGTGAAAAACCGAAGAACCTCTGGCTCTCGCGCTGGGGTTTCATCCTCGCTGCTACCGGCTCGGCCGTGGGCCTGGGCAACATCTGGAAATTCCCCTACATCACCGGTGAGTACGGCGGCGGCGCCTTCGTGCTGATGTATCTGGCGTGCATCCTGGCCATTGGCATTCCGGTGATGATGACCGAGATCGCCGTTGGCCGTCGCGGTCGCGGCAGCCCCATCGACGCCATCGGCCGCGTGGTACGCGAGAACGGCGGCAACCCGCTGTGGAAGGCGGTGGGCGGCATGGCCATGCTCGCCGGCTTCATGATCCTGTGCTTCTACGTGGTCGTCGCTGGCTGGGCCTTCGCCTATACGTGGAAGATGCTCGACGGCTCGCTGGCCGCCACCAGTGTCGAGGCGCTTGGCGGAGTGTTCGAGGCGCACAATGCCAACCCCTGGCAGCTTGGCGGCTGGAGCGTGCTGGTAGCGCTGCTGACCCTGTGGATCGTGGCCAAGGGCGTGCAGAAAGGCATCGAGAATGCCGTGCGCTGGATGATGCCGGGCCTGGCCCTGATGCTGATTGTGCTGGTCGGCTACGCCTTCACCAGCGGCAGCTTCAAGGCCGGTTTCGATTTCCTGTTCCATTTCGACGCCTCGAAGATCACTGGCGAGGCGCTGCTAGCCGCCCTGGGTCATGCCTTCTTCACCCTCAGCCTGGCCTCGGGGGCGATCCTCACCTACGGCTCGTACATTCCCGACGGTCAGTCCATCGCCCGCACCACCTTCCTGGTCGCCATCTGCGATACCTGTGTGGCGCTGCTGGCTGGCCTTGCGATCTTTCCGATCATCTTCGCCAACGGCATGAGTCCGGGCGCAGGGCCAGGTCTGATCTTCATGAGCCTGCCGCTGGCCTTCCAGCAGATGCCATTGGGCACCGCGTTCGGCGTGCTGTTCTTCGCCATGGTGTCGATCGCCGCGCTGACCTCGGCCATCTCCATGATCGAAGCCACGGTGGCCTATCTGAACGAGAAACACGGTATCAGCCGTCTGCGTGCAGCGCTGGCTTCCGGCGCCGTGCTGCTGGTGATCAGCCTGCTGGCGATGCTCTCGTTCAACCTGCTGGCCGGCTGGACACCGCTGGGCAAGAACTTCTTCGACTGGCTGGATTACCTCACCTCGCGCTGGATGATGCCGCTGGGCGGCATCTTCATGGTGGTGCTCGCTGGCTATGCGCTGCGCTGCGAAATCATGCGCGACGAACTGGACCTGCCACCTGCAGGCTACGCCCTGTGGCTGTTCATGGTGCGTTACGTCAGCCCGGTGCTGATCATGGTGGTGTTTCTGCATGCGCTGGGTTGGCTGCTGTTCGATCCGGTCGCCCAGTGGTACTGGATCGCTGGTGCCATCGGCCTGTTGGCGATCGCGGGTGAAATGCTGCGGCCACGGGTGATGCCGGTACTTGCCGGACGTTGAGCCTGGTCCAGGTCAAGCGGGGCGCAGTTTCGTCAGAAACTGCGCCTTTTTTATGGTTCGCGTATCGGCAAGGCGCACAGGTGGTCGGCGAGAAATCGCCGGTTTTTGGGCGCCAATAAGCGGATAATTGCCGAATCTTCCCGTCTCCACGTAAGACTCTGGCTATGCTGCAAGTAATGCATTGGCTAAGTGCCAGCACTCAAGCGGTGCCACTCTCCTGCCGATAGCCTGTAATAGATATGGCATAGCAGTTGCGTAGCCAGTCGATCAGGCCGGCCTCACGAGGCGCGGCTATATAAGAAAAATCTGGAGTCGCCGTTATGTTCAAGTCTGCCACACGCCTTTTCGCCAATCTTGCCGTGGGCAAGAAGCTCCTCATTGGTTTCGGTCTGGTGCTGTTGCTGACAGCCGCCATGACCGTCAGCGGCTACCTTGCCGTCCAGGCGGTATTGAAAGGGCATGAGCAAGTCGGGGAACTGGCGCAGGTGAACCAGGAGATCCTCCAGGCACGTCGCCTCGAGCGCAACTTCGCCATCGAGCAGACTGAAGACAGCGCCGCGCGCGTACGCGAGAGCCTGCTCAAGGTGCAGGGCATGCTGGAGCACCTGGGGCAGGATGTGGCCGAAAGCTCGCGCATTCAGACCATGCAGCAAGCCACGTCCGAGTACCTCAAGCAGTTCGATAACTATGTCGAGCAGCAGGGCAAGGCACGTGAAGCCCGCCAGGATATGCGCACCGCAGCGGCGGAGGCGCGCGATCAGTTCGAGGTGATCGAACTGGACATGTATGACGCAGTACGCGAGCTGCGGCTACAGGGCGACCGCCTGCGTGGCAGTGATCCGCTGACCCTGGCAGAAACCGCGTCTGGCCTGAGCAAGCGCATGCTCGATCTGCGCAGCCAGGAAAGCCTCTACATCATCGATGGTTCGCCAGAAGCGCTGGAGGAGTGGGAGTACGTCAGTGAAGACCTGCAGACCGTCGCCGGCAGCCTGAAGGTCTGGCTCGAAGACGATCAGAAAGCGGCCATCGACACCGCCTTGCAGGCGCTGACTCTTTACCAGCGTTCCTTCCTCTACTACCAGCAGCTTCGTGAGCAGAACCAGGCGACCGAGAAGGCCATGATCGAGCGCGCGCGCTCGGTAGTCGATCTCGCCGAGTCGGCCCAGGCCAGCGCCGAAACCTATATGCGCGCCGATACCCAGCGTGCGCTGGTGATGCTCGGCATCATGGGTGTCGCCGCGGTGGTGCTGGGACTGTGCGCCGCGTTGCTGATCACTCGCCTGATCGTCGTACCGCTGCGCCAGACCGTGGCCTTTGCCCAGCGTATTGCGGCGGGCGACCTCAGTCAGGACATCCCGCAGGACCGCCGTGACGAAGTCGGACAGCTGCTCGCCGCCATGCAGGACATGACCGTCAGCCTGCGCAACCTGGTCGGTCGCATCGGTGGCGGTGTAGGGCAGATCGCTGCGGCTGCCGAGCAACTCTCTTCGATCACCGCACAAACCAGCGCTGGTGTGCAGACGCAGAAACTGGAGACCGAACAGACTGCGACTGCCATGCATCAGATGGCGGCCACCGTGCAGGAAGTGGCGCAGAACGCCGAGCAGGCCTCGCTGGCGGCGCGTGATGCCGATCTGGAGGCGCAGCAGGGCAATCGCGTGGTGCAGCAGGCGGTGGATCAGATCGACAGCCTGGCCAGCGAAGTGGAGCAGTCGGCCAAGGCGATTGCCGACCTCAATCAGGAGAGCGCGCGTATCGGCACTGTGCTGGAGGTGATTCGCAACGTCGCCGAGCAGACCAACCTGCTGGCGCTCAACGCTGCCATCGAGGCGGCCCGCGCGGGCGAGCAGGGTCGCGGTTTCGCCGTGGTCGCCGATGAGGTGCGAGCACTGGCCAAGCGCGCGCAGGACAGCACCGAGGAGATCGAAAGCCTGATCGCCGGGCTGCAGCGCATGGCCAAGGGCGCTGTGCAGCAGATGGACAGCAGCCGTGACCTGACCCGCCGCACCGTCGAACTGGCTGGCGAGGCCGGTGACGCCCTGGGTCGCATCACCCAGGCGGTCAGCACCATCGAACAGATGAACCAGCAGATCGCCGCCGCCGCCGAAGAGCAGAGCGCAGTGGCCGAGGCGATCAACGAGAGCGTGACCCGCGTGCGTGACATCGGCGAGCAGAGTGCCGCAGCCAGTGAGCAGACCGCCGCCTCCAGTGCCGAGCTGGCGCGTCTGGGCGTGGAGCTGCAGGGGCTGGTGCGGCAGTTCCGCACCTGACCCTCAGCCCAGGTGAAAGCCGCCGTCTATGGGGATGATGGCGCCGGTCATGTAGGCACCGGCGCTGCCAGCCAGGCTCAGCGCCAGCGCGGCCATTTCTTCCTCGCGGCCCCAGCGCTGCATCGGGATCACCGCGGTATCGGCGGCCAGCGCTGCTTCGTCCTCGGCGATGAAGCGCGTCATCTTGCTCGGGAAGCGTCCCGGCGCGATCACGTTGATGTTGATGTGCTCGCCCACCAGCTCCCTGGCCAGCATGCGCGACAGCTGATGCAGCGCGGCCTTGCTCGGGCCGTAGGCGTAGGCTTGCTCGCCCATGGCGCTGATGCCGGCTACCGAGCCGATATTGATCACCCGCGCCGGGCACTCTGCCGAACCTGCCTTGCGCAGCAGCGGTAGTAGCTGCTGGATGCAGCCGAACACCGAGGTGACGTTGAGCTGCATGACCTTCTCCCAGCCCCTGGTCGGGTAGCTTTCCAGCGGCGCGCCCCAGGTGGTGCCGGCGTTGTTGACCAGGATATCCAGCTTGTCGATGCGCCCGGCTAGTTCGGCAGCCAGCGCCTGCACACCTTCCTCGCTGGCCAGGTTGGCGGCAATACCGGTGCACTGGCCCATTGCCGAGAGCTCGGCGGCGGTCTGCGCACAGGCTTCGCTGTCACGGGCACAGACGTAGACATGGGCGCCGGCTTCGACGAAGGCCTTGGCGATCATCAGGCCGATGCCGCGGGTGCCGCCGGTTACCAGAGCAGTACGCCCGGCAAGGGAGAAGTACGGATGCATGAGAAGGCCTCGCTGAGTGATGAGGCCTTCACCCTAGAACCTGGCGTCAGGTAAATCAGGCACTATTGCTGGGCGAAATGACGATTCATGCGTTTTGTCTTGTCGCGGCCAAAGCCCCTCCCACGCGATCGACGGTCTGTGGGAGGGGCTTTAGCCGCGGCTCGCCATCTGCACATCCAGCACACGAATACGCCCTGGTTGCGGGTAATGCCAGTGCACGTCCAGATCCCAGAAGCGCGCGCCGTAGCGCCGCTCGGGCTGCGGTTGCTGGTAGGCCGGGCGCGGGTCCTGCGCCAGGCATTGTTCGATCAGCGCCACCAGCGGTTCGTCCAAACGCAGCCCGTGACTGCGCGCAGCTGCCAGGGCGTCGTCCTGCCAGTCCACCGGAATCAGTGGCGGTGGGGCATCGGCCATCTCGTTGCGCGCATCGGCCACGGCATCGGCGTAAGGCACGTAAGGCTTGATATCCAGCACCGGCGTACCGTCGAGCAGGTCGATGCCGGACAGGTGCAGGCGATCCGGCTCCACGCGCTCCAGGCGCACCACCGACTGGCCGATGCCGTTGGGACGGTGGGTGGCGCGGGTACTGAATACGCCGACCGACTGATTGCCACCCAGGCGTGGCGGACGCACCTTCAGGCGTGGCTTGTCTTCCAGCGCCTGGTGAAACAGAAACAGCAACCAGACGTGGCTGACCTGCTCCAGACCCTGAACGGCCTCGCCCTGATCGAAGGGCGGCAGCAGTTCCAGCACGCCGCGCGCCGCAGGCGCCAGATGCGGCTGGCGGGGGATGGCGAACTTTTCCTTGAAGCAGGAGCGAACGATACCGACCGGGGAGACCAGATGCTGCATGGTGTGCTGCTTAGCGTCTGTTGACGGGCGCGTCGTACGCAACCCTGCATCCGGCGTCGCGGAACGGGCCGGTGAAGCGAATCCAGCCCTCGCCAGGGCTGGTCTGGGCGCAGGTCAGGTGGCCATCGACCTTGCTCTGCCAGAGAAAGAAAGGCGCCGGCGCAGCGAAGCCGGGCAGGCTCAGGGCGAGCAGGGCGGTGAGGAGCAGGGTACGCATGATGGTGGTCTCCAGAGCGTGGCGAACACAGCCTAACACGGCCTCAGAATCGTTCCTTGTCACCCAGATAGCGCCATTGCCCGACCGGCAGCTTGGCCATCGGTACGCCGCCGATGCGGATGCGCTTCATGCCCAGCACTTTCAGGCCCAGTGCCGCGCAGATCTGCCGCAGCAGGTCGGGGGCCGGGTTCTTTAGGGCGAAGCGCAGGCGCTGTTCGCTCTGCCAGCTGGCCTTGCATGGCGGGAACTGCGTGCCCTTGTGCAGCAGGCCTTTCTTCAGGCGCTCCAGCGCACTGGCCGGTAGCTCGCCAGCGACATCGACCAGGTATTCCTGCTCCAGCTTGGCGCCGTCTTCGCGCAGCTTGCGCTGTGCACGCCAGTCCTGGCTGAGCACCACCAGGCCGCTGGCACCGTTCTGCAGTGGCAGGCTCTGTTCCTGGCGCAGGAAATGGCCATGCAGGATGCGCTGGGCGTGCGGGTCTTCTTCCCAGTGGTTCTCACGTGCCAACAGATGCTGCAGCTGTGCGGCGCTGGAGCCGGCCGGGCAATGCACCAGCAGGGTGACTGGTTCTACCGGCTCGAGGCTGGCGCCTGGCAGCAGCTCGACACGCTGCGCCTCGACCTTGAACTGCGGCGCCTCGACCACCTGACCGTCCACCGTGACCCAGCCGCCGGTGATGTACAGCTCAGCCTCGCGCCGGGAACAGCCGAACAGTTCGATGACGCGTTTGGACAGACGGGTGGCTTCGCTCATGACGGTGCTCGACAAAAAGAAGGTCATTGTACCGGCAGGGAACCCTGGTGCCGGGAAAGAAAAGCCCCGCATTCAGCGTAATGCTGTTCACATAAGAAGCGGTCGAACGCGATCAGTCCCCTCGCCCCTTTGGGGAGAGGGTTAGGGCGGGCCGCGTTCGGCGAGGGAAAACTGGCAGTTTTGCCGTGTTTTCAGCCCTCTCCCCCAGCCCCTCTCCACTAGGCGTGCCCCCAATAGATGGGAGAGGGGAGCCAAACGTGTGCAACCTTAAGTGAACAGCATTGCCGCATTCAGCGGGACTCTTCGGGGAGAGGTCGATCAGACCAGCTCGCCCCACATGTCGTATTCATCGGCGTCGACGATGCGCACGCGCACCTTGTCGCCCGGCTTGACGCTGGTGGAGTCGATGAACACGCTGCCGTCGATCTCCGGGGCGTCGGCCCAGGAGCGGGCCACGGCGCCTTCGCCGTCCACTTCGTCGACCAGTACGTCCATTTCCAGGCCGATCTTGGCCTGCAGGCGTGCCGAGCTGATCCCCTGCTGGTGCGCCATGAAACGCTCCCAGCGTTCCTGCTTGACGTCATCCGGCACTGGCTCCAGGCCCAGGTCGTTGGCCGGCGCACCTTCGACCGGCGAGTACTGGAAGCAGCCGACGCGGTCGAGCTGGGCTTCGGTGAGCCAGTCCAGCAGGTACTGGAAGTCTTCTTCGGTCTCGCCGGGGAAGCCGACGATGAAGGTGGAGCGGATGGTCAGCTCCGGGCAGATCTCACGCCACTTCTTGATGCGCGCCAGGGTCTTGTCTTCGAAGGCCGGGCGCTTCATCGACTTGAGCACTTTCGGGCTGGCGTGCTGGAAGGGGATGTCCAGGTACGGCAGCAGCTTGCCGGCAGCCATCAGCGGGATCACGTCGTCGACGTTGGGGTAGGGGTAGACGTAGTGCAGGCGCACCCACACGCCCATCGACGACAGCGCTTCGCACAGTTCGAGCATGCGCGTCTTCACCGGCTGGCCGTTCCAGAAGTCCAGCTTGTACTTCATGTCGACGCCGTAGGCGCTGGTGTCCTGGCTGATCACCAGCAGCTCCTTGACGCCGGCCTTGACCAGGCGCTCGGCTTCACTGAGCACGTCGCCCACCGGGCGGCTGACCAGCTTGCCGCGCATCGACGGGATGATGCAGAAGCTGCAGCTGTGGTTGCAGCCTTCGGAAATCTTCAGGTAGGCGTAGTGGCGTGGCGTGAGCTTGATGCCCTGCGGCGGCACCAGATCGATCAGCGGGTTGTGCTCGGTTTTCGGCGGAATCACCTCATGCACCGCACTGACTACTTGCTCGTACTGCTGCGGACCCGTCACCGCCAGCACGCTGGGGTGTACGTCGCGGATGCTGTCTTCGGCCACGCCCATGCAGCCAGTGACGATCACCTTGCCGTTTTCGGCCAGCGCTTCTCCGATGGCGTCCAGCGACTCGGCCTTGGCACTGTCGATGAAGCCACAGGTGTTGACCACCACCACGTCGGCATCCTGGTAGGTCGGCACGATCTCGTAACCTTCCATGCGCAGCTGGGTCAGGATGCGTTCGGAGTCAACAGTTGCCTTCGGGCAACCAAGGCTGACGAATCCGACTTTCGGGGTGGCGGTGGACATGCGGGCTAACCTCTAAGGGCGCCTGGCTGGCGCCTCTGATCAAAAAGTGCGCAATTCTAGCGACGGATCATACGCTTGACCAGTGCTGGTCAAGGAGCGGAAACGAAAAAGGCCACTCGATTGAGTGGCCTTTATCTGAAGGTGGTTGCGGGAGCAGGATTTGAACCTACGACCTTCGGGTTATGAGCCCGACGAGCTACCAGACTGCTCCATCCCGCGCCGGCAATTCTACGCTTGCTTAAAGTGTTGTCAATCGATTTATTGCTTTTGATCGAAAATATTAATTTTCCGCCAAAGCAAAAAGGCCACTCATTGAGTGGCCTTTTCGTGAAGCTGGTTGCGGGAGCAGGATTTGAACCTACGACCTTCGGGTTATGAGCCCGACGAGCTACCAGACTGCTCCATCCCGCGTCTGTGGGGCGGCATTCTACAGCCAGATGCTCAGCTGTCAACCGCTATTT